>NZ_JBFPKP010000036.1:0-45278 GCF_040948855.1 Paraburkholderia sp. BR10882 | reverse complement strand
TTGGCATGGACTTCCCCTCCTGTTGGCGTTGATGTAGTTCGACACTCCATCATGGCACTTCGATGCCGACTCGCGGCTTCCGCCGCAGCCTCGGGACGGGGAAGTCCCTTTCATTCGGATAGGTCCGACGCGGACCTTGTTTCCCTTGCCTTCGTCTTACCTGGCACGGCCGCTGCATGCGCAGGTCGCATAAACGAAGGTCGAGTACCTCCTGCACCCTTGCGCCGGTATTGAACATCAGTGAAAACAACGCGTAGTCACGCCGACCGGCGGCGGTCGTTCGATCGACCGCATTCAGCAGCGCCTCAACCTCGTCCTGCTCGAGATATTCGATCGGCGCTGACCGCGCCCCGCGTTTGAATGGAATGCTGAGGATTGCCTGCGCCACCGCCAGATGTTCAAGACGTTCAGTTGCCAAGAACCGCGCGAATGTATGAATCGCGGCAAGCCGGGCATTACGCGTGGCAATGCCGTTGTGCCGGTCTCGCTCGAGAGGTGTCAGGAACTGTCCGACCGATTCGGCGGTGATCGCCGCAAGATCCAGACGTTCAATGCCGCAGTGTCGCTTCGCACTAAGAAATCGCATCAGAAGCACCAGCGTGTCGCGATAGCTATGGATCGTGTGCCGGCTCATCCCTCGCAACGTAGGTAGATAATCCTGGAAGAATCGGACAAGACTCCGTCCGAGCTCACCGGAGCAAGGACGCCGTTTCATCATTGCTCTCCCTGAACAAGATAGCCAAATCGTTTCGCGAACCTATCGCTCGCCAGCTCTCGGAGTTCCGGAATCCAGTGCAAATGGTAGGCAGTCGATACGATTGATACATGACCCATGTAGAGTGCGAGCTTTGGCAGGTTGGACTGGACGTCCGCCCCGTGACGATACCATCGCATCAGGGCTTCAATTGCAAGGGAATGCATAAAGTCGCGAATACGGGGAACCCGCCCGTCGGCATCCCGGAAGCCTGCTTCTTGCAGTAATCCCGTGATACCTTCATGCAATCCCGTTCCAGGGTAGCCCCGCAGACCATGGTGCATATTGCACAGTAACGGTGACGACGGCGTAGTGTCGAGAGGGGTAGCGAGGCGGCGCGTGAGGTAGCGGCGCAGTTCTAGCCGGGCACCGCACGAAAGCGGAACCCATCTCGATTTGTGAAACTTTGATTCGCGTATGTGCAGGACTCCAGCGTGCGCGTCTACATCGGCCAACGTTAGCCGTAGCAACTCCCTTCGCCTCAGCCCGGCGGTGCACAGCAGCACAAGCGCCAGGCGGAGGACATACGGCCTTAGTGGCGATGTCGCCGTGGCCTGACGCGTGTCTGCAAGTTCGAGTACGCTGAAGAGTCTGGCGGCGAAGATGCTTGCTGGTCTGGTCGACAAAGCGCTCAAGGCGGCGCTTCGAACAGGCGCTCGACAGGACGCCGGTAACCGTCCTCAGGTGGTGCTCGACTGTATCAGGAGCGAGTCCGCGCAGATCAATGAGATGGGATCGGTATTGCGAAATGAGCGAGTCGAACTGGCTCGGTTTAGCCACCGGAACGAAGAGACCTCGATCGCATAAAAAGCGTTCTGCCGCTCGCTGCGTGGCGAGGTATAAGGTGTCGTGCGACCACGGTGCGAACCAGCGGGACAGCGCAGTCGAAGTAATCGGTAGGCTGGTGCCAGCCGCTACATGGTTATAGACAAGAACCTCACGGAAACGGCGTACGTGGTGCCGTGCGCAAATGCGCGTATAGCCGGGCTCGACGACCCACGCCGAAAATTTGCGGACTAGCGGTCCTTGCGGGCCGGCAGCATAAAGCGGCCAATCGCGGGGAAAGAGAAATTCCAGCATGTGAATCTCCCATTCAAGTGAACGGAGGAATCACAATAGCTCGTTCCAGTTATGTGTAGTTCCGCCGCCTCAAAATCCCATCGGCCGAGGGTCCAGGCAGTTGACTCTACATAACGAGGTCCTGCACATAGGTCGAGGATGATCAAATCGGAGCGATCGAGCTTGGCCAGCGCGGAAGGTAACTGCAGGCTTTGGCGCGCGGCCTGCAGCTTCTGAACGAGCTCGCTGGTACGCGTGAACATCACGCGGTAGCCGACGTCGATCAATGCGTGACCGATAGCCGATCCCACGTGGCTTTTTCCGATCCTAGGGGGGGCGAACAAGAGAACCGTGGCGCCTTTCCAGCCATGACTCTCCGGTGGCCAGCGCTGTAACATGCACTTTTGAGAACATCGGCACGGCGCCGAAGTCGAAGGCGGCGAGCGTCTTGGTCGGGTCCAGATGCGACTCGGTACGGTGCCGCTCGATGCGTCGCTTAGCGCGTTCGGCCAGCTCGTGCTCTAGCAGTGCGCCGAGCAGGCGTGCGGCCGGCTAGGCTTCCTTATCCGAGCGCTCAGCAAACTCGGGCCACAACCTGCCGATCGTTGGCAAACGCACCTCGTTGAGCATCAGGGCCAGGCGGCCACCATCATGCGCGGGCGCGTTCACGCTGGCCACCTTTTCGAGCAGTTCGTGATAGACGGCAACGGGCGGCATCTGAACCTCGACATCGGGACATTGCGCCTCACGGGGTGCGTATCGGTCACGCAGCGCCTTGAGATCGGGAAGCTCGCCGGTTTCCAGCATCGCATCAAGCTGCCCGGCCAGTACGGCCTGCGCGCCATGCAGGCCCGCGAGCTCAAGCAGGCCGACCATCGTCTTACATGCGTCGCGTTGTGACAGGCGGGCATCGAGTTGCTCCCAGTTTCTGCGGTAAGCCGCGCGTCTTCCAGGCACACCACAGGTGAGCGCAATTCTGAGATCTTGGTGCCGAAATCCACGTCCAGGATGTCACCGCGGGTCGGCATGTACAGAGTCGCCCAGACGGCGAACGGAGAAATGGTGCCCATCAGATCGGACACCGTATGATTGTCGCGGCACGATACGGACCCAGGTCCGCGCCAGCTTCCTCTACGGCCACGCCCGCGCGGTCAGTGAGATGAATTAACAACTGCACGTCGCTGTCGTTGCGATCACGTACCAGAACGTGATCAGGCACACGACGCAGAACCGCTCGGGTTGCCTCAGCGATACCCGGCTTCACGCGATTCAAGTTGGAGATGTCAAAGCGAGTTGCCAGCGAGGACACCGCGTCATCAGCGGACGCTTGGAGTTCCAATCGCTGTTCGTTGGTCCATGGAGTTGCGGGATGAACCTCGCCCAGCGCCCCGCGTTCGGCCTCGATCTTATTGATGAACTCTCGGGTTACATCATGCTTAGGCAGGTGGTCGTATGTCACGCAACCATGAAGCCCGCCTTGAGTCGGCCAGATGGTGCGGGATACTAGGCCGGACACGGTCGCGCCGAGGATGCCAGACGGAATTACCCAGTCCTCTGCAGAGCCAGCTAGCCAAGCGCGGCCGCAGGGGTCTGCCAGAACAACGAGGCGAGGATCTTCTGGGAAGCGCTTGTCGTCGTCCAAGGTGCGCTTGAGCTCACCGGAGATTGCGCCTTTTCCGGTCCAACCATCCACGAAGACGATCTTTTCGGGACCGTGCAGCTGGATGACGGCTTCCAGAGCCACCGTGTCGATACCGCGATCGCGAATGATGCTGACGCCGTAGTGGTGAGCATCGCGGCCCATTTCGACGAGTGCCCGGCGCAGCAGGACGCCGAGGGGTACGCCTGCGCGAACAAATGAAACCAGGGCGATGCTCGGCCCGGTGTAAGCGGCACTCAATGCCAAGGCCAGGGACTGAACATTGGAAGCCATACGAGCGCCGTTCTGCGCCAGGACATGGGTGTGGAAACGCTTGTGCACGTCGGTAGGAGCCTGCTCCAAGCTTATCATCTCGGAGTAATGTTTCTGATTCGTCTGGATCAGAAGTTCCTTTTCGTCAACGTTAGTGACGCTCAGCGGCACGCGCTGCAAAAGGAAATGCACATCTTCAGGGGCGTAGCTGCCGCTGCCGACGGTGCTCAGTGTGGCGAGAAGATTAGTCATTGATGAGCCCCTTCACTACGGTCGCCAGTTGACTGTGCGCCGGCGTCGACCACATATGACAGTGGTCCATGAACCCCAGGTCGGAGATGCTGTCACCGAAGCCTAGGACTGGCCGCTCGCCGTGGATCTCACGGTCGCGACGCAACCATTCTTGAACGGCGAAGCGCTTTTCCAAACCCTCAGGCAGGAAGGCGAGGTTGTTGCCGTTAACATGGGTGTGCATGCATTCCAACATGCGTCGAGATTGAACTTCGGTCAGCAACTCGGTGAGCACCGAGTCGTTGGACTCGTTGTGCTTGGTCACGACGTAGTGGCGCAGACCTTTCTCTCCAACTACCCAACTGCGCACGGAGTAGCCCAGTTCTTTGCCGATTTGCAGGGTGGCTTCGCTCAGTGGCGACAGCCGGTCTTGAAAGGTCCGGAGCGACGCGGCCATCTGTCCGTGCCAGGTCTGGTCAGGCGATCCGTCAGGGCGGAGTATCACTCCACCGTGGGAGCAAATTGCGCCTTCGGTGAAAGGAAGCTTGACGCGGTTGTAGGCCTCCACGCTGCGTGCGGTAACCGGAACGACATCGGCTGAGGCCAGCAGCCAGTTGATGAAGAAGTTCTGGACCGGGTTCATGTACCCGTTGGGCTGCCCATGCACGTCCAGAGTGGCGATGATTCGTGGTGTGGCCTCCTCCATCTTGCCTGCGGTCTGGATCAGGGTGTCGTCGAGATCGACGAATATCAGCGGACGGTTACTGCTCATCGAAAATTATCTCCGCATTCAGGACATCAACCAGTTCTGCAGGGAGCGCTTGCGCCGGGGTTTCCGTGCAGATAAGAACTCGGTCGAACTGACCGGGCTTCACGTTGTAGAGGAAGTTCGGAATACCGAGGCCATAGTTGTCAGGAAACGACAGCACGTGCTCGATCGCGTGGCCCAGGGCCACAGGGGATCTCGTGGTGGAGCTGAAGTAGACGTCTGCCCCGGCTCGCTCCGCACGCTCCGCCAGCAGGAAGGGACGCCAGACGAACTCACCGGTACCAACTATGACTACGTTCTCGCCGGGCCGGATTTGAATGTCCGGTGCGAGCGTGTCCTCCACGCGGCGAACGCCCAAGCGCCCCCAGTCATTGCGGGGTGAGAGAGGCCATTCGCCTATAGAAACGGCACCGACGCCTGGCATATCCGGCAGGGGCGCGGACTGATCTTCGTGGAACTGATACGACCCGCTCAACAAGGATACGGCGGTGGTCGACTCTCCGATGGCCTTACTCACAGCACCCGCAGACCAGTCCGTCAGGACGCACGTGACCACTCGCTCGATCTTCTTCAGGCCGGCTTCGATTAGTGCGCGGTGCAGGTTGAGAAAGGTCTTGCCGGTAGAAGCCTCATCGTCCACCAGGACTAAGGATCGGGCCTGAAGCATCAAATCACGAACCTCGGGATCGACCGGCAGGTGGATTAAGTGGGTGCTGGCATGACTGTGCTCTTCCTCGAATCGAGCAAAGAGGTCGGTACCCAAAGGATGACGGGTACTGGTGAGGTACACGCTATCGGAACGCGTTGCACTATAAGCACGGTACACGCCGGCACCGAGGCCAACTGCGGTTTCGGCCACGCCGATTACCAGCACTGGGCCGGGCAGGTTCGCTGGGATCTCGCTGACGAGGCTCTCGAAACTGGCAGCCATGATCGATGGGCGCGCCGGTATGTAGCGTCCCAGAACTTTGGATACAAAGAGAAATGCCCGCTTTGGATTCCGGCGCTCCGCGAAACCGAACAGGTTAGCCGCAGGCAAGGTGGCGGCGTCGACTTTGACCTCGAGCAGTCCCCGCTTCAGTTTAGCGCGTAGGAACGTGGGTACTACATTGCTATCCATGAACTGCTTCCTAGTTTGATGCGAGGTCGTCGAGGACCTAACTGGCTGTTGAAAATTGCCCCGTTGTGACAACCGCGGCACTGTTTAAAATGATGGTATGCAATTCGTCGCTGAGTTGTAGATGGAGCGTCCGGATTGCACCACAGGCGAGTGCGCCAGCCAGCGCATTTTCGCGCGGTGGCGGCGCCTGGGCGACTCATTGCGCTGTCCTTGCGGCACCGCCGTCACTATTCCGGCCACTTGGCTCATGTTGCTAGCAGCATTGTCAGTTGAAGGATTTTTTCGCGATAATGGCAACGGTCATAGCAAAGCGCAATATCACGGGATTGCTTATTTCGCCAGCGAATACAGTTGCTCAACGGCAGATGATTGAGTGCCGCGAATGCATTTCATCTGCCAATGCATGACTTCAATGCCAACCATAAGATGCGTGCACAGCGAAAATCTTTGAATCCCAGCATAGGACGAGTGCGGCGCTTCATGGCACGGTAGTCCTGCTCTACAACATTGTTCAGGCATTTGTTCTGGCGGTCTGCTCGAGGTGGCGCAGACTCAGCCGATAGGCAACGTACCAGCGCAGGCATAGAAGGATTACGTCAAGTGGATAATGCAGGCGCTTGAGCACCTTCGCCACTGCGGGATTCAGGTTCTGCCTCATTGGTCAGATCGTCCGTCTTTGGGACTCGTATCCTCACCTCCGTGTGAGATGGACTTCCGGAAATGACTGATGCAATTTTCGCGCCGGACGGACGGTCATATTGACACAACACAATTCCGAACTGCCTGTTGCAAATGTCCAACATTTGTCGCGGATCGGACAATTTCGGAGATATTGCAACGCAATTCAACGGGATAAGGTAAGGTGACCAATGAACGCTTGATTGCATGGGTGCATTGTTGCTTAGTTTCGGTTCAGCACGGGGCTGCTCTCCTCATCATCCGCCAGGAAATCGCCGAATAGGCCGGGACCTGCGAGGTAAGCAACTCGCGAAGACCCTTCTCGACAGCTGATGGAGTCGATTGGTATTTGCTATCCAAATTATGGCGGTACCATAATGGACAAGACAACGAGCCATTCCTGACTGGCGTTGCGCACGCAACAGCCATGGTTCTGCGAAATCCCCTTGGACCTTGTTCGGCACCAACGTTTCTCTGGGGCGGCTAACCGCCAGGGCAGGCGTGAGTTCCATCACTGCGTCCTTGAACCCGATGGGTGTCTGGTGCGGTTCGCAACCAGCTTGAGAAAACGGGTGCGATATCCGGCCCTGCAGGCAAGGCGATAGCATAACGGAACCAAATTCGCAGGATTGCAATGACGATGAAAAACCGATCGTCATTGCTCGCAGCGGCAGGAAATCGTTCAGGTTGTATGGAATTGAGCGTTTTTTTCTACCTTTGTTTCTTACTCTTTGGGGCGGTGCGGCGGTCGGGTGTCGGTACCCCTCGAGGTACCGAAGCAGACGATCGACAGCTTCCTGCTCGCCCTCGATTGCAGCGCGTTCGTCATCAGTGAGAGGAGTTTCCTGCAACATCCGGATCATGCCCGTCTTCGAAGAGAGCAAGTCGGCTTGGGACGATTTCTTCGGAACGTAGAAGTCGCAACGCACACACGCCATGCGGTGTGGACATTGATCGAAGAACTCATATGAGTACAGCCCGTGACCAAGGTCATAGTACTTCCACGGCTGGTCCGTGTGCCGATCGTCGATCGCCTGCCGGTCAATGAGCACCTCCATCATTCGAAGGTTGCGCTGGAAGTACTGTGCTTCAGAATGAGCTCTGGCCAGCTTTGTGGGCGTGATTGCGACGTAATGCTGGGTCGTTGCTGGCGACCGATGACCAAGCCACGCTTGCAGTTCGAACAGGGACATTGGTTCCCGCGCGTTAAAGAGCTGGCTCGCGATGGTCGAGCGTGCCCCTGTGGCTGCTGATCTGTCCGCGAGCATCCACGCAAGGAATGCCTGCCCTCCGGCAAAGCAAGGGGATGAGATGTCGGTTCAGGTACTGGCGTGGTATCGCCCTTGCACGATACGAGAAGAGGAAGTCAACCTGCTCTCCGGTTTTGACGTCGAGCGCAGCCGGTTGTACGGGACGTACTCGCTCCCACGCCAATATTGCTTCTCCGACGACCGAGTCAATCGGTTTGGTAAATGCAGTTCCGGTCTTGTGAACCGGAACGTCGAGCATCCGGCATTGGTGTACCTGGTTGCCCTATCGATGTTTCTTCACGTACACAGCCAACTCTTAGCCGTACGATCTCCTCACTACTTAGTGCGGCGAAGAGAGTGCGCCATTCGAATGCAAAGGGTATAAGCAAGCCCAAAGCGACAGAAATAGACAGCTTTCCGCTGAAGTCGCGAGGTTCCTGACAAATGGAGCGATGTCGGCCGTGCGCTTTCTGTTGAGATAGAAGTCGAGCATCTGCTCGACCTGGAGATGAAGACGCAGGATGCACCCAATATCATCTTCCGTTTCTGCCGCAAGAATCAGGGGATCTGCGTCGAGAAGAGTGCCTAAATCTAGATTGACGGTTGTTGGTGTGTTGTTCATTGTTGTTCTCAAAGAGGGGGCGGAAGCCCCGGCGACACTTCCGTAGCGGGCGCAGTCGCCGTGTCAGGCCCGGCGAGTGTCAGTTATCGGCATCGTCGTCCGAATGCATGGCAACATCATCTTCTTCCGGCTCGGGCTGGGCCGGTTCTCCGGCGTGTCGTCGAGCAGGTACATGACCCGAATTAGCAAGGACTTTCCCGATCTCGTGGCATAGCGATATGCCAGGATGGTTGGTGCTGGACAACCCATCTGAGAAGGGGAAAGTCATGGACAAGATTACTCGTATCGGCGTGGATCTGGCCAAGAACCTGATCCAGGTGCACGGCGTGGACAGCATGGAACGCGTGGTGGTCAGGAAAGCCATCTCACGGCAGAAGTTTCTCGAATGGTTTGCCAACCTTGCGCCATGTCTGGTCCCAATGGAAGCGTGCAGCGCAGCCCACTACTGGGGGCGCAAGCTGCGCGACTTGGTCACGAGGTTCGCCTGATTGCGCCGCAATTCGCTGCGCCATACTGCAAGGGCGGCAAGCACGTGAAGAACGACAGGCTGGATGCCGAGGCCATCTGTGAGGCCGCGGGGCGACCGCATATGCGCTTCGTGGCCGTCAAAACGGCAGACCAGCAAAACGTGCTGTTGCTGCACCGGATGCGAAACGGTTTCGTCGAGGAGCGTACCGCGCTCGTCAACCGGTTGCGCGGTGAACTCGTCGAGTTCGGCGTGTTCCTGCCGCAAGGCATCAATGCATTTCGTGCCCGCTTCGTCGAGGCACTGGAGGACGGGGCCGCTGAACTGAACGATGTCGCGCGCACTGCGCTGGCACGAGGCCGGGAGCACCTGCAGGCCCTCGACCAGCAAATCGCCTGGTGCGACGCGCAGGTCGCCACGCACGTGAAGCAAGACAGCAGCGCGCAGCGCGCCATGGCGATCATCCGCTGCCAGGCCCGTCCAAGCGGGATCTGCGTGTCCGCCGGCAGATCGACCGCCTTGTTCGGGTAGCGCTCGCGCAGCAAGGCGAGCGCATCCATGACGGGATGGGCGGTCTGCGCCTGGAAAGGCAGGTCCAGCAGCTGTGCAAGCAGTGCATGCGCCACGTGCCGCTTCGAGACGAGCTGTGCCCGCATCAGGCGGGTCCGACTGGGCGCATCCTGTTTGAGGACTGTGTCCGCCAATTCGCACAATTGCCTGGCAAGCACATCGCGTGTCAGGTCCCTGTTGCCTGCGAGCGCCTTGACTGCCGTGGCAAATTCGCGCAGCTGCGCCTTCAGATCCGGGCGCGAGGCGGCGCCCCGATCGTTGGCTATCCTGATCGCCTTGCGGACCCAGTCGCCGAGCATCGACAGGAGCTGGTCGGTTGCCGAGCACAACGCGTAGCGCATGAAGCAGGCGGCCTAGAGCCGCCGTATGGCCGGCTGGATGCGGTGGCTCACCGAGGGTTTGCGGTCCGCGCAGCGCCGCGCATAATGCCGGACGATAGCTTCGTTGCATGTGTCGGGGCACTGCACCCGTACACCGAGCTCGACCAGATAGTCGAGCTTGAGCAAGAGTTCGCTCATCTGTCGCGTCGAATTGCGCAGCGGCACCGGCCACAGCCATTTCTGCAGGCTCGATGCCTCGCCATGGGGCTTCGGCAGCAGCTTGCCCCAACGATCCAGTGTGGCTTCGACGTCCTGGATGGCCTGCACGATCAGTTCCCGCAAGGTGCGATCGCGCGGCAACAGGATGGACCGCATCCCGAGATAGGTCTGCCGCCAGTGTTCCATCGCCGTCCGCTCCGCAGCCGAAAGGGGAACCGCTCAGCGTATGCCAACAATATCGCCTTGGCAGTTGGGGGCGAGGCACTGCGGGCCTCCGGGGAAGACAAACAGCAAGCTCTTGATTTCACGGAGACTTAATAAAGGGCTAGACCGCAAAGCCTTGTCAGGTCTGGAGCCCGCTAACCCGGTAAACGGCATCAAAATCACGGGGCCCCCAGTATGCAAGCGAGAACGACCGTGCGTGGTTGAAAAAAGACTTCACGTGGTATGCAGCATGAGCAAGGGAAATTGTTGGGACAATAAATGGAGCGTGTGTGGTAGCGCTAGTACGCCAATCACGATGAGGCTCGGCGCGATATCAACCAGTACATCATCGCTTTCTACAATCCAGTGCGCTTGCACTCCACGCTGGGTTATCTGTCGCCCGCCGCCTGCGAGGCGAAACCGACAGCGAAAGAAGCTATCTGCCTGTCCGAAATTTATTGACCCATGCATCAAGACAGCGGACGTGCCGCCACTCACACCGCGACTTAACAATGCAACTCTTACGGGGCATCATCTCGACGACGTAGCCGTCCCTCAGGTCACGGCGCCGCGCGTGGCGAATTCAGGCGCACGCCAGGTTTCTTCGGTAAGCACTTGGCGCAGATGCTCAACGGCATCCCACACATCCACGTGGCGCGTATACAGCGGTGTAAAACCGAAGCGCAACACATGCGGCTCCCGATAGTCGCCGATCACGCCGCGCGCGATCAACGCCTGCATCACCTCGTAGCCGTGCGGATGCTCGAAGCTCGCGTGCGACCCGCGTTGCGCATGCGCGCGAGGCGTGACGAGCGTGAGCGGAAATTCCTTGCAACGCGTCTCGATCAGTTCGATGAAAAGGTCGGTCAGCGCAAGCGACTTTTGGCGGATCGCCAGCATGTCGGTTTGCAGGAATACATCGAGTCCACATTCGACCAGCGCCATCGAAACCATCGGCTGCGTGCCGCACAAAAAGCGGCCGATGCCGTCGTCGGCGATATATGTCGGGTTCATCACAAACGGCGCACGATGCCCCCACCAGCCTGACAGCGGCTGCTCGAACTCACTCTGATGACGATGCGGCACCCACGCGAACGCAGGCGAACCGGGACCGCCGTTCAGATACTTGTATGTGCAGCCGACCGCGCAATCCGCGCCGACACCATTCAGATCGACGGGCACGGCGCCCGCCGAGTGCGCGAGATCCCACAGCACTAGCGCGCCCCTGTCGTGAACCAGCTTCGTCAGTGCGGCCATGTCGTGCATGTAGCCAGTGCGGTAGTTGACGTGAGTGATCATCGCGACGGCGACGTCGTCGGTGATCGCCGCGGACAGCTCGGACGGATCGTCGACGAGGCGAAGTTCATAGCCGCGATCCAACTGCTTGATCAGCCCTTGCGCGATATACAGATCAGTCGGGAAATTCGAGCGTTCCGACACGATCACGCGGCGCTTCGGGTCGCGCTTGTCCTGCATCCGCAGAACTGCCGACAACGTCTTGAATAAGTTGATCGAAATCGTATCGGTGACGACGACTTCGTTGTGCGCTGCACCGATTAGTGTCGCAAGCTTGTCGCCCAGTCGCCGCGGCAGCGAAAACCAGCCAGCCGCGTTCCAGCTGCGGATTAGCCCTTCGCCCCATTCGGCGCCGATGACGGTCTGCGCCCGCTGTGCAGCCGCGACGGGCGGCACGCCGAGCGAGTTGCCGTCCAGATAGATGACGTTCGGAGAGAGCGCGAACTGGTCGCGCAAGAGTGCGAGGGGGTCGGCCGCATCGAGTGCGAGTGCTTCTTCACGTTGATTCATGATAGTCCGCTCTTGTCATTCGAAAGAGGGCGCGTTCGTGCGGAACGCGGTGATGCGGTTGCATTGGTTTCAATGCCTGCGTACCGCAGGTTTGTTGCACAAATGACGCCGGAAAAACACCATCCCCGTTACCTCGCAATCTTGAATACCGACACGGCGTCCTGCAGCCTGGTGGCCTGCTCATCGAGGGAAAATGCCGCCGCAGTGGACTGCTCCACCAGCGCAGCATTTTGCTGGGTAACCTCGTCCATCTGCAGGACCGCCTGATTCACCTGCTCGATGCCTCGGCTTTGCTGCTCCGACGCGATAGCGATTTCACCGACGATGCCTGAGACCTGCTTGATCGCCTGCTTAACATCATCCATCGTCACACCGACCGCGCTTGCCTGCTTCGCCGCGTGGTCAATCGCTTGGACCGATGAATCGATCAACTCCTTTATTTCCTTCGCGGCTGCAGCCGAACGCTGTGCAAGGCCGCGCACTGCACTCGCAACGACGGCGAAGCCCCGACCTTGATCACCGGCGCGCGCCGCCTCCACTGCAGCATTCAGCGCAAGAATATTGGTCTGGAAGGCAATCCCTTCTATAACAGCCGTAATTTCCGAAATCTGCATCGAGCTGCTGTTCATCTTTCCAATCGCACGGACCATATCCTGCACAGCATCGTTGCTCTCGTCGGCTATGACGGCTGCCTTCATTGCGAGATGATTGGCTTGCGACGCGTTGTCAGCATTCTGTCTGACTGTCTCCGTCAGCTGCGTCATGCTGGCAGCCGTTTCTTCGAGCGACGCCGCTTGAGCCTCGGTACGTGCAGATAGATCAGCATTACCACTAGCAATCTCTCGCGACGTTACCGTTACTGCATCGGTGGTCGCGTGGATGCCAGTGATGAATTTCGCTAGCTGGCTGTTCATCTTCCGCAATGATTGCATCAAACGTCCGACCTCATCCCGGCCGTAACTTTCGATACGTGAGGTCAGGTCTCCGCACGCGACGGTCTCCGCCACGGAGACTGACTTACGCAGGGGAAGGACAATGGTCCTCGTGATCAAGAATGCGGTGAGAGAGCCCGTCGCAAGCGCTAGTCCAATCAACCCAATTGTGACTTCTACGGCCAGCCGGTAGTCCTCTGCTGCAGTGGTTCGAGCAATTTGGCTTCCGTTGCTGGTGAGTTGGACTTCCGCCTCGATCAATTTGGCGACAGCGGTGAACGCATCGGCAGCCCCCCCCGTCGCGAGCGAGCGGGCCGAGGCAAAACTTCCCTCACCCTGTTCGGAAAGCGAAAGCAGTCTGTTATCCATTTCCAGATAGGATTTCCACGCCTTCCGGGTTTGCTGGTTGAGCTGATCCTCTTTCGCTGACGAGATGAGTCGCCCATATGCTT
Organism: Paraburkholderia sp. BR10882; assembly: GCF_040948855.1. Taxonomy (NCBI): domain Bacteria; kingdom Pseudomonadati; phylum Pseudomonadota; class Betaproteobacteria; order Burkholderiales; family Burkholderiaceae; genus Paraburkholderia; species Paraburkholderia sp. BR10882. The sequence goes on along the minus strand of NZ_JBFPKP010000036.1, from coordinate 31,914 downwards.
CGATTTTCGCGTCGAGTGTGCGAAGCGCAAAGTCCCTCATGATGCGCTGGGATGCTTTTTGCACGGGATCCGTTTCAAGCACACTTCGTAGCGTTGACTTGCGAACGTTGTTTGCCCATGTACGAATGTCCCCAAGCACAGCGACTTTCGGCAGCCAGCTATCGGCAAACTGAACTGCCCCGTTGTGCACCCGAGCTGTCTGGAACAGGGCGACGGAGCCTGTCACGCAAAGAAGGATTAGCACGAGCGCAAAGCCAGCGCCAAGTCGGACGCCAATTCGGACGTTAGCAAGAAGGTTTCGCATAACGGGATCTGTCTGAGCGAAAATGCAAAAGCGCTGGAGTCCACGACCGATGGTGCCATTCCCGGTCGATTCCTCCAGCTTCTGCGGAAGACATCCTAGAACTTGTGCCGGATTCCCGTTACCGCCACGAACTGATTACCCGTTGAGGAGGCTGAGAAACCCGTGATGTTCGCGACCGCCGATTTGTCAGTAGAGTCCGTTCCCGTCGCATGCTGGTAAATCGCGGAAATATAGACGTCGGTCCGCTTCGACAGGAAATAATCGACACCTGCGTCGACCTGGTGATAGGCCGCGTGATTGACGCCGTAGCCCTTCGTATAGTCGTAGGAGATACCCAGATTCAGCGCGGGGGTCACGAGATACTTGAAGCTGACCTCAGCATTGTGGAACGCGGCGTTGCCATGATAGTGTAGCGAATTCAGGGCACTTAGTGCGCCAAGACCCCGGAACTGGGTGTTGGTGTACATGGCACCAAGCGTGGCCTGTCCTAGCTGATATGCTGCGCCCGCTGCAATGATCTGCTGCGTGCGCGCTGACGCATAGCCCGAATAGACGGTACTGGCAGTCATGTTCGACGCTGTCGTGCTGGACGTCGAATTGTTGCCGAAGAACGAGAAGTTCGGGTCTCGCACATTCAGGTATGCTGCGCCGAAGGAAAGCGGACCGTTGTCGTAACCTGCGCCGAGGGACCAGATCTGGTTGGTGCCAAGGTGGCCGGCAACGCCACCCAAGCTGTACAGTCCGCCGAATTTCAGGCCTGCGTAGTCGACGCTCCTGAACTTGATTGCGTTGTTCACCCGATTGGTGTTCTGGAGGTTGTCAAGATCACCGGGGTGCGCGCCATAGCCCGTTGCCCACTGTGCAGCGGATTCAAAGCGCGCCGTGTAATCCACTACCGCATCGTACTGGCGGCCCAGTGTGACGGAGCCGAAGCGATCCGATGCCAGTCCGACGTAGGCCTGGCGACCGAACAGGTCTCCGCCTTGCAGCAGTTTTCCGTTGGTCACGCTAAAGCCGTTCTCGACGGTGAACAGCGTCTTGAGTCCATTGCCGAGGTCTTCGACGCCACGCAGCCCCCATCGGCTGCCTTGCATGTTGCCGCTCGCCAGCGTGTAGAGCTTTTGACCGCCGGAATTATTATTGAAAGCGAAGCCCGCATCGACAATGCCATACAGCGATACGCTGCTTTGTGCGTAGGCGTGACCAAATAAGGACATTATTGCCGCGCCGGCAAGCAGACTCTTTCTCACAGTGATCTCCAGGTGAATTTGAACAGACGGAATAGACGCTTCGCGTGTGACCCGCGATGTCAGCGTTGGCGCACTCTACCGCCTCTGTTCTCCTGGCGTATTCGAAATCAAACAAACTCGCTTTGCGCCTTTCGCAAAGCTTTGCTATGCCGTGGGGGGATGCCGATCGTTTGTCCGCTGCAGGTCTGCGACCAGATGATCGAGACAGAGGGTGGCGAGCCCGGTCAATGGGCGCGTCGATGACGTTTTGACCTGCAGGCGACGCTGTTGCAGCAGTGCATTGGCGAACGGGATTGCGACCAGACCGTCGGAATCCATGCGGTTCGCGACCGAGACAAAGCCAGTCAGCATGATGGCGTTCGGAATCACCTGGGTAAACCGGTACAGTGACGCGACGTAGCGGCTCGTGATCGGTGTCACGACCTCAAATCCTTCAACGTTGCAGGCGATGTCAAACAACTGGCGAACCGTCGTACCGGTGTCCTGCAACAAAACCGGGTAGAGGTGGAGGTCTGGCAATGTAAGCGATTTTTGACCCGCAAGCGGGTGGTCTCTCGACATCAGCGCCATGACGGGCGCGGGAAGCGTAAGACGAGCAACCACATCCGGTTCGGGCTTCAGGCTGAACGAAAGCGCGATCGACGCATCCCCATCGACCAGCATGCGGCTTGCGTTATCAGACGATGTGACCTCGATCACGACCACGGCCTCTGGGTACAGCTTGTAGAACGCTGCGAGCGAGTTCGGCAGGAAATCGAGGGCAAAGCCTTCGGTGCATGCAATCTTGATCTTGCGCTGTCGCCGCCTCTGGTCGCCTTGAATCGCGCTCATCACGGCCTCGGCATCCGTAAGGCTATTTTGCGCATAGCGCAACAGCATTCGGCCAGCGTCAGACAGCACCATGCCACGCGCGTGTCGTTCGAAAAGCGGCGCGCCGACGTCGCCTTCGAGCTTCGCGATATGGCGGCTCAACGCTGATACAGTTGCGCCGAGCTTTTCGGTGGCAGCCGTCAGCGATCCACTCTGTGCCACGACTGAGAAGTAATACAGCGACGAATCCAGCAGGTTGCGCATTTCGGACCTGGCATACAGGGTTGCGATTTCCGCAAATATACGTTGATTGATTGCGAATACAAAAGATTGTTTACCCGGGTACTCTGGGGACATCGATTCTTTGATTCCAGAACATGAGCCGCTCAGAAGCCATCTCGCACGTCTCCCGTCACTTCGAAAGCGGAGCGTTCCAAGCGGTATTGCGCCGTCGCGTCGGCCTTCGCACGGAGAGCCAGAACCCGGATGCACAGGCTGCGCTGACTGGCTATTTGTCCGACGAGATCGCTCCCGCGCTAGGCGCTATGGGATTCACGTGCGACATCGTGGAAAACCCTGAAGCAGGCATGCCGCCGATGCTGATCGGCGAGCGCGTGGAAGCGGTCGGACTGCCCACGGTGCTGATCTACGGTCACGGCGACGTAGTCAACGGCGACGCAGCCAACTGGACAGACGCGCGTTCCCCGTGGGAGCTGTGCACAGACGGGGACAGCTGGTACGGCCGCGGCACGGCAGACAACAAGGGGCAACATTCGATCAATCTGGCGGCTCTTGCGTCGGTACTTGCCACGCGCGGCAGGCTTGGCTTCAACGCGAAGGTGATCATCGAAATGGGGGAAGAAGTCGGGTCGCCGGGACTCGACGCGGTATGCGCGCGGTATGCGGACCGGCTGGCTGCCGATCTGCTCATCGCCTCCGACGGACCGCGACAACGCGCTGCTGCACCGACGATGTTTCTTGGGTCGCGAGGCGCATTGCATTTCCGGCTGCGCGTGTCGAATGCATTTGGCGCGCGTCACTCGGGCAACTGGGGCGGCGTGCTGGCTAATCCCGCGACCGTGCTGGCGAATGCGCTTGCGAGCCTTGTTGATGGCAGTGGCCGGATTCGCGTCAACGGCCTGTTGCCGCCGCCGATTCCGCCGCGCGTGCGCGAGCTCGTCGCGAGTCTCGAAGTGGGTGCCGACGAAGGCGATCCGCCGTTGTCACAGGGGTGGGGCGAACCCGGTCTTAGTGATGCGGAGCGGGTGTACGCATGGAACACGCTGGAAGTGCTGGCGATGCAGGCAGGCAACGTCGGCCGGCCAGTCAGCGCGATTCCGGGCAGCGCGGAAGCGGTGTGCCAGTTGCGCTTCGTGGTCGGCACGGATTGGTTGAACGCGCGCGAATTGCTGATCGCGCATTTGCGCCGCGAAGGTTTCGAGAACGTCGACGTGACGATCGAAGCGTCGGGCAGCGCGACGCGGCTCGATCCTGATCATCCGTGGTCGAAGTGGGCGGAAGCCTCGATTGCAGCAACCTCTGGCAAGCCGGTGACCATCCTGCCGAATCTCGGCGGCACGATCCCTAACGAGTGCTTCGCGACGACGCTGGGTCTCGCGACTGTCTGGATCCCGCACTCTTATCCGAACTGCCGCCAGCACGCTCCCGATGAACATCTGCTGGGGAGTGTTGCGCACGAGTCGCTGCAAATCATGGCCGGCCTGTTCTGGGATATGGGGGAATCGGGGCACACGGTTCGCGAGACGCTCCGGGCTTCGACGAAGCGCTAATGGCAGTAGTCCCACTCTCAAGCAGTCTTTCTTCCGGGTCTCAAGATCATGCAATCTGTTGCTACTGAAGGACGTGCTGTGCGCCAGGACAACCGGCCACTGAAGCGCCTTATCGTCGCGAGCAGCGTCGGCAACGCGCTCGAATGGTTTGACTTCGCAGCGTATGGCTTCTTCGCCGTCACGCTGTCGAAGCTCTTTTTCCCCGCGCATGACGAAACGGTGTCGCTGCTGCTGACCTTCGGCACGTTCGGGCTTTCGTATATTTTCCGTCCGCTCGGCGCGCTGGTTCTCGGACGCTATGCGGACCGGCACGGCCGCAAGGCGGGACTGCTCGCATCGCTTTGGCTCACCACGCTCGGCACGCTGATCTGTGCGCTGATTCCGACCTACGCAAGCATCGGCCTGGGCGCGCCCATTGGCCTCATGCTGGCGCGCGTGCTGATCTCCTTTTCGACAGGCGGCGAGTTCGGCAGCGGCACCGCGCTGATGATCGAACAGAAGTCCACACGAAAGTCTTTCCTTGGAAGTTGGCAGTTTTCGAGCCAGGGTATGGCCACAGTGCTTGCTTCGTTCGCGGGCCTCGCACTCAGCAGCCAGCTTTCGACGGATCAGATCGAAGCGTGGGGATGGCGCGTTCCATTTGCTTTCGGCCTTTTGGTAGCGCCCGTCGGTCTCTATATTCGCCGTCACATTGACGACACGCTGCAGCCTTCAGCGGCGAAACATGCAGCGCCCATTCGAGATCTGCTCGTGAGTCACAAGGGGCGCGTCCTGCTTGCGGCAGGCATCATGGCGGTGTCCACGGCGGCCAGTTATCTGATGATTCTCTTTATGCCGACGTATGCCGTGAAGCAGTTGCATCTGCCAGCGTCGACGGGTTTTGCGGCGACGGTGCTGACGGGCGCGATCCTGATGGTGTTAACGCCGTTCATGGGGCATCTCGCCGACAAATATGGACGCAGCCGGATGATGACGGTCTCCGCGCTTCTCACGCTGCTGACCATCTATCCCTGCTTCCGATGGCTACTGGCGGCGCCCTCTCTGTCAGTGCTGATGTCGATAATGATGCTGGCGGGCGTGTTGAAGGCAATCTACTTCGGTCCGCTCGCAGCGGTGCTGTCGTCGCTCTTTCCCGCCTCGCTGCGCAGCACGGGACTCGGCTTCAGCTATAACATCGGCGTCATGGTGTTTGGAGGATTCACGCCGTGGCTCGTGACGGCCATGATCGGCTGGACGCATGATCCCGTATCGCCGAGCATCTATCTGATGGGCTGCGCCGTGCTCAGCCTCGTATGCATCGGCATCTATCATCGGTTCATCGTCAAACACATCTAGTTCGAAGCGAAGCGCTGACATGACTTTATTTTCTACCGCGCAGGACAGTGACTTCAGTGGCTGGATGATGTACCACTCGGTTGGTGTATTCCCCGGCCAACGGGAGGCCGTGACGGCGGCGCTCGCACGCTTCACATCCGACTGGTATGCACCCGACGAACGACGCTGGAGCGTCGGGCTCGGTGCGCGTGACGCGCTGCTGTCGAACTGGGCGACGCTGATCGGCGCAGACGCCGCGCACGTATTCGGCGCGCAAAATGTCACCGACGTCTTCGCACGTTTCATCGACGGTCTCGACGATGCGGCCTTGCGCGCACGCACGGTGCTGATTGCCGCCGACTGTTTTCCGAGCCTGCACTTCCTGTTGAACGGTGTTGCGGCACGGCGCGGCTTCACGTTGAAAACGGTGCCGGTGCGCGCCGGTGAAGCCTACGTTCGCGACGAGGACTTCGTCGCGGCGTGGGATGCGCATGTTGGGCTTGCGCTGATCACGTGGGTATCGTCGCTGACGTCCAAACGCGTCGATCTGGCCGCGCTCGCTGCGCACGCGCGAACCACGGGCAGCCTTGTCGCGGTCGACATCACGCAGGGCGCGGGCATCCTGCCGTTCAATCTGCGTGAGATACCGTTCGATTTCGTCTGCGGCTCCACGCTCAAATGGCTGTGCGGCGCGCCGGGATCGGGTCTTGGGTATGTCGCGCCGCATCTGCTGACGTCCGCCGTCACACCTTGCGTGCGCGGCTGGTTCAGTCAGGCCGACCCGTTCAACTGGAACCTCGATGCGTTTTCGTATGCGCCCGACGCACGCCGGTTCGACACGGGCACACCGTCGCTGCTGCCGTTCGTCGCATCGAAGCCGGGCTTCGACTGGCTGCTTGCGCAGCCGCCGGGCAAGCTGCGCGCGCAGAACCTGTCGTTGTGCCATCAACTTGTCGAAATCACCGACGGTCTCGGCTACGCGCTGTTGTCGCCACGCGACGATGCATCTCGCGGTGGCAGTGTCATGGTGCGGACGCCCGCACATCTGGATCCTCAGGAGGTCGTGGCGAAGCTCGCTTCGCAGCATATCCTGGTCGACTCGCGCGGCCGCACGTTGCGTCTGTCGCCCGGTGCGTGCACGACGGTGGCGGGCATCGAACGTCTCGCTGCGCGGCTGCCGCGATGAAAGCGAAAGCGCCGCATGTAGTGCGGTCAAATGCGCCGCGCGCAGAAGGCGTGTCGTGCGTCCTGACGGGGCCGCCCCGGATGCCAGTTGCTGCACCGCTGCATTTGTGAAACCCCGCTCTTCAGCTCAGGATCATGATCATGACCAGTCCATCGTTTCTTCCCGCTCCGCTGACCGGTATTCGCGGCTTTCTCGTCCCGATGTCGTGTACCGATCTGGCCGCGACGACGCAGTTCTTTATCGAACATCTCGGCTTCCGCATCGATGCCATTTTTCCCGCTGACAGTCCTCGCACGGCGATCCTGTCGGGCTGCAATATCAGGTTGCGCCTCAGTGTAGACCTCGTCGGCGGGGTGACGAAGCTCGACGTGCTGTGCGACGACGAGTTTCAACTCGGCGACGATACGCGAACACTGACCGCGCCGAACGGCGTCGAGGTCAGGCTCGTCCCGGCCGAGCCTCGCATGAAGCAGCCTGTCAACAGACAGGAACTCGTGTTGTCTCGTGCGCAGGATGGGGCACCGTGGACCGTCGGTCGTGCGGGCCTGCGTTACCGCGACCTGCTGCCAAACCGGCACGGAGGTGCGTTTATCGCATCACATATTCGGATCCTCGGTGGCGGCCCCGTTCCCGATTACGTGCACTTCCACAAGATCCGTTTTCAGACGATTTTCTGCCGCAAGGGCTGGGTTCGGGTCGTCTACGAGGGGCAAGGCGATCCGTTCATTCTGGAAGCGGGCGATTGCGTGCTTCAGCCGCCGGAGATCCGGCACCGCGTGCTGGAAAGTTCGGCCGGGGCAGAGGTGATCGAAATCGGTAGTCCGGCCGAACATATCACGATGGCCGACCACGATATGGCGCTTCCTTCGGCTGTCTATGATCCCGCCCACGATTTCAACGGTCAGCGCTTTGTTCGGCATGTCGCAAAGAACGGCACGTGGAGTCCGTGGAAATCGCCGGGTTTCGTCGTAACGGACACGGGTATCGGTGCGGCAACGAACGGCCTCGCGGGCGTGCGCGTGGTGCGCCCGCAAGGCGAGGGCAAGGTCGTTTCGCGCATGCACGATACGGAGTTCTGCTTTTTCTTCGTGCTCGCAGGAACTCTCGATGTCGTGCAAGGCGACGACCAATGGCATCTTCGAGCAGACGACAGCATTGCGATCCCCGGCATGCTTCCCTATGCGTTTAAGCACTGCAGCGCCGATTTGGAACTGCTCGAAGTGACCTTGCCAGCCGACTTCTCACTCGCGTGAGCAGTCGCTCGTGTTCGAGCACGAGATCGTCGCCGTAGTTTGAGCGCGTGATTCCCGTTGCGCTCGATGTGACCGGGGGGGAGGGTGTGGCTACGCTGCGCGTTCCGCCTCGGGTCTCGCGTTGCCTGTCAACAATGTGCGCGCATGAACCGCCTGCGGTCGTTTATCGCGGTGCAGAATACTGACGATGTGCGGGCCGAAATGGAAGTCAATTACTTCGGCGTTGCGACACCAAACGCTTTCACTGCGCCGCACGCGTTCATGCCTGACATGCTCGCCGCGACGGTGTCCCCTTCGCGCACCTTGGCGTTATTGCGGAGCGTGCTCGATACGAGCGGCCGACCGTCTCTGGCATCCGGACGGCGAGGAAGATGCCACCGTCATGCCGCGCCTCGTCGAGGTATACGGCCAGCAGAAAGCCGAGTGGATGATGCATCGGCTGCGCAACCTGAACGTCTATCCGAGCCTCGTTTTCATGGATCAGATCAGCTCTCAGTTGCGCATCGTGCGTCCAGTCGCCTGGAACAAGACGGAAGTCATCAGCCAGTGCATTGGCATAAAAGGCGAATCGGATCAGGATCGCGAAAACCGCATTCGTCAGTTCGAAGATTTTTTCAATGTCTCGGGAATGGGCGCGCCGGACGATCTCGTGGAATTCCGTGAGCAGCAGCGGGGCTTCCAGGCGCGCCTCGAGCGCCGGAGCGACATCTCGCGCGGCTACCACAAGTGGGTGTCAGGTGAAACGGCGAATACGCGCTTGCTCGGCATTGCGCCTGTGCTCTGCGGCACGGAGCTGACGCAGGAGGGGCTTTACGTCAATCAGCATGGCGCCTGGCAGGCGTTTCTCATGAGGGGCCTCGCACAACAATCGAACGTCGGGAAGGAAGCCATGAATCATGGCCGTCACGCAAACGCTACAGCAATCGGTCGAGCAATTTCTGTATCGCGAGGCCGAGCTTTGCGATGCGCAGAGTTGGGACGAGTACCTCGAGCTCTTCGACGAAAACAGCACATTTCACGTGCCTCAATGGGACTCCGAGCACGTGTACACGACCGACCCGAGGCGCAGCATGTCGCTGATCTACTACGCGAACCGAACGGGGCTCGAGGACCGTGTGTTTCGGCTGCGCACTGGCAAGTCTGCGGCCTCCACGCCGCTGCCACGTACACCTGCATCAGATCACCAACGTGCGTATCGCCGAATGTGAGCACGGGGAACTGGAAGTGAAGGCCAACTGGGCGACCTTTTACGCGCGGCACGGCGTGGCTGAACACTTCTTCGGGCGCGCTACCTACCAGCTGCAGCCTGCGGGCGGTAGCTGGAAGATCGCACGCAAGCACGTGCTGCTGCTGAACGACACGATCAACGCCGTGCTCGACTTCTATCATCTGCAGGCGGGAGTGCGCACAATGATCCATAAGGTCGCGTTCAGTTTTGCCGACGGCAAAACGGTGTTCTTCGACGTCCGTTCAGGCGAAATCCTCCTCGACGCCGCCCTCCGCAGCGGCGTGAACATTCCACTCGACTGCCGCGAAGGTGTGTGCGGGACCTGCCAGGGACGCTGCGAGTCGGGCAGCTACACGCAGGATTATGTCGGTGAAGAAGCACTGTCTCCGGACGATCTTGCCGTGCGTAAGATCTTGTCCTGTCAGACGCGCGTGCAGTCCGACGCCTCGTTCTACTTCGACTTCGATTCGAGCCTATGCGGCGCGGGGGGGAAGCGGGTGCTCACGGGCCAGGTTTCCGGCATCAGGCAGGTATCCGAAACGACGGCGATCCTGGATCTGGACGCAGGCGCTCACGCTGGACGCCTTGATTTTCTGCCGGGGCAGTACGCCCGCCTGAAGGTGCCGGGCACGGACGTGTGGCGTTCATATTCGTTCGCCAGCCGGCCCGCCCGCCGACGACAACCAGTTGCAGTTCCTCATTCGTCTGCTGCCCGACGGAGCGATGAGCAACTACATGCGCGAACGCTGCAGGCCAGGGCAGACGATTGATCTCGAGGCACCGCTCGGCACGTTCTATCTTCGGCAGGTGGGGGCGGCCGCTCGTGATGGTGGCGGGCGGAACTGGCCTGTCCGCATTTCTCGGGATGCTTGATGATCTCGCTCACAAGGGGGCGACCAGAAGGTGCATCTCTACTATGGTGTGACGAACGCGCGCGACCTGTGCGAACTCGATCGTTTGGGCTCTTACGCACAACGCATCGCAAACTTCGCGTGCGACATCGTGGTGACGAAACCTTCTGACGGGTGGCAGGGAAGGACTGGCCTCATTCCGGAGCATTTCGACCGCGGGATGATCGAATCAAACCCCTTCGACATGTACGTGTGCGGTCCGCCTCCGATGGTGGACGCTATCAGGGCATGGCTTGCGCGCGAAGGCGTAGGCGACCACCGACTCTACTACCAAATTCGCGGATAGCAACGGCGCGCAGCAGGTCCCTTGAGGTGGCGGCGCAGCACCCATTCAGGGTCTTTTTGTATTCTTTTCCGCGCCCGGGGGGGGTTACTATCGAGTGACCATCAGCCCTCAGTGACACGCCATGTACGCGCCTGCTCTCAACGACAGCCAAGGTATTGACGCGCTGCGTCACGACCTCGAAGGCGCGCAGGAATGGATGGCGTCGATCTGCGGACCGCATCGGTTGCAGGTACGGAGCCCGAAGAAACTGCAGTTCCACCATTCGGGCACGGTGTTGCGGTCGATGGCGAGCTCGTTGGGGTACGTGGAATACGGCACCGATGTCACCGTTTCCATACATAACGAGGCGCCGCTCAACTGCTATAGCCTGAGTCTGCCGCTTACCGGGCAGCAGGAACTGGCCGCGCATGGTCGTTTGTGGCTATCGGACCGGGACAACGGCCTCGTGTTGTCGCCGCATGAGAGGCAGGACCTTACGATCATGGGAAACTGCCGGAAGATCATCGTTGCGATCCCGAGCCAGGCCCTGCGTCAGGTGCTTGAAGATCTTCTGCGACGGCCGGTTGGTGTCCCGTTGACGTTCGAGCCGCAGATGAATGCCGCCGACGGCGATCAGGCAGCCTGGTGGCGCATGGTCAAGTTTCTGCTGAACGAGATGGGCCACGCCGCGCCGTTGCTCAATCATGAGCAGATGGTCGGAAATCTCGAGGAAGCGTTGATCAAGGGGCTGTTGCTCTGTCAGTCGCACAACTACTCGCAGGCGCTCGCGGGGGCCATGGGCCCCTCATGTCCGCACTATCTATTGCGAGCGAAGCAGTTCATCCACGACAACGCCCGTGAGGACATTGCGCTCGAAGACATCGAGCGCGCGGCCGGTGTGTCGCGCTACAAGCTGTTTGGTGGCTTTCGGCAACACTTCGGGCATGCGCCCATGGCATATCTGAAGTGGCATCGGCTCGAAGCAGTGCGGCGTGAGATTCTTTCCGACTGCTCCGAGCGTAACGTTTCTTCCATTGCGATGAGCTGGGGGTTTTCGCATCTCGGACGCTTTTCCAACGACTACAAGGCGCGTTTCGGCGAAACACCGTCGCAAACACTCAAGCGGGTGACAAGACGCTAAGTGAATATTAATTGCGTGTAGATTGCCAACTGTGATGACTGAGAGACAGTAGAGACGTCGCTCCGAGGTATACAGCGCCGTGGACCGCTCTGGCGTCATCCAGTACTGCTGGCTCGAGGAATTCGAAAATCATCATTGCGATTAATGAGGACGAGGACAAGGACGAGGAAGCGTCAATTTTTTGGTAGCAGTCGTCGGCCTTTTCGTGCATGTGTGGACCCGCCGCCTTTTGCAAGCTTCTTTTTCGTGATGCCGAAACGGTCTGCATGCATGTATCCGGCTTGCCAGATGGGCGGTTGCCGAAGCACGCCCGCAGCCTTGATGAGATCCGCGCAGCCCGTCCTTAGCAACATCGCGGCTTGCCACGAGTGGCAGCCGGCACGAAAAACAGGCTTCAGGATGCTGGTTCAACCTATTTCGTCATCGCTTTGAGAAGCTTCGCAAACCTGGGTGGGGGCTCCTTACCGGCGGCTTTGGGAGGTTATGTTGCCGCGCTTCTCGTCATATAGGTCACTTCGCTACTGAGCAGCGCCTGGATGATCCGCGCATTCCTGTTGGCCAGGGCGACCTCTGCGCAGTTATGGCCCGCGTCGAGCCATCAGCTCTTGAAGCCAGATGCTCTGAGGATCAATTTTTTTGGGGTGCATAGCGCGGAACTGGCCGAGCACCATGAATGAGCAAGGTCCGCAGGTATGTGTCGCCGCGTCGGCTGTTGCCGTGCAGGCGAGGCTTGCCGCCAGACGAATACTGTCGAGGCATGAGGCCGAGCCAGGCGGGCAGATGCCGGCCGTCGCGAAACTGCCTGGCATCCCCGACCGCGGCGACAACGGCCGTCGCGGTAGCGGGCCAATACCAGGGATCTTGGCGATCTTCCTGCAGAGCGCGGATTTCTTCATGAACGTCTGGGTGGATGCCTCGATGAGATGAACACGTTCCTGGCGCGCATGTGCTGCAGAAGTTCGGTGAGCAGCGTCTGGCAAAAGGAAGTCAGTTCGTCTGCGCTCGTACGTAGGAGTTCCGGTATCGCGCGCCTGAAGGCTTCCGGTGAGCGCGAAATGGCCAGCCCGCGCTCGCCGAGCAGGCCACGTATCTGGTTGATCAGCGCAGTACGGTGACGCAGCAGGATTGCGCGCATGCGGTGCGCCGCCTGGATGTCCTGTTGCTCAACCGATTTGATCGTCACGAAGCGCATGGTGGGCCGGCTGGCAGCCTCGACGATCGCCTCCGCATCGTTGCGGTCGCTCTTGTTCGTCTTGACGAACGGTGCGACATATTGCGGGCTGATCAGCCTGACTTCGATACCGATCGACTGGAAACACCTCCCCCAGTGGTGGGCCGTGCTGCATGCTTCCATGACGACCAACTTCGGGTTCAAGGCGCGTACGGCTTCGAAGAACGAGCTGCGCGAGACCTTCGACCGATGCACAACACGACGGCGACGATCAGCGCCATGGAGCTGGAAGATCTGTTTCGCTAGATCAATGCCGAGAACGTCGATTTCCATGGTGAACCTCCGCACGTCTGGGTGAGTGCGTTAGTGTCTCCCGGTGGGAGGCGCCGGGTCCATCGCGGTAAAATTTGGCGGTTCCTCCTAGGCGCCTTTAGCGGCACAACTCAGCCGGCGATCCAGACGATTATCGGCGGCCCTGGCGGCGACCTGCGGTGACCGCCTGCGAATGGCGCTATTCCCCTCGAAGCGAGAGGCGCTTGACGACTGCGGATTCGGCCCTTCGAGACACGTCCCAACGTGTGGCCGCTAACATGTGTTTAGCGGCCACCGCGCGTGGCGAGCTGTCAGCGTGCCGGCAATTGCCGTCGCGCAATCTCAGCAAAGTATCGCGATCCGACTGACAGTATGTCGTCGTTGAAATCGTAGGTAGCGTTGTGCAGAGGAACGCCGCCGTTTTGGGGCTCCGTTCCGTTGCCGATGAAGATGAAATTTCCCGGTACAACCTGCAGAAACGCACCGAAGTCCTCCGAGATCATCATAGGCTGAACGTTGGCGTCCACATTCTCCGCGCCCACGACATGCGAAGCGGCTGAAACCGCTACATCAACAAGCTCTGGTGTATTCACGGTCGGGACGAACTCATGCGTGTACTGGAAGTCGCACTCGGCTCTGTGTGTACGGCAGATGCCCTCACTGACTTCCCTCATCCGGATCATCAGCAGCTTCTGCACTTCTGGGGCGTAGCTGCGCGTGTCGCCTTTGATGATGACATTCGAAGGAATGACGTTTCTAAGACCGTCCGTAACTATCTCAGTACACGAGATGACTGCGGACAGGCTTGGGTCCAAATTGCGCGAAATAATCGTCTGGAGACCGAGCACAATTTGCGAGGCAATGACAATGGGGTCGACGCCCATATGAGGCCGTGCTGCGTGCGTGCCTCTTGCCTTGATGTGAATGACGAAGTTGTCTTCGCTGGCCATAATGCCGTTCGGACGTGTTGCGAAGCTGCCTGCGGGCATCCCGGGCATGTTGTGCGCGCCGAAAATGGCGTCGACAGGAAACCGTTCGAACAACCCTTCTTGCATCATCGCTTTCGCGCCACGTCCGTGTTCTTCGGCGGGCTGGAAAATGAAGCGAACCATGCCGTCAAAGTCTTTTCGCTCCGCGAGAAGTTGCGCTGCGCCGAGAATCATCGCCATGTGTCCGTCGTGACCGCATGCGTGCATTTTCCCCGGAATACACGATGCGTAAGGTCTGCCGGGCGCATTCTCGGTGATGTTTAGCGCATCCATTTCGGCGCGAAGGCCGATAACCCGTTTCCCGTTGCCAATCTTCAAGTTGGCGACCATCCCGGTTCCGCCAATGTTGCGATGAACCTCGAGGCCGAGTGTCTTCAGAACACTGGCAACGTAGTCCGATGTCTGTACTTCTTCGAAGCCTGTTTCGGGATTCTTGTGGAACTGATGTCGCCAGTTCTTCAGGCGCTCTTGTAGGGACATTTCCATGGTGCGGTCCTCGATTTGAGGCGGTGATTGGATGTCAGTGCTCGAGCGATTTTTGCCACTCGCTCTGGCGCGCAAGAACGGCTTCCGCCGACTCGCCAACGAGGTCTCGATACACTGCGGGCGCCGTGGCACCCTCGGTATTGATGGCCAGCACGTGTGAGTCGGGTCCAAGTCCTACCTGCTGGGCAAGGGACGGGTTTTGCATGAGCACGCTTAGGCCCGCGAATCCCGCGGCACCGGACTCTCCAACCACTAAAGGAGCGTCACGGTCGCTGCCAGCGGCAAGTGAACGCATTGCTGCCACCGCGTCATCGTCACTGATGGTCATGAAATGGTCGACGCACCGATCGAGAATTTTCCAGGCCAAGGGGGATGTCTCTCCGCAGGCGAGGCCGGCCATGACCGAATCAACGGAGCCAGTCGCTTTCGTGGCGTAGCCTGCGATGGCGCTTTGATAAAGACAGTCTGCCTGCTGAGGCTCGACGACAACGAATCGGGGACGCCGCGCTTCGGCGTGCTCCCAGAGATAACTCGCGACGCCTGCTGCGAGACCACCGACGCCTCCTTGCAGGAATACGTGGGTGATTGGTTGCGAAAGGGTGGAACTGCCGAGCTGCCGTATTGTTTCAGCGGCAATCACGCCATATCCCTGCATCACATCCCGAGGAATCGCTTCGTAGCCTTCGTAGGACGTGTCTGAGACAACGTGCCAACCATTTTGGGCCGCCAGTGCTGCCGCATGCTCAACCGATTCATCGTAGCTACCCGCGATGCGAATAATCTTCGCGCCGTACAAAGCGATGGCCTGCTCCCGTTCTACGCTGACGTTGGCGTGAAGGACGATGACACACCGACAACCGATGTCGCGTGCGGCGGCTGCCAATGACTTTCCGTGATTACCATCGGTGGCGCTGATAACAGTCAGGTTCGAAAACATCCCGGCATATTGCCCGCGAAGAAGGCCGGCCGGATTCAGGCTATGAGTGTGCCAGTGCCGAAGAATCAACCGCACGAGTGCGATGGGCGCGCCTAACGCTTTGAAGCTGCCAAGCGGCGAGCGGAAGCCTTCGTCCTTCAGGCTGATACGTGCGACGCCCAATGCTGCCGCGGCGTCCGGGAGGTCCCAGAGCGGCGTCGCTGAACGAGAGATCTGGTCCCAATCGGCTAGCCAGGCGCCGCTTTCGTCTGCTGCCCGAATGTTCAGAATGCTTTTGAGTTCATCTGGGTACGGCCCTTTGGACGCGCGGGAATTTGCAGTCAACATTGAGAAGAGCTCCAGGGAGGCATCCGATGTGCCGTATTTCTATTGCCAAAGTCCAAGTGCTGGCTCGGAGGAACAGCAGGAATAATATTGCAATGCTTTGTTTATTTGGGATCTAAAATTCGGCACAAATCGAGAAAATTTCTCGCATGGGGTGCTGCAGGCATTATGGCACCGCCGCACCCAACTGCGCGTTCGGGTTAGCGGACTACCGACTTGTCGTTCCAGACGTTGTTGTCAAACTGCCGTACCGTGATTGCACCGTTGCGGATGTCACCTGCTTCATCGAACTGAATGGGGCCCGTCACCCCGTCAACCTTCACCGACCGCAATTGCGCCAGGTAAACTTTCGGGTCGGTAGAGTTGGCTGCTTGCATAGCGGCTGCCATGGTCATGACTGCGTCGTATGCATAGGGAGCGTAAAGCTGAACCGGCGTCTTGAACCTTTGTTCGAACCGTTTGAAGAATGCCGGGCCTTGTGGCATCTGAGAAGGCGGTACGCCGGCGAGTGTGCAATACATATCGTTGGTCATTGATGAGCCGCCGAGGGCAATGAACTGCGGCGTGCACGCTTCGTCGCCGGCAATGAACTTGACCTTCATTCCGAGTCGACGCATTTGTTGTATAAAGGCGGCCGCCTGCGTGTCGCCACCCGTGAAAGCAACGGCATCAGGTCTGCGATTTTTGATCGTCGTGAGAACCGCCATCCAGTTGGTTGTCTTGTCGGTCCCGAATTCGCGGTCGACGACGGTACCGCCGGCGGACTGCACCGCCTTCTCAATCTGGTCAGCGAGGCCCTGGCCGTACGCTGTACGGTCGTCCACGATTGCAACCCTGGGAGCTTTCAGGTCTCGTACCAGATAAGTTCCGATGACCGAGCCTTGGCGGACATCGTTTGCGACCATTCGAAACACCGACTTGAGTCCTTGCTGGGTCAGCAATGGATTAGTAGCCGATTCGGTAATCATCGGAATTCCAGCGCCTGCGTAAATCCTCGAAGCGGGAATCGATGTGCCGGAGTTGGCATGCCCCACGACGCCGGCAACACGGTCGTCTACTAGCTTCTGCGCGACCGTCACTGCGGTCTTCGGGTCGGCGGCGTCATCTTGCGAATCTAGCTCGAAGGTGATCGAGTGGCCGGCGATTTTCAGCTTCCTGGTATTCAAGTCCTCGATTGCAAGCCGCACTCCGTTCTCGTCATCCTTTCCGATGTGTGCGAGCTCGCCAGTCAGAGGCGAAACTTGGCCAATTTTGACGGTAACGTCCGCGTCGGCCGCCGATGCAGATGCGCCAATTGAGACCGCCATCAACGTGTTGAAAAGTTGTCTGGTTTTCATGATCTTCGGTGGGAATACGAAACGGGGTGGGAGGGTGCCGAAGTCCCCAGCCGTCAGCTGCTCTAGCAGCGGTGACCGAAAGCACTTGACATGAACAGTTTATTGCGAGTAAACCGTTAGTATTTATTCTTTTGCGCCCACGTTTCGAGAAAAATTCTCATGTCGAATCTTCGAGATGTCGAGCTAGACGCTTTCGATTTGCGGATCCTCGCAATCGTGCAACGGAACAATCAGCTGCCCCATCGTGAGATCGGGCATGAAGTGAACCTGTCCGTCCCGTCCGTGGCGCGAAGGCTCCAGAAGCTTAGAAGTGCTGGCGTTATTGCTGCGGACCGCAGCTTACTGAATCCCGATGCGCTCGGTTCCCGGGTCACGATAATCACTCACGTTTCCGCGGAGAGTGAGGCGATAGAGTTGCTCGATGCGATGAAGGCACGGTTCGATGCCTGCGAGCAAGTCCAGCAGTGCTATTACGTGACCGGCGACGTCGACTTCATCCTGATTTTCTGCACGCGGGACATGGCGGAGTACACGGCCCTAACGCGGGCGCTGTTCTTCGCGGAGGGCAACGTTCGAAGCTTCCGTACCTTTGTCGCGATGGAGCGGGTCAAAATAACGCTCGATGTGCCACTCGGTCGGGCGCAGTAGGCCTGTCTCCCGGTTGCTCAACCACCCGCCCAGAAGTGCACATCTCTTCTTCAAGGTACGCTATCTACGCAACGAATAGGCCCGTCAACACGAACTGCACGAGCTTCGGCAATACGACCAACCACTTGGCACACTGAGTTGGCCGATACCCTTAGTCTTGCGTCCGTAGACGGTGTGACGGTGCTTCTGCTCCCGCGTGTACGCGATGTTCAACGCGCTATCCATGCAACCAGATTTCCAAACGCGCTTACGCAGGCGGCCGACGAAGTTTGAAAAAAGATTGATTGAAGAATTAAGTACCTCTCGCTCGGTACGTGCCGCTCAACTACACGCGAGGCGTCAACATATCCCTGTGCCATAGGCAGGACTACCTGTTACGTGAGCTACCGGTACGTGGCCTCGTTGAGTGCTCTCGCAAGCATGCGGATGTCTGCGGAATTGTCCGGCTCATTGTTGTCCGACTCATTGGCCGCCAGGCCCCCGAAAGAGCGTCGTGCGGAGCCCATGAAGAACTCCTCCAGATCGCGGTCCATGGCTCATACCTCGCAATTCACCACGTGAAAAGAGCACGTTGACACGCCGGACGAAGTTCGACAGGAGGCATGCGGCGGTAGGCGCCAAGGCTCTGTCGCGATAAGTTCGGACAACGTTGTTCAGGTATTTGATCTGGCGGATCTTGATGGGCGCTTCCCGTTCGGCGTTGATGGCGTGCAGGGCATCCAGATTGGCGCCGCTCTTATCCATAGTGATCGTCTCCGGCTCGCCGTTCTGGTCGATGGCTTTCTCGAAATAGCGACGGGCGGCAGCCTTGTCACGATGGGCTCGAAGCAGGAAATCCACCGTCTTTCCGGCCTTGTCCCCAGCGCGATAAAGGTATTTCCACTGGCCACGCACCTTGGCGTACGTCTCGTCCACCCGCCAGCTCTTGCCGACCGGGCGCTTGCAGCGGCGGAACGCCTTTTCAAGTACCGGCAGAAGCTTGATGGCACCGCCGGTGCACGGTCGAATGATCGACCGCGATCCCGCGCTCGGCCCTCATCTCCTGAAGATTGCGCAAGCTCAGCGGGTAGGCCACGTACCAACGCACGCACACCAACATTATCTCGAGCGGATAGTGCAACCGCTGCAGCACTTTGGCTACCGCCGGACTCAGGGCTTTCATTGTCGTTCACAGCATTCGGTAAGGTCCCGCAGCATACCAGCCTCTGCTATTGCAATAGAACCGAAAGGAATAACAAATGTCCGGCGTGGCAGAAAGGATAGCCGATGCGGGACTAAAGGCGAACGTGGTCTGTCGGCTACTCTGACGAGGGTCCCGGTCGCACAAACCCCTCATTGCCAATGGCGGGACGGGAACACATGACGAAGAGATGCGAGGTGGCCTTTCGCTTTCGACAACAGCCCAACGGGGACAGGCGGGATCTCTGGCCGTTCTATCTCACACGCAGACAACGCCAGTGGCTTGCATCGGTGCGTGAGCAGTGGGAGAAAACTGCGTCGTCCAGATTGCAAACCGCGAAGCGCGAATTATCGCCGAAAATTGCGAGCTTGCGTTTTGCAGTGCATACTTCGTGGAAAGCAAAGCAATTTCGCGAAAACCAGGCCTTGCCTCCCTCCACCGTACCGAGCGGGCGCCTTGATTGTCCACAGGTTCGCTGCGACCGGGGGCAGCGCGCGGGTACGCGATTGCAGCAGGATCGTCTGCGCGGCCGGATTCGGGTTCGACTAATCGGTTGCGGCCGACACTTCGATCAAGACGACTTTGCCGTTGGCCTGATACCGGCGATGTCCGAGACGGGCGACTCGCGCGCCCGGGCACGACGGCGTGCGTGCGGGGGGAGTGCCCGTGCGACCGTGTAGACATGGCCGCTCCGGGTTGTCGGTCGTGGAAGGGTGCATGTCGAATACGCGTCCACGATGCCACGGCTATGTCGATGAGGCCGGATGGTCCGGAAGTTTCACCTTGATTGTCGTGCCGGCTCCCGGCGAACTGATAACGTTGATCTGACCGCCCAGCATCAGAACGCGTTCTTCCATGCCCGCGAGTCCGAATGAACCCTTTTTGGCCGGCTGAACATCGAATCCTCGACCGTCGTCGCGCACTTCGAGCAGGCAGCAGTCCCCTGTCCGCTCCAGCATGATGACCACATGGGGCGCCGCTGCGTGGCGGGCGACATTGGTCAGCGCTTCCTGAACGAGGCGGAACAGCACGACAGCGCAGGGCTCGCTCACGACGATATTCTCGTCGGGCAAGTGCAGGCGGCATACCGTGCGACCGTTTCGGTTGAACTCGGCCGCAAGCCACTCGAGCCCCGCTGCAATGCCGGTGTCGAGTGCCGCAGGGCGCAGCGCCGCGATGACGCCCCTGACGACCTGCATGGTTTTGTCCACCAGCGCAATCAGCGCCTGCGTCTGCTCGACCAGTTCCGGGCGATCGTTGCCCAGTCGCATACGTAATGCCGACGCCTGCAGGCGAAGCGCGGTGAGGTGCTGTCCAAGTTCGTCGTGCATTTCACGCGCGATGTGCTTGCGCTCTTCCTCGCGAGCCATTTCGCGATGTGACGTGAGTTCCCGCAGCATCTCATAGGACTCGCGCAGGCGGCGCTCCGCCTCCTTGAGCACCGTCAGATCGATCACGAACGCGACGCCTTCCTTCCCACTGCCGTCGAATGCCGCGCGGCCGACCAGGACGGGCACACGACTGCCATCCTTCCTGAAGTATTCTTTTTCGGTCGGCTGAATGTCTCCCTGGTGCCCGATCTGCGCGAGAGCCCGTTCGCTGCTTTCGCGCCACTCCACTGGGGTCAGGTCTCGCCAGGGCAGACGACCTGAAACAAGATCCTCGCGGTCATATCCCACCATGCGCAGGAATGCCTCATTGGCCTCAAGGATGTCGCCCTCTGCGTTCCACACAATGATGCCGATGATATTGGCGTCGACGAGTCGCCGGATCCGGGCCTCGCGCTCCTTCAGGTCGCGGTACAGTCGGGTATTCTCGATCGAGGTTGCCGCTTGCGACGCGAGCAGCCGCAGCACGCCAATTCGCGCTGGCGAGAAGGCACGGGTGACTAGGTTGTTTTCGAGGTACAGGGCGCCGATAAGCCTGGCCTGATTCGTCAGGGGCAGACACACAATTGAGCGGGCTCGATGCTGGAGGATGTAGGCATCTGCAGCGAACGCGGACGAGCGTGTGGCATCGTCGAGAATGACGCTCTGGCCCGTTCGCAACACATGATAGAGGACCGACTCGGGTATCACGTTGGGGCTCGCGGGGTCATCGCGTAGTTGCACGCGGAGTGTGTCCCCCGCGATTTTGGCTTCCGCGACTATCCTTTGTCCGCCCGCGTCTGGAAGAATCAGCAATCCTCGCTCGGCGCCCGCCTGTTCGATCGCAGTGCGCATGACCATATCGATTAGCTTGTCCAGGACGATCTCTCCGGAAACGGCCTGCGACACCTTGATGACAGTAGCAAGGTCGAGGTGTTCAACGGGGGTGCCGATCGTGCTGCCCGGGCCGGGCGCTCGCTCTTCGTCCCCGAGAAGCGGATACAGCGCTTCAAGTTGGCGTACCTTGCCTTCGGCACCCCAGCGTTGGTAGCCCCGGCGTGCGTCCTGCAAATACACGCGGGCAATCCTGTCGAAGCCTCGCGCCGCGTAGAAGCCTGACGCGAGTTCATTGGCAAGTGCTTCGTTGTGTACGAAGCCATGTGTACGCGCCGAGCGCATGGCCTCTTCGTAGAGACGCATTGCTTCGACATCGCAGCCGTTCAGGCGAGCCAACTCGGCGCCCACCAGCGCCGCACGGGTTGCAAAATTCTCCGGACAGTTCTCTGCCCAGATCTCCAACTGCCGGTGATGTGCGGCGATCGCGTCGTGGTGCTGCTGTCGCTCCGCGGCCGGGGCACGGTCACAATGTGCGGCCCGTGCCAGTGCACCGAAGAAATGGTATTCGCTTTCCTCCAGGTGCGATGACGAACTCCACAGTAGCTGCTGCGCAATCAACGCCGCGTTGATGGCGGCCACATGGTGGCCTGCAAGGAATCGTCCCTGCAGTTTCCGGATCCAGTACCAGCACGCGGCCGTTGCGAGCGCGGGGTTTCCGGACAAATGCTGTTCCATACGAAGTTCGTTAAATTCGTCGTCGAAGTGACCGAATTTCAGCGTCGAGCCCCGGAGCATCCGGATCAGCGCGAGTTGCGTAGTGATGTTATCTACGACAAGACCGAAACGCGCCTTGCTGGCGAACGCGAGGCCCTGTTCGGCTTCGCGCTCGACCTCGACCAATGGTGCACCGGCGAAAAGCAGGTCTGATACGATATGGCAGCACGTATAGGCGCCAGACGGGACGTCCCCGATCCGGCTCGCTGCTTCGAATGCGCGGCGCAGCACCTCGCTACTAACGCACACATGTTTTGTCCAGCGCACGACATAGAGGGCGAAGCAGAGATATGTCACCGCCTCGAAGCGTTTGAGCCCACGGCGCTCGACCAGATCGAAGCCAAGCTGGCCGAACTGGATTCCAGCGTGGTAATCGCCAAAGCGTGGTCCAGCAATCCGCGGGAACATGACATACGCAAAACACGACGCATCGCAGTTGCCATGCTCCAGGCTAAGGCTGATCAGCTTGCATATGGCCAGGGAAGCCAGGTTCGCGTCAAAGAACCAGGCCGGCCTCTGGAGCTTGCTCAGCACGTTGGCGGTCGCGAGAGACGGCAGGTCCTTCATCAGAGGCAGATCGATGAGCGTCCCGATCGTCCTGCCGCCGAGCCGTGACCGGATGCTTTCGTACTCCTGTTGTACGTCGCTCTCTTCCGGATGCGCTAACCAGTCGATACCAACGCGCCGGAGATGCTCGAGACAGACGTCGACTGCGTGACCACTTTGGTCGAGGGTCAGATAGACATCCATTTGCAGACACGTGACCTGCGCCTGTTCGACCGTGGTCCTGGCACGGCTTGATAGCACGGCTAGTCGCTCTTGCGCGACCGATAACCGGCCGGTGAGGAATTCGCATTCGGCAAGGTTCAACTGCAGCGCAAAGACCAGATCGCGCCTGCGTTCCCAACAATCGTCCCGCATGAGGTCCGCACCGGCGCTCAGATAGGTGAGCGCCGATGCATAGGCTGTTGACGCTTTTGCCCGCTGGCCGGCGCTCAGGTTGAACCCGGCCAGCTGCTCACGCTCTTGCCGGGAGGTCACCAGCGCTGCGCCACGGTTCAGTTGTGTAACGATCTCGAAGATCGCCGCTTCACGTTTGTCAGCGGGCGTTAGCGCCGCGAGCAGGCGTCCGATACGCAGGTGGGCGCCGGCGCGCGAGTGCTCCGGGATCAATGAATACGCCGCTTCCTGTACGCGGTCGTGTGCGAACCGGTAGGCAAGTTCCAGTTGCTCGACCAGCCCTTGATCGACCGCTGGCTGCAGTAGCGCCCGGACCGCCTGCCTGGAGACCCCCAAAACCTTCGGTAACATCGCGACGGGGGCGGCGTTGCCAAGGCAGGCGAGCTGTTGCAACGCGCGCTGCGTTTCGATGGGCAAGCGCGCGAGCTTCGCGACCATCAGGTCCACTACGTTGTCGGTATATCCCTTGCTGTGAATGCTGGGCAGATCCCAGCGCCAGCAGGTCGCGTCATGGTCGAAGGTGACCAGATCGACATCAGCAAGCGTGTGCACGAACTGGATCACAAAAAACGGATTGCCGGCCGTTTTCTCATGCACGAGCGCGGCAAGCGGTGCGGCGCGTTCACGCTCGCAGCAAAGTGTTTCGGCAATCAGTTGCTCCACGTGCTCGCGGGCGAGCGGCTCAAGGGCAATTTCGTCAAGCCTTGCGCCTGTGGTCCTGACGGTTTGAAGTTTGCGCATTAGTGGATGCTCAGCATCAACTTCATTTGCGCGGTAGGCGCCGATCAGCATCAGGTATCGCTGGTCTGGGCGGATGAGGAGATCTTCCAGCAGGTCCAGCGTCGCGGCGTCGAGCCATTGCAGGTCATCGAGAAACAGGGCCAGCGGATGTTCACGTTGGGCGAAGACACCGATGAAGCGCCGGAAAACGAGCTTGAAGCGGCGTCGCTCCTCGTGAGGTTCGAGTTCCGGGACGGGTGGCGGATCGCCGATGATGAGCTTCAGTTCCGGGATCAGTTCGGTCATAAGGCGCGCATTCGGCCCTAGTGCCCCGATCAACGTGTCGCGCCAGATGGCCAGTTCCCTGTCGTGCTTGCCAAGGAGCGGTCGCACCAGCCCCTGAAAGGCTTGCACCAGTGTCGAGTAGGGTATGTCGCATTTGTACTGGTCGAACTTGCCCGACGCGAACAGCCCCCGCGGCGGTACAAGCGCCCTGTGCAATTGGTTGACGACTGCGGACTTGCCGATGCCGGAATAGCCGGACACCAGCACCAGCCCAGGCGTGCCGCTCGTGACGACGCGCTCGAACGCAGCGACCATGGCCTCTATCGCGCGCTCACGCCCGTAAAGCTTCTCGGGGATGCGAAGCTTGTCGGATGTATCACGTTCACCCAGCACGAAGGCATCGATGTGGTGCTGGCGCTGCCAATCGGACAGGCACCGCCGCAGATCATGCTCGACACCGGCCGCAGTCTGATAGCGTTCCTCGGGAGTCTTGGCGAGCAGCTTCATGACAAGTTCCGAGACGACAGCCGGCACACTTGCTACCCGCGCGCCGGGCGGTACCGGGTTGCGTGCAACATGGCAATGTACCCACTCCATCGGATCGGCCGCGGTGAACGGCAGGGTCCCTGTGAGCATCTGATAGAGCGTGACTCCGAATGCGTAGAGGTCGCTGCGCGAATCGATCGAGCGGTTCATCCGCCCAGTCTGCTCAGGCGCCATATAGGCGAGGGTACCGACGATCGTTTCCGGCGGTTCCGGCGATTGCCGTTCATACGTGCGTCGAGAGGCGCTTCCAAAGCCAGTGAGCCGCACGTGGCCGTCGACGCAGTCCACCAGAATATGCGCAGGTTTGATGTCCTTATGCACGAGGCCGTGCTGATGGACTTTACCCAGCGCCGCTGCAATGCCCACAGCGAGGGACAACACATGTCCCACCTCGCCAGGTCCGCCGATTTGCCGCTCGAGCAGTTCGCCAAGCGGATCCTCGAGCACTAGTACCATCCGTGCGTCATCGCGCACCAGCTTCAAAGGGCGCGCTGCCCACTGACTGTTGAGTACGTCCTTCAGCGCGAACTCGTGAGCGAGGCGTTCGAGAAGGGCGGTTGGGGGATGTTCGTCGGCGGGACGTACCACCAGCACACTGCCGGTGCTGCCGGTGGGCTGGACCCGGTAGAGCGTGAACTCGCCATCCTCGCGCAGTATGCTGGCGCTGCGATTTACGTCGGTACCGTGTAGGGAGTCCATCTGACGTAGTTTATCGTCGCGCTCGTGCCCGTCAATCAAGAGAGGCAACTCATTCGTCTGCTCATACAGCGGCGGACGTGCCCTTCAAGCACACTACACGGCAACATCTGTGGAGTCAGCAACGCGTGTAGAGCCAGGCGTTCTTCTCTAGAACCGCCTCAATCGGCCGTGCTGGAGCCGAATCAGTACTTTCATTTATTGGCTGGCTAGCCCATGTGGCGCGGCCTTGGTCGACACAGCCGTCCCTTCCAACGGCGGAACCTGAAGGGGCTCGATGAGGGCTATCGACTACGTCGCCGCCGGCCCCGGTATCAAGTCGTTCACGTCTACGGCGTCGACCGGCTTCTGATTGAGAAAGACCAGTACCCGGCGGCGCGTAGCACGGTAACGCACCGAGGCGCGTCAGCCCCGGCGACGTCGACGGACTACGTTGTTACATGTGGACTCGGATCAAGAGGGCAGCGGCGCGGCACGAGTACAAGGTGGACGATTCGGCCTCGCTAGGTTTGTCGACCTTGATCCGAAAATGTTGGCAAAATCGGCGGCCAGAACGGGCTTTCTTCTTTAGCAGGCTGTTGAAAAGCGCCCCGTCATGACGACCGAAGCCATGTTCAGGAGGCTTGCGCGTGTGATTTCCCGCTGAATTACCGGTTCGCCGCGCAATCTGCGCGGGGCATGCGCACGCATGCAACCCTTGTGGCGCGCAATCTTCGCGCCGTGTCGGCTCATCGCGTCGCTCCTTGCGGCACCACCCCTGGCATTCGGGCCATGCGGGTCAGATTGCTCGCAACCATCGTCAGCATGAAGTGCTGGTCGACGCGCTTGATGCCGCGATAGACCGTCTGCCGGATCCGTCCGATGGTCTTGCCCCAGCCGAAATGCTCTTCGATTCGTTTGCGGATGATCTGGCTAATCCGGTAGCCCGCATGCCGCGAAGTGCGACCGTCGATTGCGCTGCCGCTCCAACGCTCATCGTTGCGCGCGACATGCGGTGTCACGTTGCGAGCGCGGCAATCGTTCACGAATTCGCGGGTGTCATACGCCTTGTCGGCACCAACTGTCTTCGCATGAGCGCCTGGCACGCAATCGAGCAATTGCAACGCGCTGGCCCGCTCGGCGAAACCATCTGCGTGACTGACCACGGCGCCGACCACCAGCCCCGAGCGATTCTCCATCAGGATGTGCCCGTGGTAGCACAGGATGGCAGGGCTCTTGTGGCTCTTCTTGAACAATCGCGCCTCCGGATCAGTAGTCGACTCGTGCGTGGCATTCCTACGTCGCCCGCCTTTCCAGTCAGTGTTGGCGTTGCGGCCACCGCCGGCCGGCGGACCATCGTCCGGGCCGTCCTTGCTGCGGAAGCTCTTGTGACTGGCCCACGCCTGAATCAGCGTGCCGTCCACCGAGAAATGGTCTCTCGACAGCAAGCCCTGCTTGTCCGCCAGGCTCATGACTTCGGTGAAGAACGCTTCCACGACTTCATGCTCCAGCAGCCGGTCGCGGTTCTTCGAGAACACCGAGTGGTCCCACACGGCGTCCTCAATCGCTAGCCCGACAAACCAGCGGAACAGCAGGTTGTAGCGCATCTGCTCCATCAGCATGCGCTCGCTGCGCACCGAGTAGAACACCTGCAACAGCAGCGCCCGCATCAGCTTCTCAGGCGCAATCGAGACACGGCCGGTGTCCGCATAGATGACGCTGAACAGCCCGTTGAGTCGTTTCAACGCATCATTCACCAGCAACCGGATCGGTCGCAATGGGTGATCTGCCGGGACGAAGTCCTCCAGCTTGACCCTGCATCTCATCCATTCCGCGCATCGCATCCGCTACCAAAGATTATGAACACGATATCCATAACGCTCGTCCCTTTACACGGGATCCAAATTCAACAGCCTGTTAGGGAAGCTATAAACTGATCCACCTGTCTCGAGCGCTCCATCACTTTGTCGCGTGAGGCCGCCACGACTGACGAACCCAAGGCCTACGACGTGATCGCGCGACTCACTAGTCATCCAGCGCGACACGATTGCGTGAGGCATCTTCACCACGGTAAAGGCTCTGGAGCGCAAGCTGATGCGCTGTATCCGCGAGCACAACAAGAATCCCAAGCCGATTAAATGGAAGTACGACGATCCATCGCGGCGAATTCGACCAGTGCCATTTCAATGACGCAGTTGACTAGCGAGACGAAAAGGCCAGCAATGGTCGCGCTCATCAGGTTCGACAAAGTGACCGCAGTCAGCGCCCGCAGACCATATCGGCCGACGCGTCCGCGGATGTCCGGGTTGATCGCGCCGAAGCTACCAGTCAAGATTGCGATCGAGGAAAAATTGGCGAACCCGCACAATGCGAATGAGACAATCGCCAATGTTTTGGGCGTCAAGATTTGCAGCCCGCTTGCGGCAACCTGAGCTGTAGTTTGCAGGTACGGTGCCAAACCTGTATAAGCAACATACTCGTTCAAGATCAATTTCACGCCAATGAAGTTTCCGGCGATCGATGCGTCGTGTCAAGGTACGCCGATCACCCACGCAAGTGGTGAGAAGAGTAGCCCAAGCAGCGACTGCAAGGTTACATCGTGGAACCCGATGAAGGTTGCGATGCCTGAGACCATGTTATTGAGCAGGGCAATGAGACCAATGAAAGTGATCAGCATCGCCGCCACGTGCATTGCGATCTTCACGCCAACAGAACCGCCCGCGGCAACTGCATCGATGACGTTGGCAGCTAGCTTCTCATTGAACTCCAGTGAGTCGACTTCATTGTGATTCATCTCGGTAACCGGGCAGATTATCTTCCCGAAAAGGATACCGCCCGGTCCCGTCATGAAAGACGCCGCGATCAGAGGCTCTGTCACGATCAGGTTGGCGGGACGAGAAAGCCCCGATATAATGAGGATTACTTACATGGCCAGCGAATAAAATTGCTCGGCAGTAGTCAACTGGATCCCAGCGGCTTTCATCTGCCCCTTCCTGATCATATGCATCACTCGATGCCCGACAGGATGATGCGGGCGCAACGAAAATCCTTGAAGCCCATCATGGGTTTGACAATCCGTTTGATGGAGCGATGGTTCTGTTCGACAACGTTGTTCAGGTATTTGACCTTGCGGATCTTGATGGGCGCTTCCCGTTCGGCGTTGATGGCGTGCAGGGCATCCAGATTGGCGCCGCTCTTATCCATAGTGATCGTCTCCGACTCGCCGTTCTGGTCGATGGCTTTCTCGAAATAGCGACGGGCGGCAGCCTTGTCACGATGGGCTCGAAGCAGGAAATCCACCGTCTTTCCGGCCTTGTCCCCAGCGCGATAAAGGTGTTTCCACTGGCCACGCACCTTGGCGTACGTCTCGTCCACCGCCAGCTCTTGCCGGGGCGGCCAGTGGAAATGTTTGCACTGGGCCGCATGAAAAAACTGCTGCCCCACACAGTTTGTTCTGGCTGAACTACATATCAATTATTTTGATGTTAATTGTCTTGTGTCTCTCCTCCCAGGAGGCGAAACTTTTATCTCGCGCGGGCAGTGTGCGGTAACCAAGTGGGCTCGCCAATGGTTGAAAGATTGATTCAGAGTAGTGGGCGGCACCTCTTAAATCAGTAGGATCAGGTATGGTCGTTGAGCCACTAGCTGCTCGGGAATGGTTCGGCACCTTGCTGATGTTAGGCGGTGCATCACATCGCGTTTCCAATATCTCCTTCGTAAATTTATATGGCAGAGCTCGCAAAAATTACCGATGACACCCTTGGTGCTGTGCAAATTTGGGGGTTCCATGGAGAATGCAATGTAAGGGACGTCGCGGCGGCTCTTGAGGAGATCGCTGCGGGGCTAAAGGGCGACGGGCATACAATTCACGTGATGTCGGGCACCCACGGCTGTTGCGTGGGGCGAGTCGGTGCTGTCGCAATGCGCGAGCAAAGGTTTTCGGAACAAGATCGGGCTCTTGCCCACCCCATGACGGCAGACAACAAGGCCATTGTTGTGGCTGTCCACGACTTCAATACGAACAAGTTGCCGGCTCCCGACTATGTGTCCGCAGCGATGGCCAAGCTCAACAAGGACATCCGCGCGATCGTGGCAGAGACGCCCGGGATTCCTACATTCCTGCTCGCCTATTGCTGCAGTGCAGGCACGAAGTAGCAGCGATGGGTTCCGCGGGGTTTTGTCTTCAAGTCGCCCCGGGCATGCAGCCAATCCACTGCTCGCTCAGCCCGAGCCGGAGCGAATGAGCCGTCCGGCGCGGCCGGGCCAACTCAAGTCCGAAGCAAGTCGATGAAGCGCGACTGGCCCGTCATGCGGACGGCCGACGCGGCGCGCACTCGCACGTTCAGGAAAGCTGATCTGATCGCGGCGCTGTGTGATCGTGCGGGGCTAAGCCGGGAGGAGGCGACTGAAATGATCGAGGCGTTTTTCGAGACCCTACGCGCCACGCTGGCTGCCGGCGAAACGGTCAAGCTTGCCGGGTTCGGGGTCTTTGCGTTGCGTGACAAGCCACCGCGCCCCGGACGCAATCCGCAGACCGGCGTCGCTGCGCCCATTGCGGCACGCCGCATCGTAAAGTTTCGCGCCAGCGCGCAGCTGCAGGCGCGCGTGGAGCGGGATGACGCATGAAGAATGAAAGATCCCCCCCCAGGTCGCGCTGATTCGGGCAGCCCGTGCTGAGGCGAACAGTTGTGTGGGTGATCGCGTTCATTGACGGTGCAACGACCCGGTGGTGGGGCAGCATCAATGACTGGCAGCCGGACGAAACCCGTCTGAGCTCGGCGCCACGCTTGAGCGCTACCTTGGGCTCGTGGAAGCGTACCGGGCAGGCCGGGTGCCACAGCGCACGCACTCATGGTGTACCGCGACGGCACGTTCGCTTCGGTGATGCTGGGCGTCAGCACGCCTGAGGCCATCGGGTCTTACCCAGCAAGGCAGCGGAGGTGGCGCGCACGCGCAACGCCGCCCTTGGCTGAAGGCATGACCCGGCAGGGGCACTGAAGACTGATCGCCACTGCTTCGGCGCGTGAAACTCCCCCCAGAAATGCGAACGTATTGCACCGCCCCTGTCAGGACAGGCAAGTACATCCCGGCCGGTTTTCGGCCACAGGACAGGAACGTGACGTTTTCAAGTGGAGGCGCACGAAGGGAAGATGGAGAGCCCTCATAAAAACGGGGGAGAAGTCGGTGGGAAAACAGGCAAGGCACCCTGACGGCGGCGCGAGACAGCCTTTGAGGGACGGGGCTCAGTCAACCAGTCCCGTTGTTTTGATCGCCCAGCGGATGGAATTGGCCCGCAATCCGGCGACGGGCAAGGAGATCAACGAGGCGACAGGAATCATCCGGGTGAAGACGCCCCTCTGCAGGGTAGCAATGCCCGCGTCGGCTATTCAGCACGTTTCGTTTTTCCGCACCGTGCCCCGGTTCACGGTTCCATTCTTGACGGGAGAGGTCAACGCTCAGTCCACACGAATTTGCAACCCTGATGCTGGTTCGCCACGCAGCGGATCAGCTCGACATGAACCGCGCCGAACTGGACGCGCTCCTCGAACGGCAACTGGCGATGCTGGAACACGGCTCCGTGGGCAGGCGTCGCGCGCACCTGACGGAAAGGGGGCGGCCAGTCCTCGACGTGCTGCATCCGGACAGCGTTGAGCGGCGAAATCGCGCACCCGGGGCTAACGCAGGCGGCGATGCCAGGGACGGAGTTCCCAAGCCAGTGTTCGCCGCGACGGATTCCGCAATGCCGCAAGACGGAGGCTGAATACTGGTGTCCCGAATGACGACTACCGCGACGGCAGTCGCGCATATCAGGTGCAAGAAAAGGCAACGAAAATAGGGCGCTGGGCTGCACCGCGGCAAAGAGGATAACTAAGGATAACGACGGCCATTAGGAATCCCGCGTCCGCCCGGGCATTACTGCGCTACAACCCCGGCTCGCTGGCCGGGCTCCCGCATTCCGATACGGTCACAATAATCTACAGGAAGGCAGGAGGACGAAGATGTCGTCATTGCCGTCACCGGCGGATAATTGCTGCGTCATCCTGACGCTCACATGAGTCGAAGGACGATCCTCTGGAGCAGGGCCGGCAGGTCGCGTCGTGTATCGACCACGAGGTGAATGAAAACCGTGTCGTCCCGCACCTGGTAGATGATCCGGTTCCTGCCGCATAGGGCCTGCCGGAAACGCTCATCGACGAAGCCTTCGAGTTCGGCAGGAATATGGCCACTGTTGGGATACTGGCGAATCTGCGTGATGGTTTCCTGAATCTGCGCCGATGTCTGACGCCAGGTCTCCCATCCGAAGGTTCGGACAATGTAACTTCTCAGCTCGTCGATGCCGATCCGCGCGGTCGGCAGGACGCGGTACTTCAGCGGCGAGGCCGGCATCAGCGAAGTTTTTCCTGGCGGTCGAGTTCGTTGAGCTCCCCGAAGAATTCGTCGCCGTCGACATGGTCGTCGCGCTCGATATGCTTCTGGCCGATGGCCAGGAGCTTCAGCAGCGCGATGGTCTGCTGGGTCGCGTCGTAGGTTCGCACGTCCTGGACCACGAGTTTTGCTTCACCGTTCTGCGTGATGATGAGCGGCTCTCCCGAGTCGGTGAGGTCCTTGACGATCTGGGCGGCTTCGCTTTTGAGGTAGCTGATCGGCTTGACGTGATCGGCGAGGTGCATGGGGCGCTCCGTTGGGTCTAATAGGACTAAATATAGACCGTTATCGGTCACATCGCAACCGGTTACGAGGCTGGCAGCCGGCGTATTTAACATAATTAACATTATCGCAGTTTTATTTTGTACGGGCTAAGTTGTAGTGTCCGCTTTTAGCCAAGTTCAGATGTCCGCTTTTTGGACGATCGTAAGCTAACAGATCGCTGGGAATCCAGTGTTTGGGAGCTTTAATGGCGGCAACAGAACGGA
>NZ_JBFPKP010000035.1:0-47273 GCF_040948855.1 Paraburkholderia sp. BR10882 | reverse complement strand
GGAGCTTGCCGAACAGGTCGAATTCATACGAGATGTTGACGCCGAGGTCGCCCAGCGTCGCGACAGGCACCTTTTCGAACAGGAGGTACTGCTCGCCCGACACCTGCGCGCGCTCGGCGGTGGCGTGCGCGGTGCCCGAGAAGCCGCCCTGTGCATTGGCGATGTCGACCGCCGCACGCGAGCGCGCGAGATTCGCCGCCGCCACGCGCAGGTCGGTGTTCGACTTCAGCGCTTCCTGCACGAGTTCGTTGAGCGTGGGGTCGTCGTAAAGCTGCCACCAGTTGGCGGGCACGCCCAGTTGCGAGACGGGCGCATGGTCCGCGCCGTCGATCGGCCCTTGCGCGAGCGGCGCATTGACCACGGCTTCCTGCGGCACGTGATAGTTGGGACCGAGCGTGATGCACGCGCCCAGCGCGAGCGTGAGCGGCGCGAGCGCGAGGTTGGGCCAGACGTTGGGCGACAAGCGGCGGCGCCAGAGACTACGGCGTGTCATTGCGAAGCTCCGGCAGCCTGGGAAGCGGCGGGGGCGCTCGCATTCATGGCGGGCTGCGAAGCGACGGCGCCGCTTGCGTTGTTCGCGTGGGCGGCCTGGCGGTCGTTGTTCGCTTCCGTGCGCACGGCCACGGTTGCCGTTCGGCCCGCGATCATGCGGAAATCGGCGGGCACTTCGTCGAGCGCCACGCGCACCGGAATACGCTGCGCGAGACGCACCCAGCTGAACGCCGGATTCACGTTGGGCAGCAGGTTCGGCGCCGCCTGGCGGTCGCGGTCCTCGATCGCCGCGACGATGCTCTGCACATGACCACGCAGCGGGCGCGTCTCGCCCATCACCGTGATCTCCACGGGTTGGCCGATCTGAATGCCGTGCAGGCGCGTTTCCTCGAAATAGCCATCCACGCGGAACGAATGCATGTCCACGACGGCGACCACCGCGCGGCCTGCCGTGACGTATTCGCCAGCCCGCGGCGCGCGGTCGTTCAAATAGCCGTCCACGGGGCTCACGATCGTCGTGCGCTGAAGATTGAGCCTGGCGGTGTCGACCTGGACCTGGGCGTCGGCGGCCGCGGCTTCGCCCTGATCGACGCGCGTGCGGCTTTCCTCCAGCGTTTCCGCCGCCACGAGATTGCCGAGCCCGATATTGCGCGCGTATTCGCGCTTCGCCTGGGCGAGCGTGGCCTTGCGCTGCTCGAGCGCGGCCTGCGCGAGGCGCAGCGCGAGCGAGTAGCGCGCCTGGTCGATCACGAACAGCACCTGGCCTTGCTTGACCTGCTGGTTGTCGACGACGTCGACGCGGGTGATGAGTCCGCCCACGTCGGGCGCGACCTGGATCGCGTCGGCGCGCACGCGGCCGTCGCGCGTCCACGGCGAGAACATGTAGTAGTTGACGATGCGCCACAGCACGAGGGCGGCGACCACGACGACGATGAGCGTCAGCAGGATCTGTCCTGCGGAGAACCAGGTTTTTTTCACGTTCACGTTAATTCACGAAGCGATGCGACACGATGATGACGGCAGCCAGCACGAAGACATAGATGCCGAGATCGAAAATGGAACGATGCCACACGAGGCGGTAAAAGCCGACGCGCGTGAGCACCTTGCCGATCACGACATTGACGAGGTACGCGATCAGCATCAGCACGAGCACGGCGGGCACGAACACGCCAAAGATATCGATTTCGCCGATCATGATGCGAGTTTCGAAAAAGGATGAGAGGGACGCGCGCTCATGCCGCGGCCTCCGGGTTGGAAGGCGATTGTGCCGCAAGGGCCGGATAGAGCGCGATGCGCAGGCCCACCAGCGCGTGCAGCGTGTCGCGCAGCCAGCGCTGCGAGACGAGCGCGCGCGGCGCGGGCTGGGCATCGGCGTCGGCAAGGGTGGCCGGCGGCAGTTGCGCGCGCGCGCGGGCCGCCACGCGGCGCATGGCGTCGTCGATGCTGGAGAGCAGCGCCGACGGGGCGTCCTGGCGCTCGCTCGCTCGCGCGCAGCGCGCATAGTGGTCGCTCACGCCCGCGAGCACGCGGTCGATCGCGTCGGGCACGTCGCCGTCGAGCTTGTGGCGCGAGCGGCGCAAATCGAGCGAATTGAGCGCGATACGCAGGTCGCGGAAGCTCTCGATCGACGGATGGCGGTGCTCGTCGGAAGCCGCGAGACGCGGAATGAGCTGCATGAGGCGATCGACCATGCGTGACGTGAGGTTGCGCTGGTCCGCGATAGGCGTGGGCGATGCCGAGAGCGCGACGTCGCTCCAGCTCGAGCGCAGGAGGCGCCGCGCCGCGAGTTCGGCGCCGAACGGGCGCGTGACGCGCGTCCACAGGTAGGCGAACAGCAGGCCCGCCACACCGGCAATATTGCTGTTCAGGAAGACGAAGAAGTCCGACTCGTAAGCACTCTGCACGCTGATGAAGGTGGCCGTGTTCACGGCCACGAGCATCGTCACCATGTTGAAGGCCGGGCGCGGAATGAGCGTGCCGATCAGGATGAACGGGCCCGCGAACAGCAGCACGAGCATCGCGAAGTCGTGCACCTTGGGCAGCGCGACAAACAGATAGAGGCCCGCGAACACCACGCTCGCCGCGGTAGCGAGGAAGAAGCGGAACACCAGCGGCGCGGGCTCGTCGGATGCCGCAAAGAAGCAGCAGGCCACGGCCGCGAGCGTTACCGCGCCCGCGCCGTCGTGCCAGCCCGAGCTGACCCACAGCCAGCAGGCCACGAGAATCGCGCTCACCGGCACGAGGCACGAAAACACCATGAGGCCGCGATCGTAGAAGCGTTCGGTGCCCCCAAGGCGCCAATGGCGATAGCGCGGCCGCCACGAGCCGATTTTCGCTTCGTGCGCGATGAGCGCGCGCAGCGCGCGGCAGTCCTGCCACACGTCGATCACCTGGCCGAGCCGCCAGAGCGCGTTCGAGAGCAGCGCGCCTTCCCAGCTCGAGAGCGCGTCGCGCGCGGGCTGCAGCGTCGCGATGCGCTTGCGCAGATCCTCTGCGGTCGGGTCGCCCGCGTCGTCGTGCATTTCGGCGGCGCGCGTGGGCAGCGGTTCGTCGAACCAGCGCGCCGCGTCGGCGAGCAGGCTGTCGAGGCCCTCCGGCCACACGTGCAGATCGCGGCGCAGCGCGACGAGCGGGTCGGCGAGCGCGGAGATCATCGGCAGAAAAAGCTGCATGCGCCCGCGCAGCGACTCGGCGCGCTCGAGGATCTCGGGGTGCGTGTGGTCGTAGCTCAACTGGCTCAGCAGGAATTCGAGCTGATTGACCGTGGCGGCGAGACGTTGACGGCACGCCGAAAGCGCCTTGCCCGCAATATGGCCCGAGAGCGTTTCGCGGCCGTACCAGGCGGCGTCGCGGAACCACGCGTCGGCGCGCTCGATGAGTGTGGGCGCGAGGCGGCTAGGCAGGATGTTGCTGCCCACCACGCTCGCGCAAATGATGCCGACCGTAATTTCCTGCGTACGCGCGATCGCCACGTCGAACACCGTGGTGGGATCGCTCACGGTGGGCAGCGCGATGAGCGGCATCGTGTAGCCCGCGAGCATGAACACGTAACTGCGCGCGGTGCGGTCGGAGATCGCCAGATAGAGCAGCGTTCCCGTCCAGGTCGCGACGATCGCGCTGAAGAGCAGCGGCGTTTCGACGAAGGGCGGCACGAGCGCGACGGCGGCGGCCGCGCCGAGCGCGGTGCCCAGCGCGCGGTACAGTGCCTTCGAGCGCGTGGCGCCGACGAACGGGTTCGAGACGATGTACACACTGGCCATCGCCCAATAGGGGCGCGGCAGCTGAAACTTGAGCGCGATATAGAGCGCCAGCATCGACGCGGCGAAGGTCTTGACCGAAAAGAGCCAGTCGCGGATGGAGGGGTAGGTCATGAGTCCGCTTTCTGCTTTCAGTCGTGTAAGGGCCGGTCAGCCTGGTCTGCGGGGGGAACGGCGTTGAACGCGTTGAGCACGCGCAGCGTCGCTTCGAGGTCGGCGCGGCTCACGCCTTTGAGCACGCGGGCTCGCAGCGAGCGCAGCTCGTCCTCCATGCGCTCGGTCACGGCGCGGCCTTCGCTCGTGAGCGAGATCGTTTTTGCGCGGCGGTCGTCGGGGTCTTCGTCGCGGCGCACGAGGCCCGCGGCGCACAGCTGGTCGAGCAGGCGCACGAGCGAAGGGCCTTCGATGCCCACGTGCTCCGCAAGCGTCACCTGGCGCACGGCTTCGCCAAGGCGCCCGGCAGTGAGCAGCGGCGCGGCGCACGCCTCGGAGACGTTGTATGCGGTGAGGGCGCCGTGCGTCGTGCGCCGCCATTTGCGTGCCGCCACGACGAGCGTGCTGCTGACCGCAAGGCGTAAAGTATGAAGATTCGACATCGGCGGATCATAGCCCAAAGCGATTCGATAGCAAACTATCTTTTTCTTTCGCAGCGCCACGAATCGGATGGTATGCGACTCGTCGGCGGCCTGCTTTCTATCTGATGCGGGGTGATGCGTACGGCCAACAGTGCGCGAGGCGCACGGCTTTTTTGGCGTTGTTTCGTACGCGCTTAACTATTTGACCAGCGGGAAAGCAGGGCGGGAAGCTGCACCATGTCGGTGAATACGTGTGCGACGCCCGCCTCGAGCAGCGCCTGAGCGCTGCTGTGGCCGGGCTCGGGCGGGCTGAAGCCGAACACCGTGGCGCCCGCGGCGAGGCCCGCGCGCGCGCCCGTGACCGTGTCCTCGATGACGGCGCAGCGGGCGGCCTGCACGCCGAGGCCGGCCGCCGCCGCGAGATAGACATCGGGATGCGGCTTGCTGCGCGGCGTTTCGTGGCCGCTATAGATGTGGCCTGCGAAGCAGTCGAGCAGGTTCACCTTGCGCAGCTGCAGCTCGACCTTGCGCCGGTCCGCACCCGAGGCGACGGCGATGCGCCCGTTCATTGCCGCGTGCACCGCGCGCACGGCGGCGGGCGCGCCCGGAATCTCGACGAGGTCGCGCTCTAGCGCGTCGTTGCGGCGCGCGCGAAAACCTTCGAGCCAGGCGTCGGTAATCGCGAACCCCGTATGCGCTTCGATGCGCGCGGCCTCGTCTTTCACGGCCTTACCGACGAAGATGCGCATGGCTTCGTCCACCGTGAGTGTCCAGCCGAGTTCGCCCAGCATCTGCGTGAGCACCACGTGCGTAATGCGTTCTGAGTCGACGAGCACGCCGTCGCAGTCGAAGAGGATGGCGTCGAAGGGGATGGCGTCGAAGGGGATGGGGGACATCGTTTGCCTGCGGTTGCTTTCAGTTGCCTGCGGTTGCGTCATGCGGCGCGCATCGGGATCGCGCACGCAAGAGCGCGATGATAACCGGGGTCGCGTTTGCGTGGCTTTCTCTCGGGCAAGCCGTGCAGGGCGCGGCGTTGGTCGGCCCGTGCGAAACGATGGACAATAGCGTACCCAATCGCTACCCCACCGCTCTGATGTCCACCGACGAAAAGACCCCCAACGAACTCCCCGGCCGCGCCAGCTACACACAATTCGCCGACCGCTACGCCGAGCAGGCCCCGGTCAAGCCGCACAACGCGCTCTACGAACGGCCCGCCACACGCTCGCTGCTAGGCGCGGTAGCGGGGCTCGACGTGCTCGACGCGGGCTGCGGGCCCGGCATCGTGAGCGCGGAGCTGGCGGGCGAGGGCGCACGGGTGCAGGCCTTCGACGTCACGCCCGCGATGGTCCAACTGGCGAAGGCGCGCTGCGCAGGCCTCGCGGTCGACATCGCGCAGGGCGATCTCGGTCGGCCGCTCGACTGGCTCGCGAGTGGCTCGGTCGACCGCATCGTGTGCTCGCTGGCCCTCGACTACGTCGAGCACCTCGCGCCGACATTTCAGGAGTTTCACCGCGTGGCGCGCCCCGGCGCACTGCTGGTGTTTTCGATGTCGCATCCCATGCGCGACTGGATCGACACGCGCACGCGCGGTTCGCGCACCTACTTCGAGACGACGCGATTCGGCCTGCATTGGGGCGGCTTCGGCGAGCCGAAGCCGTGGGTGGAAGCGTTCAGGCGCCCGCTTGCCGATATCTTCAACGCGCTCATGGAAGCGGGCTGGGCCATCGACCGCGTGCTCGAACCCATGCCACAACCGGAAATGAAGGCGGTGTCGCCGGCGCTGCACGCGGAACTGGCACAGGCCCCGGCGTTCATCTGTGTGCGCGCACGGCGCGTTTGACTGGTCGAGCGGCGCCATGGCGCCGCAAGCGCTTAGCGCCGCGCTTCGCGCGAGCCGGCCGAAAGCGATTCTTCGAGCGCGGCAACTCCGGCGGGCAGATCGACCTTCACGCCGAGATCGCTCATCGTGCGACCAAGCGCATGCACGGTGCGAAAGAGGTTGTGCTCGCGGCACTGTTCGCCCATCTGCCCGATGCGAACGATCGGGAGACCGAACGATCCGGCAATCTCCACCTGGTATTGCTGCGAGATGTGATTGCACACCTCGCGGGCGGTGACGCCCTCGGGCAGCCCGATGCCGACCACGGAATTCAGGCGGCACGTTTGCGGCGTATAGAGCGCGAGACCCAGCTCGCTCACGCCGCTTTGCAGCGCGAGCGAGCAGCGCAGGTGGCGCGCAAAACGCTTTTCGAGCGTTTCCGTGCACACGAGGCGCAATGCTTCGTGCAGCGCCAGCACGCCCGAGACGGGCGCTGTGTAGTGATAGCCGGCGTTGTGCCAGAAGTTTTCGGCGAGTATGGCGTCGAGGCACCAGTGCGTGTTCGGTGCGGTGCGCGTACGCACGCGCTCCCAGGCGGCGTCCGAAAAGGCGATGAGCGAAACGCCAGGGATCGAAGAGAGGCCCTTCTGGCCGCCCGTGATGACGACGTCGATGCCCCAGGCGTCCATTTCGAGCGGCATGGTGCTCAGCGTGCAGACGGCGTCCACCACCACGAGCGTGCCGGCGGCTTTGGCGAGTTGCACGATTTCCTTGAGCTCGCGGTTCCATACCGTATTGGAGGTTTCGCCGTGCACGATCGTAACGACGGCCGGGCGCGTGCGCTCGATGGCTTGCGCCACGGCTTCGAGCGAGGCGATTTGGCGGTCGGCGACGTCGAGCGTGGTGACCTCGGCGCCCACGCGGCCCGCCATTTCGGCCATGCGCTGGCTGAAGAAGCCGTTGACGATGGAGAGCACGCGCGTGCCCGGCCACGCGAGGTTCGAGATCGCCATTTCCATGGCCGCCGAGCCGGGGCCGGCCACACCGAGCACCCAGTTCGAACGCGTCTGGAACACGTAGCGCGCCATCGTCTTCACCTGGTGAATGACGCGCGCCATGGTGTCGCCGAGGTGATTGATGACGACGGTATTGGCCTTGGCCACGGCGTCGGGAATCGGCACGGGGCCCGCACCCATCATGAGGAGCGGCTCCTCGGGCAGGATGCGGTCGAGCGTTTCGACGCTGGGGCAAGGCACGGGCGCGGCCTCGGCCGCTGCCGCCGCTGTGCGCGAAGTGGCCAGCGGGTCGGGGTGGAGCGCGTTGTCGTTCATCTTGAGTACCTGGTTTTACCTTGAAGGGAGTTGCGTGAGACGCGCGCGATTGGCGCGCCATCAGGCAGTGTTGTGTGGCGCGGCAGCGCTGACCATGTACAGTTGCGCGGAATTTCGCTGAACAGTCGTACGGGCGGCGCAGCGGCCCGCTGCGGCATTGCGGCAGCCACCCTATAATCAATCGCATCGCCCGATAATGCAAGGAAGACCGCGTATGTCGCAATTCGCCGTGGACAACCCGTTTCTTGAAACGCTCGGCGTGAGCGTCGCGCAGTGGCGCGAGGGCTACGCGGAGCTCGTGATGCCCATCGACGCCTCGAAGCTCAATCGCCAGGGCGTGCTGCAAGGCGGCGCGATTGCCACGCTGCTCGACGCTGCCGCCGGCTACGCGGGACTCTTCGCGCCGGTCGGCGACCCGCCGCGTCATGGCTTCACCCTCTCGCTCACGACCAACTACCTCGACAAGGGGCTTGGTCAGTTCGTGCGCGCGAAGGGGTTTCTGGAGCGCGGCGGCCGTTCGATCTTCTTTGCGCGCGCCGAGGCGTGGGTGGACGATCGTTTGCTGATCGCGAGTGCGCAGGGGACCTTCAAGTATTCGTATCCGAAGAAGGCATGACCGAAACGCCGCCCATTTGAATCGGTATCCGAAATAATTTCGCTGAAAAGCAAAAGGCCGCCGCTTCGATTGAAGGGCGGGCTTTTTAACGCTGGGCGTGGACACTTACCCCAGCAGCAGCGCGTCGTCGTCGAGCTTCTCGTGGCGGGTCTGCTCGAACATGCGCAGGAGGTCCGGCACGTCGAGGCCGCGGCGCGCATCGCCCGAGACGTCGAGCACAACCTGCCCCTGGTGCAGCATCACCGTGCGTTGTCCGTAGTCGAGCGCCTGGCGCATGCTATGCGTGACCATCATGGTCGTGAGCTTGGCCTCTTCCACGATCCGTGCGGTCAGCTCCAGCACGAATGCAGCCGTTTTCGGATCGAGCGCCGCCGTGTGCTCGTCGAGCAGCAGGATGCGCGAAGGCTGCAGCGACGCCATCAGCAGACTCACCGCCTGGCGTTGGCCGCCCGAAAGCAGGCCGATGCGATCGGACAGGCGATTTTCGAGGCCCAGATTCAGGAGGCGCAGCTTCGCGCGGAACAGCTTGCGATGCTGCTTTTTCAGCGCGGAGCCGAAGCCGCGGCGCTTGCCGCGCGCCATCGCGAGCGCCATGTTCTCTTCGATGGTGAGCGCCTCGCAGGTGCCGGCCATCGGGTCCTGGAACACGCGCGCGACGAGATGCGCGCGGTCCCATGCCTGTTTCTTCGTGACGTCCTGGCCGTCGATGGTAATCGTGCCGCCATCCACCCTCTGGTCGCCGCTGATCGCGTTGAGGAAGGTGGACTTGCCCGCGCCGTTCGAGCCGATCACGGCCACGAACTGGCCGCTCGGGATGTCGAGCGTGAGGCCGCGCAGCGCGCGCGTTTCGATCGGCGTGCCGGGGTTGAAAGTCAGTTTGAGGTCTTTGGCGCTGAGCATCTCATGCCCTCCCGTTCTTGCGGCCAAACAGCTTCTTGCGCGTGGCGGGCAGCACGAGCGCGATCGTCACGAGCACTGCAGTAACGAGATTCAGGTCCTGCGCCTTGAGGCCGATGAAGTCGCTGTTGAGCGCGAGCGCAATGAAGAAGCGATAAAGAATCGCGCCGAGCACGGCGGCGAGCGTGGTCAGCATGAGCCGGCGCGCGGGCAGGATGCTCTCGCCGATGATCACGGCCGCAAGCCCGATCACGATGGTGCCGATGCCCATCGAAATGTCCGAGCCGCCCTGGGTTTGCGCGAAGAGCGCGCCGGCCAACGCGACGAGCGCGTTGGAGAGCGCCATGCCGGCGAGCGTCGCGCGGCCCGTGGCGATGCCCTGTGCGCGCGCCATGCGCGGGTTCGCGCCCGTCGCGCGCAGCGCGAGGCCGTATTGCGACGAGAAGAACCAGTCCACGCCGAACTTCGCGGCCAGTACGACGACGAGGAGCGCGAGCGGGCGCAGCACGTAGTCGGGCAGCCAGGCGGGCTGGATGAGCGTGAATACCGTCGATTCGGAAATGAGCGGCACGTTCGGCGCGCCCATCACGCGCAGGTTGATCGAATAGAGCGCGATCATCATCAGGATGCTCGCGAGCAGATCCATGATCTTCAGGCGCACGTTGAGCCAGCCGGTGATGAAGCCGGCGATGGCGCCAGCGACGACCGCCCAGGCGGTGGCGAGAAACGGATCGTGACCGGCCGCGATCAGCGTGGCGGCGACGGCGCCGCCCAGCGGGAAGCTGCCGTCGACGGTGAGGTCGGGGAAGTTGAGGATGCGAAACGAGATCAGCACCCCGAGGGCCACGAGACTGAAGATCAGGCCGATCTCGAGCGCGCCCAGAAGCGAGTAGAGGGACATGGGGAAGGATCCTGTTGCGGTCTGCGGCGGCGGTGCGCCGGAGTCGACGCGCGGCGCACCGCCCGGATGGGGCGGCGCGCCGTTGCGCGTGTAAGTGGCCGTTATCGGGCCAGGCAGTGCGGCTGCGTGTGATGCGCCATGCCTGCGCCTTACTTCACGACCGTGGTCGCGTCCTTGAGCAGGTCGGCCGAGAGCGTCACGCCCTGCTTTTGCGCGGCGGCCGGGTTCACGAACAGTTGCAGCTGGCTGCTGGTTTCCGAGGCGATCGTGCCGGGCTTCTCGCCCTTGAGAATACGCACGACGACCTTGCCCGTCTGGTGGCCGAGGTCGCTGTAGTCGATGCCGAGCGCCGCGATGGCGCCGCGCTTCACGCTGTCCGTATCGGAGGCGACGAGCGGGATCTTCGCGTCGTTGGCGACCTTCACGAGCGCTTCGTAGGCCGAAACGACGTTGTTGTCGGTGTTCGTGTAGATCACGTCGACCTTGCCGATCAGGCTCTTCGCTGCGGGGCCGATGTCCACGGTGCGCGG
This sequence comes from Paraburkholderia sp. BR10882, assembly GCF_040948855.1. Lineage (NCBI taxonomy): Bacteria > Pseudomonadati > Pseudomonadota > Betaproteobacteria > Burkholderiales > Burkholderiaceae > Paraburkholderia > Paraburkholderia sp. BR10882. Next base: position 36,855 of record NZ_JBFPKP010000035.1, on the reverse strand, counting down.
CGCGGCGGCTTCCTTGAGCGTCATGCCCTGTTGCGCGAGCAGTGCCTTGAGCGCCTTCACGACGACGACCGAATTCGCTTCGCCGGGGTTATAGACCATGCCGACGGTCTTCGCATTGGGCACGACGCGCTTGATGAGCGCGACCTGCTTGTCGAGCGGCAGCTTGTCGGACACGCCGGTCACGTTCGTGCCGCTGGGCGTCCACGTCTTGACGAGCTGTGCGGCCACCGGATCGGTCACGCCCGAGTACACCACGGGTACGGACTTCGTTGCGGCCACAACGGCTTGCGCCGACGGCGTCGCGATGGCCACGATCGCGCTCGGGTTGTCGCCGACGAACTTGCGCGCGATCTGTGCGGCGGTGCCCGTGTTGCCCTGCGCGCTCTGGTATTCCCACTTGAGGTTCTTGCCGGCGTCGTAGCCCGCGACCTTGAGTTCGTCGCGCACGCCGTCGCGGATCGCGTCGAGCGCGGGATGATCGACGATCGACAGCACTTCCACGGTCGCGGTTTCGGCGGCGCGTGCGGCGGCCGAAGTCAGTGCGAGTGCGGCGGCGCCGGCGAGCAGGGAAAGGGTGGCGGCAGCGGCTGCCTGCTTGAAGGTCTTCATTCTGTTTGATCTCCCCCAGTGCTGGGTTCTTGCGGTTTTTTCGGATCTGCACGGTGTGGCGTCGCCGGCTTCACGCGCGGCGCGAGAGCACGCGGCATGCGCCGTAGTGGTGCATGCGGGCGCGGCGAGGGAGCGAGGATACCACCGTCTCTTGCGGGGCTGGAACGCGGTGCCGAGCCAGTGAGGCGGGCGCGCCACGGTGTCGCGCGGATTAATTCGAACTCACTCGATTCGATTATGAGAAAAATTCGCGCTTTAACGAAAGCTTTCGCGGTTCCATAGTGGAAGGCGGAAAAGTAGGGTGGTGTGAGATTTATGGTGCCAGTTCAGCGAATATAGAACTTCAATTTTAAGGATTTCGTAATATTTGTTCTTTGAAATCAATGATTTGGCGCATTTTGCATTTAGGGTAATCCCGATTGATCGATTATGGGATCGACGCTTTTATCGCGATAAAAGATTAACTTTTAAAGTTATTGCAAGATGCCATTCGTCGATCAGATTTCATTGGAATTAAAATAACAATCGACAGCGCGTAAAAATCAAGAAATGCAGGAATTCCATACATCCCCGCCAGTCGGTCATCGCAGCCCGGTGACTAGCCCGCCGTCCGCCCGAAAGACTATTTTCACGAGCGTTTTCAAGCGCTTTCCGACATGCCCCTCTATTGACCGATTTCAAAGCTCAACTCGATATCCGAAAAAACCCCTGGTTGCGGTGAAATGGGATTATTGATAGCATCCGCCGGTCGCTGATTCAGGCCGGTCCACCTTTCCGGTACGAATTGCAGCGAACGGGGCAGGCGGAATGCTTGCGCAACAGAGTCTGTAACTCAGCAGTCTCTCCGAACTCAGTCGCCTACCAGGGCGCTGATACACGCCGGGCCCCGTCACGTCTTTTTTCTCTGGTGCTCGTCGTGGTTGTTCCCCATTGAAGATCATTGGGGCGCTGTTCGTTTGCGCAGGTCATTCCGTCTGACCGGTTGACCCGAAAACAATCGAGGAGCTCCTGATGATGTCGTTGTCCCGCCTTACCTCCGTTTCCGTGGCCGCCGCGCTGCTCGCCTTTGGTGCAAGCGCAAACGCCGACACCGTGAAGATCGCCATTGCCGGCCCGTTCAGCGGCCCGGTCGCCCAGTACGGCGACATGGTCAAGGCGGGCGCGCTGACTGCGATCGAGCAGATCAACGCCGCCGGCGGTGTGAACGGCAACAAGCTCGAAGCCGTCCTGATGGATGACTCGTGCGAGCCGAAGCAGGCTGTCGCCGTCGCCAACAAGATCGTTTCGCAGCACATCCAGTACGTGGTCGGCCACGTCTGCTCGGGCTCGACGATTCCCGCTTCGGACATCTACGAGAACGAAGGCGTCGTGATGGTCACGCCGTCGGCCACCGCGCCGCAGCTGACCGAAGGCAAGAAGCGCCAGTTCATCTTCCGCACCATCGGCCGCGACGACCAGCAAGGTCCGGCTGCCGCCGCCTACATCATCAACAAGGTCAAGCCGAAGAAGGTCGCGATCCTGCACGACAAGCAGTCGTACGGCCAGGGCATCGCCACCTCGGTCAAGGCCGCGCTCGACAAGGCGCACATTCCTGTCGTCGTGTTCGAAGGCATCAACGCCGGCGATTCGGACTACTCGGCAGTCGTCACGAAGCTCAAGTCGCAGGGCGTGGACTTCGTCTACTTCGGCGGCTACCACCCGGAAATGGGCCTGCTCATGCGCCAGTCGCGTGAACAGGGCGTGAAGGCCACGTTCATGGGTCCGGAAGGCGTGGGCAACAAGGACGTGACGGCCATCGCCGGCCCGGCTTCGGAAGGCATGCTCGTCACGCTGCCGGCCGACTTCGCTTCGGACCCTGCCAACGCCAAGCTCGTGAAGGCCTTCGCCGACGCCAGGCGCGACGCCAACGGCCCGTTCCAGATGCCGTCGTACGCGGCAGTCGAAGTGATCGCCGACGGCATCGCCGGCGCGAAGAGCACGGACCCGACCAAGGTCGCGGCCTACCTGCACAAGAACGCCTTCAACACGCCGATCGGCAAGGTCGAATACGACGCACAGGGCGACCTGAAGTCGTTCCGCTTCGTCGTCTACACGTGGCACAAGGACGCCACCAAGACCGCTGCGAACTGATCCCGGCGCTGCACGCTGCCAACGCCCCACCTTCTCGTGGACGGGGCGTTTTCATAGCGGTTGTGCGCGCAACTAAAAAAGGGTTGGTACGGTTCCAAAGGTCTCTCCACAGGTCTCTCATCGGCTTCACGGCCGCGGGGCTTACGCATGAATGATTTTCTTCCTCAGTTCACCCAGCAGCTCGTCAACGGGCTCACGCTGGGTGCGATCTATGCGCTGATCGCGATCGGCTACACGATGGTCTACGGCATCATCGGCATGATCAACTTCGCTCACGGCGAGATTTACATGATCGGCGCCTATGTGGGCCTCGTCACGCTCACGGCCATCGGCACCTCGGCGGGTTATCCGCTGCCGCTCGTGCTGGGCGCGGCGCTCATCATCTCGGTGGTGGTCACCGGGCTCTACGGATTCGCGGTCGAGCGCGTGGCGTACCGGCCGCTGCGCGGCGGGCCGCGCCTCGTGCCGCTCATCTCCGCCATCGGCATGTCGATCTTCCTGCAGAACTACGTGCAGATCGGGCAGGGCGCGCGCGACGTGTCCGTGCCGATGCTCATTTCCGGCGCGCTCGACTTCAACATGGGCGGCAACTTCGAAGTGACGGTTCCGTACTCGCGCATGCTGATCGTCGGCGTGACGCTCGTGCTGATGATCGCGCTTACGCTCTTCATCTCGCGCTCGCGCATGGGCCGCGCGTGCCGCGCCTGCGCGGAAGACATGAAGATGGCGAACCTGCTCGGCATCGACACGAACCGCGTGATCTCGTTCACCTTCGTGCTCGGCGCCATGCTCGCGGCGGTGGGCGGCGTGCTGATCGGTCTCACGATCGGCAAGCTCAATCCGTATATCGGCTTCATCGCGGGCATCAAGGCGTTCACGGCCGCGGTGCTGGGCGGCATCGGCAGCATTCCGGGCGCGATGCTCGGCGGCGTGCTGCTCGGTCTCGCCGAAACCTTCGCGTCGGGCTACATGCCTGCGGAGTACAAGGACGTCGTGGCCTTCGGCCTGCTCGTGCTCGTGCTGCTCTTCCGTCCCACCGGCCTGCTCGGCAAGCCGGACGTCGAAAAGGTGTGAGGTCGAAATGAGTCAGACTGTTTCGGTTCGCGTGGCAGCAGTTGGCCCGTCCTCGTCGCAAACGGTGAAAGGCGCGCTCGCCGCCGCCGTGGCGACCATCATCCTCACGGCCCCCATCCTGGGCCTGCAACTCACGCTGGATGGCTATCAGGTCGTGCTGCAGCAGCACTGGCGCCCGGTGTGGATCGCGGCCGCCGTGGTGTTCGTGTTCCAGCTCGTCAAGCCGATGTTCGTGCGCGCCACGAGTCACGTGCGCTTGCCCCGGGCCCCCGCGCTCGGCGCGCGTCAGCAGCGCGTGGCGATCTGGGTGCTGCTCGCGTTCGGCGCGGTGTTCCCGTTTCTCGGTTCGCGCGGCGCGATCGATGTGGCGACGCTCGCGCTCATCTACGTGATTCTCGGCCTCGGCCTCAATATCGTGGTGGGCTTCGCGGGTCTGCTCGACCTCGGCTACGTGGGCTTCTACGCAGTGGGCGGCTACACGTATGCGCTGCTCAACCAGTACTTCGGCTTCACGTTCTGGGAATGCCTGCCGCTCGCCGCGCTTGCCGCGGCCACCTTCGGCTTCGTGCTCGGCTTCCCGGTGCTGCGCCTGCGCGGCGACTATCTCGCCATCGTCACGCTCGGCTTCGGCGAGATCATCCGCCTCTTGCTCAACAATCTCACGAGCATCACGGGCGGCCCGGACGGCATCTCCAGCATTCCCAAGCCCACCGTGTTCGGCTTCGAAATGGCCCGCCACGCGAGCGTGGAAGGCGCGAAGACGTTCAACGAGTTGATCGGCATCGAGTACAGCGGCGAGCACATGGTGATCTTCCTGTACCTGCTCGCGCTCGTGCTGGTGGCGTTCACGCTGTTCGTCACGAGCCGCCTGCTGCGCATGCCCATGGGCCGCGCCTGGGAAGCGCTGCGCGAAGACGAGATCGCGTGCCGCTCGCTGGGCCTGAACCCCACGCGCATCAAGCTCTCGGCGTTCACGCTGGGCGCGTCGTTCGCGGGTCTCGCCGGTGCGTTCTTCGCGGCGCGCCAGGGGCTCGTCACGCCCGAGTCGTTCACCTTCATCGAGTCCGCGCTGATTCTCGCCGTGGTGGTGCTGGGCGGCATGGGCTCGCAGCTGGGCGTGGTGCTCGCCGCGATCCTGCTCACGGTGCTGCCCGAAGTGGCGCGCGGCTTTGCCGAATACCGCATGCTGATCTTCGGTCTGGTGATGGTGCTGATGATGATGTGGCGTCCGCAGGGCCTGTTGCCCGCGAGCCGTCCGCACGTGGAGTTGCCGCAATGAGCGCACAAGCGTTGTTGAAAGTAGCCGGCTTGCAGATGCGCTTCGGCGGTCTGCTGGCCGTGGACGGCATCGACTTCGACGTGCGTCCGGACGAAGTCTTTGCGATCATCGGGCCGAACGGCGCGGGCAAGACCACGGTGTTCAACTGCGTGGGCGGCTTCTACAAGCCCACCGCGGGCGCCATCGTGCTCGAAGGCCACGCCATCACTGGCCAGCCAAGCCACCAGGTCGCGCGCCGCGGCCTCGTGCGCACGTTCCAGAACATTCGCCTCTTCAAACAGTTGACGGTGCTGGAAAACCTCATGGTCGCCCAGCACCTGAAGGTCAACCGCAACATGCTGAGCGGCCTGTTCGCGACGCCCGCCTATCGCCGCGCCGAACGCGCCGCGCTCGAGCGTGCTGCGTACTGGCTCGAGCGCGTGGGCCTGAAGCAGGTCGCGAATCGCGAAGCGGGCACGCTGTCGTACGGCCATCAGCGCCGGCTCGAAATCGCGCGCTGCATGATCACCGATCCGCGTCTTCTGATGCTCGACGAACCCGCGGCAGGCTTGAACCCGCAGGAAAAGGTCGAGCTGCAGCAGATGGTGGACGGCCTGCGCAACGAGTTCGGAATCTCCGTACTCCTGATCGAGCACGACATGAGCCTCGTGATGGGCGTGTCGGACCGCATCCTGGTGATGGAGCACGGCAAGCCGATCATGATCGGCAAACCCGACGAAGTGCGCAACGACCCGCGCGTGATCAAGGCCTATCTCGGAGAGGACTGATGCTGAAGCTGGAAAAGGTCCATACCCACTACGGCGCGGTGCAAGCGCTGGCGGGCGTGTCGATCGAAGTGAACAAGGGCGAGATCGTCACGCTGATCGGCAGCAACGGCGCCGGCAAGACCACGCTCATGATGACCGTGTGCGGCACGCCGCGCGCATCCGCGGGGAAAGTGACGTTCGAAGGCGAGGACATCACGCGCATGCCCACGCACGAGATCATGCGCAAGGGCATGGCGATTTCGCCGGAAGGCCGCCGCGTCTTCCCGAGCCTCACGGTGCTCGACAATCTGCAGATGGGCGGCTTCTTCGCCTCGCAGCACGAGATCGATGCGGGCATCGAGCACGTGTTCAAGCTGTTCCCGCGCCTGAACCAGCGTGCGAAGCAGCGCGCGGGCACGATGTCGGGCGGCGAGCAGCAGATGCTCGCCATTGGCCGCGCGCTCATGAGCAAGCCGCGTTTGCTGCTGCTCGACGAGCCCACGCTCGGCCTCGCGCCGCTCGTGATCGCGCAGATCTTCGACATCATCCGCACGATTCGCGAAGAGGGCGTGACGGTGTTCCTCGTCGAGCAGAATGCGAACAAGGCGCTGCACGTGGCCGATCGCGGCTATGTGCTGGAAACCGGACGCGTCGTGCTCGCCGATAGCGCCGACAATCTGCTCGCCAACGACAACATCAAGCGGGCCTACCTGGGCGGTTGATCGTCGCGGACAAGACCGCACTGCGGCCCGCGCCATCCGCGTTCGTCGAACGCGGGATGCGCGGGCCGCTTCTTTTGCGTCGACGAAATGTCGAATCAATCGCCGCGTGCAATCGCAAGCTGCGCGATCAGACGCATCAGCTCGGCCTGGCGGCGCGTGGTGGTTTTCGCGAACACGTGATGCAGATGCGTGCGCACCGTCGAGGGCAGCACCTGCAGCACTTCGGCCACGTCCTTAGGGTTGAGGCCCTTGCCGACCTCGCAGGCCACGCGCGCTTCCGCGGGCGTGAGTCCAAACAGCGCGATAAGACGCGTTTCCACGCCGCGCCGCGACGATTGCGGATCGATCACGATGAGCATGGCCGTGCCGGCGCGCGAGCCGTGGGCGAAATAGTCGGCGTGACGGTGCTCGCCTAGCGGCGAAATGAGCGCCTGCAGCGGTTCGTCGGGCAGCTGGCGGGCGATCAGCATCGCGCCGCCGCTGCGCCCGCGCACGTCGCGCCCCGCGGCTCGCGCGATCAGCGAGCGCAACTGCTGGGTGGCGGCAGCCGTGGCGGCGCTGAGCACGGCGTGTTCGGTGCGCAGCCCGTTTGCGCGCGCGAGCTGCGCCGTGGCGGCGCGATTCGCGAACACGATGTGCGCATCGGCGTCGACGATCAGGACGCCATGCGCGAGCGCGTCGAGTGCGTCCGCGGGGGCATTCGCGCTTTGATCGCGCGAGGCGAGGGTGCGCGCCGTGTGCCGCTGCACGCGCAAGGCATTGCGCAGATGTGGCAGCAGCGTGCGCAGCGCGTCCAGTTCGTCTTCGCTATAGAAGCGTGTTTCATGGCGCAGCGCGCCGAGCACGGCGGCCATATCGCCTTCACGCAGCACGTTGGCGAAGGCCACCGTGTAGAAGCGCTGCGGGCGCACCCACTCCTGCACGAAGGCGCTGCGTTGCAGGCTCCCCTGCGAGTGGATCATCGTGTCAGTGACGAGCGTGCCGGCGGCCCAGCGGCGCACCTGCGGCACGAGCGGATCGAAGCCGCCGTAGTGCTGCGCGTACGATTGGGCAAACGAAGCGTCGATGCCGTCCCACTCGGCGAGCGAGAACGTGCTTTCGGGCGGCAGCATGGTGAGATTGACGTGTTGCGCGCCGATGCGTTGCGCGATGCGCGCACACACATCCGGCCAGCGTTGCGCGTCAAAGCCGGCATCGTAGATCGCGTCGATCAGGCCGCCGGTATCATCGGGCTCGCCGTACCGCGCGCGCGCGCTGTGTGCCACAGTATCGATAGCCGCGGCGTGTGCGGCCGTGATGGGCCCCATGATGGTCTCCAGGCTGGAAATTATCGACGGCAGAAGGCCTCAGGGCAGGCCGCACGAGGCTGCATACAGGGCCATGTGGCACTGCAACGACGCAAGGGGGCGCTCAGGGCTTGAATCCACGTTTGCAAACGGCGGGCGGGAGGGGATGCACTGCAACATCCCGGGGTACCTATTCTGAATGAATAGACGATCAAACCTACGATTCGCTTTCGTCAGAAGAGATTTCGGGTTTCGTTACATCCGATGCATTGCGGGTACTGGACAAGCGCGTCGCGCTCACGATAATTGAGCGTCCAAACAGGCGCGCCGCACGGGGAAAAGGCGGTGCGCGTCAGTGAAAGTCAGAGAAAGCGGAGAGTCTTTGGATGTCTGAAGAGTACGAAGTGCATGGACCGCACGACCACGCGGTCGAACACGCCGCGGCGGGCCATGGCGGCCACGGCGAGGGCGATCCGTTCCCGGGCCGCATGGCGGTGATGACGGCCATCCTCGCTTCGATTGGAGCGATCTTTGCCTACCAGAGCGGCAACAGCGAGAACCAGGCGCTCTACTACAAGAACGAAGCGGCGATCCGCAAGACCGAAGCCGCGAATCAATGGGCTTACTATCAGGCGAAGGGCGAGAAGCAGAACCTCGCGGAACTGGGCGCGCAACTCTCCGCGCTAGCGCCGAATTCGGACGCTGCGCAGAAGCGCTTTGCCGCCGACGCCGACCGTTATCGCCAGCAAAAGGAGCCGATCCGCGCCAAGGCGGAGGCGCTCGAAAAAATCGTCGAGCAGGACGATGCGCTCAGCGAGCACGTGCTGCATGGCCATCATCGCTGGGCGCAGGCCACGACGCTCATCCAGATCTCGATCGCGCTCACGGCGATTACGCTGCTTACGCGGCGGCGCTGGCTACTCAATACGTCGGTGGGCGTCGCGATCGTCGGGGTGGGGCTGGGCGCGTTGGCGTTCTTCGGCGGCTGAGCGCTCACCCGCCGCACACGATCGCCGTGAGCAGCAGCGGCACGACCGATTGCACGGTGGCGTCGCTGTTGGTCTCGCGCACGCGTGAGCGCACCTTCTCCGCAGGCGCGGACACGACCACACCGTAGAGCGGCGAGGTGATTTCCTTGCCGGCGCCGCGCTTGAAGAGCGTGTCGTCGCGGTCGTAGCCGAGCACCACGTAAATGGGGAAGCCGAACGCGCTCAGGCGGCTGCCGCGCACCGGGCTGAACGCGTTGACCGAATTCGCTTCGACGCGGCTCGGCTCGGGCTCGATGGATTTTTCGTCAATCAGCGACGAAATGAATGTGTGAGGATCGGACTTGCAGTCGAACTGCTGGTCGTGTGTGGCGGATTGCGTGGCTTGCGCATGCGCGGCCACCGGGACCAGCAGGGCGGCAAAAGCGGCAAGGCCGCTCAGCGCGCTCCGCAGCGTGGCGGCCGGGAGCGCGAATATCACGGGAGTGTAGTGCTTGGTCATAGCTACGAGCAGCAATGCCGAGAGAAGACCGGATGACTCCATTCGACAGCCGGACTTCGTTCGTGTTCAAAGCTTACGGCACATAAATTGCGCGGGCCGTGCGCCCGCGCACATCTTCATGCTGGATGGGGGCGGCTAGAGCATTGACTTCGCCTGGCTCAGGATCTTGTCGCAGACCTGCTTCGTGGCCTCCTCCTTGAGGCCGCCGCCCGTGAGGTCGAGCTTCTGTCCGTTGCCGGCCGTGAGGATGCCGCTCGTGCCCTGCGTATAGCCGCTATCCGTCGTGTTCGCGCCGCCGGGCAGCTTGCCGAGCAGCGAATCCTTCACGTTGCTCGCGGCGTCGGCGTTCAGGTAATTGTTCTTGATGCAGTACTGCAGCACGCCGGTGACATTGCCGAGACTGTTCGAGGTGAGCGAGGGTGCCGAAAGCGAGTTGCCGAGGCCGCCCAGATTGCCGAGCGCGCCCTGTGCCGAACCGCTGTTGCTGCCGCCCTGGTTGAGCAGGTTGCCGAGCTGCGCCTGTGCGGCGCCCCAGGGGGCGAGCAGCGCCAGGGTCATGGTGGCCATCAACGCCGTGGCGATGCGCGGCGTGGCGACGCCCGGAACAGACGTTTGCATACACGAATCTCCGTGGTGGTTCAGTGCGCCCTTACTATAGACGGATTCGTTTAGCCGGCTTCGCTACGTGACGCCGCACGAGCGTTCGGTTGGCGGCGGTGCAACCGCTGCGAGGTGCGACCGCCGGGACTCGCCGTGAACGTTTCATGATGCATCTGATGTTTTCATCGCCATGTCATTTGTTGCGGGCACAACGATAACGCTGCAGGAGCAAACCTGGCGTTCATCGAGGCGGATGTGTCTTAAGTGGTATGCATGCGTTCGGAATTGCGTAGGGCGGGGATCGTGTGCCAGCTACGCAACGATTGAACCTGTTACAAGTGTATCTGCGCTGTAAAACACTGCGTTTCAGGCTTTTTTTGGCGATCTTTCCGGCTATTCAAGGGTGAGATTGTTTCGAACCGTAACACTTATTACGGCCCTCCTCATCGGCTGGTTTCAGGTGGTATGCTTCCTGCACAATTCTCCCTTGCACGAGTGAGACCACGTGTATTGCGTCAATACAGTGAAAGAACGCACTGCCAGAGTGCGCATCGCGACGCAAATGAACACGTCATACAAGCATATGGTGCAACCGAGCTAGCCAACGCGGGCAACAAGATCCGCAGGCCAGTGCTCCGTCACTGCAGCCCCGGTCCGGCTGCGTGGAGAACAGCATGAATTTCGAAGAACTGAGCGACGACGAGTGGATGCAGGTGTCTTCGCTCGTGTCAGATGAACCTCCAATCAGGCTCAACCGGCGCGGCCGCCCTCGTGCCGAGCCGCGCGTGGTGGCCAATGCCGTCCTGTGGATTCTCACCACCGGTGAGTCGTGGTCGCGTCTGCCCGCGCGTTATCCGTCCGGGCCTACCTGCCGTCGTCGTTTTGAGGAATGGCACAGTAGCGGCACCCTGATCGAGCTGGTCGAGCTGCTCTCGCAGCGCGGCCGCAAGTTCGTTTATGTGCCTCAGCCGGCGCAGGCCGATGCGCAACCCGTTGCAGTCGCAGTCGAGGAAGTCGCCGAGGACGATGGCCAGCCGGCCGTGTTCTGGAAGAGCCCCGAAGCCTGGCAGGCGCCCGCTGCGCTCGCCGACGCGCCGCTTGCCGATCCCATGGAAAGCATGATGCGTCAGCTCGCGGGCGGCGAAGCGGCATTGCCCGTTTCGATCGACGCGCCTGTCGTATCGGCCGCAACGAGTGCAACGACTGTTGCGAGTGCGACGCGTTCGCAGAACGATGCGCCGTTCGCACCGTTCTCGCCTTCCCGCGTGAGCAAGCCGGTTGCGACTCGCGCGATGCCGCGCGACGCGTCGCATCGCAGCGCGCATCCGGCGGGCGGCGTGGTGCAGGTCGCGGAATGGCGCGGCTATACGATGAGCCTCACCGTGCAGCCCGTGCGCAACCGCATGTTCCGCGGGGCCGTGGAAATTCTCAAGGATGGCAAGCGCATCGAGCGCTCGGGCCTGATCGGGCCGCCGTTCCAGGATCGCGAATCCGCCAGGAATTTCGCCTTCGACTGGGCGCGTGAATGGCTCGATCGCGAAGGCATCGCTGAGTCCGCGTCCGGCGTTTCGTGGCCGGGTTCGCATCCGGCCAAACATGCCGCGTCGAAGGGCGCTGCACCGAGCGCTTCGCAAACGGCGCTGCCCGACGTCGCACCGCACGCGCCCATCCAGGCGCCAGGCGTGACGCGCGGCGATCCGTCCAATGCCGCCGCCGCGCGCGCGTTGCCTCCGGCCGTGCCGGGCAGTGTGCGCCTCGCGCCGCTGCAAGCGCCGGTACAGCGTTACACCGCCACGGGCGCACTGCTCACGGGCAGCGAAGCCAATACGACGTCGTCCGGCACCGCCGAGCGACGCACCGATGGCACGACCGGAACGCGCTACCGCACGCTCTCGCGTTGATCTTGCAAGGCCGCGCGCGTGATGCGCGCGGCCTTCCTGCATGGCCGCTACTGCTTTCTTCACTGCCTGCCGTACTGATCGTCGAGACGCACGATATCGTCTTCGCCGAGATACGAGCCCGACTGCACCTCGATGATCTCGAGCGGCATCTTGCCCGGATTTTCCAGTCGATGCGACACGCCAAGGGGGATGTACGCTGACTCGTTCTCCGAAACGATGAAGCGTTCTTCCCCACGCGTGACGAGCGCTGTGCCGCGGACGACGACCCAATGCTCGGCGCGATGGTGATGCATCTGCAGCGAGAGACGTGCGCCCGGTTCGACCACGATCCGCTTGACCTGGAAGCGCTCGCCGCTGTCCACGCTGTCGTAGTGACCCCATGGGCGATGCACGAGGCGGTGCGCCACGGCTTCGGTGCGGCGTTCCTGCTTCAGGCGCTGCACGATCTTCTTGACGTCCTGGGCGCGCGAGCGGTCGGCGACGAGCAGGGCGTCCGGGGTCTCCACGACCACGAGGTCCTTCGTGCCGAGGCAGGCCACGAGCCGGCCGTCAGAATGCGCGAAGGTATCGCTGGCGCCTTCGAACATCACGCGGCCGTGCGCGACGTTGCCTTCGTCGTCCTTCGGCGAAACCTGCCAGACGGTGTCCCATGAACCGAGGTCGGTCCAGCCTGCCGTCAGCGGCACGACTACGCCGCTCGCGACCGTCGGGTCGCCGGAGAGCGGTTCCATCACGGCGTAGTCGATCGAGTTCGAAGGCGAACGTGCGAACGCTTCGCTATCCACGCGGAAGAAGTCGCCGTCGGCCTTGCCGTTCTCGATCGATTCCGCGCATGCGGCGTAGATGGCCGGATGGAAATGGCGAATCGCCTTGAGCCAGGTCGATGCGCGCACGATGAAAATGCCGCTGTTCCACCAGTAGCGCTGCGAAGCGACGTACTGCTGCGCCAGCTCGAAATAGGGCTTTTCGACGAAACCGTTCAGACGCCGCGCACCGTTGGGTTCGCCATTCGCGAGCGGCTCGCCCACGTGAATGTAGCCATAGCCCACTTCGGGATGCGTGGGCACGATGCCCATCGTCACGATCTGGCCATTCGCGGCATGACGCACGCCTTCGGCCACGGCGTTCTGGAACGCTTCGAGGTCGGCAAGCGCATGGTCGGCCGGCATCACCACGAGAATGCCGTCTTCGTGCTTTGCCGCCACCGACATCGCGGCGATCGTGAGCGCGGGCGCCGTATCGCGGCCCACGGGCTCGAGAATCAGACGCGCCTGCTTGCCCGCCGCGCGAACCTGGTCGGCGGTGGTGAATCGATGTTCTTCATTGCAGACGATCAGCAATTCCTCTGCGAGCGTCACGCGCTCGGCGAGCGCATCGAGGCGGCCCGCGGTGTTGGCCAGCAGCGACTGCTCGCCAACGAGGTTGATCATCTGCTTCGGATATTGCTCGCGCGACAATGGCCACAACCGCGAGCCCGCGCCGCCCGCTAGCACTACAGGGCACACCTGCAATGCACTGCGCGTTTCGGCACGCGTCTGGGACGCTTTTGCCGATGCCGTAGCGGAACCCGTATCCGTCATCTCGCTCTCCTGTAAAAGGTATCGGTGATGCGATTTGTAGCATGCTTAAAATCGTCATAAATCGAGTCGTAAAGAAGAAAACGGAAAATATTCGAATTAAATTTAAATCATGCTTCCGTCACAACAGAATTCAGATAAAAAATTCAATAAAAATTCCGTTGCAGGTCGCCGCAATTTCTTGTCGGAACCCAAATTCAGGCGTCATGGCAGGAAAAATCTGCCGGAATGACCGGGTTGTGAACCAATGCAGGCGTGTGTTCCGGTAATCTTTGCCGACAAAAGCCGCGAAAAAATGGCCCGCAAGGGCCGAAACAATTGGAGATACTTTTAAGGCTTGCGGCCAGAATTTTTATCGCGCCTTATTAGGGTTTATTCGGATCAGAATTCGCGACGCCAGACGTTTTTTTGTGGCGACGCAGTCCCAGAAACTTTTGAAGCGACCGGCCATGATTTGCAGTGCGTGGCCGCGATTCATTTTTTAAACCCGAGGTGCCGGACATGCTCAGCGTTCTAGCCAGAATTTTCGACGTTGCCGCCATCGCCGCTGGAGCGCTGCTCGCGGCCGCCTTGCACCGTGGCCAGCTCGTGCCGCTCACCGACGCGGAGAGCGTGGCGCTCGCGTTCAACTGCGTGCTCGCGATCTGGATGTTCCCGGCATTCGGCATCTACAAGTCGTGGCGCGGCAAGTCGCTCTACGCCCTCTTTGCCCGCGTGTGCGCCGCCTGGCTCGCCGTGGAGGGCACGGGCATCCTGCTGAGCTTCAGCCTGCACCGCGCCGATTCGCTCTCGCGCCTGTGGCTCGCGTACTGGGTCGTCGCCTCGGTGGCGCTCCTGATCCTCTCGAAGGCGCTCGTGCACATGGTGCTGCGTGGCATTCGCCGCGAGGGCTACAACCAGAAGGCCGTGGCGGTGGTGGGCGGTCCGCGCTACGGGCGCTTCCTGATCGAACACATGCGCTTTCACCCGGAAGCGGGCTTTCACCCGGCGCTCGTGTTCGACGAGGACAGCGACGCCGATGGCGCCGCCGCAATCGACGGCGTGCCCGTGGAGCGCAACCTGCAGGCGATGCTCGAATTCGTGCGCAAGAACGAAGTGCGCGAGCTGTGGCTCGCCTTGCCGATCACCAAGGAGCGCACGATCCATCGCATCGTCACGGCCTTGCGCAACGACTTCGTGAACATTCGCTTCATTCCGGACGTGCGCAGCCTGTCGTTCTTCAGCCAGCCCGTGGTCGATCTGCTCGGCGTGCCGGCCATCAATCTCGCGGCCTCGCCGGTCACGGATCTGCGCGTACTGCCCAAGCGCGTGTTCGACATCGTGTTCGCGGGCGGCGTGCTGGTCGCGCTCGCGCCGCTGCTGGCCGTGATTGCGCTTGCCGTGAAGCTCACGTCGAAGGGCCCGGTGTTCTTCAAGCAGCGCCGGAAGGGGCTGGATGGCAACGAGTTCGAAATCTACAAGTTCCGCTCGATGAAGGTCCATGCGGAAGTCGCGGGGCAGATCACCCAGGCGCGCCGCAACGATCCGCGTGTGACGCGCGTGGGCGCGTTCCTGCGCCGCACGAGCCTCGACGAGCTGCCGCAGTTCATCAACGTGCTCAAGGGCGAGATGTCGGTGGTGGGGCCGCGCCCGCACGCGCTGGCCCACGACGACATCTACAAGGACCTCGTGCGCGGCTACATGGCGCGCTATCGCATCAAGCCGGGCATCACGGGCTGGGCGCAGGTCAACGGCTTTCGCGGCGAAACCGATCGCGTGGAAAAGATGCGCGACCGCGTGCGCTTCGATCTGCACTACATGCAGCACTGGAGCTTCGCGCTCGACCTGCGCATCGTGGCGATGACCATGTGGAAGGGCTTCGCAGGCCAGAACGCATATTGAGGCGAAGCGAGTGCGCGCGATGCAAATGTGCGCAACGTTTCGCGTGACATGAAGAATCAATCACTTTTGAGGTGGGCATGAATCTGACGATCATTGGCAGCGGTTATGTGGGTCTCGTGACGGGCGCCTGTCTTGCCGACATTGGCAACGACGTGTTTTGCCTCGACGTCGACGAACGCAAGATCGACCTGCTCAATCAGGGCATCGTGCCGATCCACGAGCCGGGCCTGAAGGAAATCATCGAGCGCAATGTGCGCGCGCGCCGGCTGAAGTTCTCGACCGACGTGGAAGCGGCGGTTGCGCACGGCGACGTGCAGTTCATCGCCGTCGGCACGCCGCCCGACGAAGACGGCTCCGCCGACCTGCAATACGTGCTGGCGGCCGCGCGCAACATCGGTCGCCACATGACCGGTTTCAAGGTGGTAGTGGACAAGTCCACGGTGCCGGTGGGCACGGCTGCGCTCGTGCACGACGCGATCGCCTCCGAACTGCGCAAGCGCGGCGAGAGCCACATGTTCTCGGTGGTCTCGAACCCGGAGTTCCTCAAGGAAGGCGCGGCAGTCGAGGACTTCGCGCGGCCCGACCGCATCGTGCTCGGCTGCAACGACGACGTGCCGGGCGAGCGCGCGAAAGAGGTCATGAAGCGCCTGTATGCGCCGTTCAACCGCAATCACGAGCGCACGCTGTACATGGACGTGCATTCGGCCGAATTCACCAAGTACGCGGCCAACGCCATGCTCGCCACGCGCATTTCGTTCATGAACGAACTCGCGAATCTCGCCGACCGCGTCGGCGCCGATATCGAGGCCGTACGCCGCGGCGTGGGCTCGGACCCGCGCATCGGCTACGACTTTCTCTATGCGGGCTGCGGTTATGGCGGCTCGTGCTTCCCGAAAGATGTGAAGGCGCTCATGCGCACTGCCGAGGATTTCGGCGAGCCGCTGCAGATCCTGCGTGCCGTGGAGTCCGTCAATGAAGCGCAGAAGCAGGTGCTCGCCCAGAAGATCGTTACGCGCTTCGGCTCCGACCTCACCGGCCGCACGTTCGGCGTCTGGGGGCTCGCGTTCAAGCCGAACACCGACGACATGCGCGAGGCGCCGAGCCGCACGCTCATCGCCGAATTGCTCGCGCGCGGCGCCACGGTCAAGGCTTACGACCCGGTTGCGACCGCCGAGGCGCAGCGTGTACTCGCGCTTGATCTCGCGCACGCGCCGGAACATCAGGCGCGGCTGTCGTTCGTGAACGACGCGATGGAAGCCGCGAGCGAAGCGGATGCCGTGGTGGTCGCCACCGAATGGAAGGTGTTCAAGGCGCCCGATTTCGAAACGCTGAAGTCGCAGCTGAAGATGCCGATCGTGTTCGACGGCCGCAATCTCTACGAGCCGTCCGCGCTGCAGGAACTCGGCATCGAGTACCACGCCGTGGGCCGTGCGAGCGCGACGCAGGCAAGCCGCGCGCGCGCCGAAATCGCCGCAACGCAGGCAGTGGCCTGAGCGGTGCCGGGCTTCGTGCTTAGCGCCATGTAAAGGAAGGGAGTCACGCGATCATGATCAAGAACGTGCTCATCGTCTGCCACGCCAACGTCTGCCGCTCGCCGGCGGCGGAACAGCTCTTTCGCGAGCGTCTGAGCGAACAGACAGGCTCACGGCCGGATTCGTTTCAATCGGCGGGCCTGCGTGCGCGCGATGGCGACGACATGGACCCCGTGATGCAGTGGCTCCTTGCCGAGCGCGGCGTGAAGGTCGGCGGGCACCAGTCGCGCCGCCTCACCAGCCGCCTCGTGCGCTCCGCAGACCTCGTGCTCGTCACCGAGCGCCGCCAGGTCGCCGCGGTCGAGCGCATTGAACCCACCGCGCGCGGCAAGGTGTACGCGCTCGGTAATTGGGAAAACTCTGATGTCAGCGATCCGCATGGACTCCATGAGTCCGCGTATCGCCAGAGTCTTGAATTGATGGATCGTATGGTTAAGGGATGGTTGAGCCGAATATGCCAATGACAAAACTGAAACTGACGGCGGTGGTCGCGTTGAGCGTCTTCGTTTCCGCGTGCGCGACGGCGCCCGGCAATTATCTCGACACGTCGAGCCTGAAAGAACAGCCGAACAACCAGCCGCAGCAGCAATTCAACGTGACTCTCATCACGCAGCAAGTCGTGCTGCAGCAGGCGCAGGCGGCCGCAGCCCAGCCGAAGGCGCCGCTGCCGCCCTCGAAGTTCTCGAGCGCTGCCGACTACACGTATCACATCGCGCCGCAGGACATTCTTGGCGTGACCGTGTTCGATCACCCCGAGCTGTCGACGCCGCAGGGCTCGACGTTCTCCACGGGCGGCAACACGACGCAGACGGTGGGTCAGGCGCTCACGCAGCCCTATACCAACGCGCTGCCGGGCCAGGCCGACCCGTACGGACAGACCGTGGCCAAGGACGGCACGATCTTCTTCCCGTTCGTGGGCCGCATCATGGCCGCGGGCAAGACGCCCGGCCAGATCCGCGACCAGCTCGCGTCCGGCCTCGGCCCCTATGTGAAGAACCCGCAGGTGGACGTGCGCGTGCTCGCGTACCGCAGCCAGAAGGTGCAGATCACGGGCGACGTGAAGACGCCGGGCCCGCTCTCGATGAGCGACGTGCCGCTCACGCTGGTGGACGCCATCACGCGCTCGGGTGGCACGACCGACAACGCCGACATCAACCGCGTGCGCCTCACGCGCAACGGCAAGCTGTACATCCTCGATGCGAACCGCATGCTCGACGGCGGCGATTCGACTCAGAACGTGCTGCTGCAGGACGGCGACGTCATCAATATTCCGGATCGTTCGGATAGCAGAGTTTTCGTGATGGGCGAAGTGAAGACGCCGCTGCAGACGAACCTGATTCGCGGCGACCTCACGATCGCCGACGCGCTCACCCAGGCGGGCGGCATTCTCGATACCGACGCGAACCCGCGCCAGATCTTCGTGATGCGCGGCATGAAGGACAACCCAACGCAGCCAGAGATCTATCGTCTCGACATGACCAAGCCCGACGCGATCATGCTTTCGTCGCAGTTCCAGCTCAAGCCGCTGGATGTGGTGTACGTGGGCACGGCCGCTTCGACGACCTTCAACCGTGTGTTGCAGCAGGTGCTGCCGACCATCCAGACCGTCTTCTATCTGAAGCAGATCGCGAAGTAAGCACGTGATCGAAAAGCTTCGAAAGAGGACCCAGGAGCAACACCTAAACAACGGGATTGAATCGTGACCATACAAGCCAATAGCCAGGCGGCCCCGGCGGCCCGCACCGAGGAAGAGGACGTCGTCCTCGGCCAGTTGCTGCGCGTCATCATCGACGACATCGGCTGGCTCATCGCGATCGCGGCGGCGGTGATCGCCATGGCCGTGTTCTACTGCTTCATCGCCAAGCCGGTCTATACGGCCGACACCCAGGTTCGCGTGGAGCCTTCCGACTACACGTCGCAGGCCCTCACGCAAACGCAAACCGGCGCGAACATCAGCTCCGGATCGTCGACGGGCAGTCTGCCCACCGACGCCGAGATCCAGATGATCAAGAGCCGCAGTGTCGTCGAGCCGGTGGTGAAGCAGTTCAAGCTGAACACCACCGTCACGCCGGTCATGCTGCCGCTGATCGGCAGCCTGTCCGCGCGTCTCGCGACACCGGGCACGCCGGCGCGTCCGTGGTTCGGGTTGAGCAACTGGCTCAGCAATTTCGCGTGGGGCGGCGAAGTCATCAACATCGACTCGATCGAGGTTACGCCCGAGCTCGAAGGCAAGAAGCTCACGCTCACCGCGCTCGACAACGACCGCTACGTGGTTTCGACCCCGGACGGCGCGCGCCTGCTCGAAGGCGCCGTCGGCCAGGTCGAGCAGGGCGGCGGCGTCAAGCTGCTCGTGAACAAGCTCGTAGCGCGTCCTGGCACCCGCTTCAAGGTCGTGCGCCTGAACGACCTCGACGCGATCAGCGGTTTCCAGAACGCGATCCAGGTTCAGGAGCAGGGCAAGCAAACGGGCGTGATCGACATCTCGCTCGAAGACAACGACCCCGAGCACGCGGCAGCAATCGCCAACGCGGTGGCGCAGTCGTATCTGCGCGAGCACGTGGCGACCAAGCAGGCCGACGCGAGCAAGATGCTCGACTTCCTGCGCAGCGAACAGCCGCGCCTGAAGTCGGACCTCGAGAACGCCGAAGCGGCGCTCACGGCTTATCAAAGCAAGTCGGGCTCGATCAACGCGAGCGACGAAGCGAAGATCTATCTCGACGGCAGCGTGCAGTACGAGCAGCAAATTTCGGCGCTGCAACTGCAGATCGCCTCGCTCCAGCAGCGCTTCGGCGACCAGCACCCGGTGCTGATCGCGGCGCGCCAGCAGCTCGCGCAACTGCAGGGCGAGCGCGCGAAGTACGACACGAAGTTCCGCGACCTGCCGGCCACGGAAGTGAAGGCCGTGCAGCTGCAGCGTGACGCGAAGGTGGCCGAGGACATCTACGTGCTGCTGCTCAACCGCATCCAGGAGCTTTCGGTGCAGCGCGTGGGCACGGGCGGCAACGTGCATATCGTCGATCCGGCCCTGCGCCCCGGCAATCCGTCGAAGCCCAAGAAGCTGCTGATCGTCTCGGCGGCGTCGCTGCTCGGCATCATTCTCGGCACGGGCTTCGTGCTCATGCGCCGCAACATGTTCAAGGGCATCGTCGATCCGGACCAGATCGAGCGCTCGTTCCAGCTGCCGGTGTACGGTCTCGTGCCGCTTTCGCCGGAGCAGCTGGCGCTCGAAAAGCGGGCCCCGGTGCGCGGCGGCACGCGTCTGCGTGAAGTGCTCGCGAACTCGCGCCCGAAGGACCTGACGGTCGAAAGCCTGCGTAGCCTGCGCACCTCGCTGCAGTTCAGCGTGATGGACGCGCGCAATCGCGTCGTCATGCTGACGGGTTCGGTGCCGGGCGTGGGCAAGAGCTTCCTCACCGCGAACCTCGCCGTGCTGCTCGCCCATTCGGGCAAGCGCGTGCTGATGATCGACGGCGACATGCGCCGCGGCGCGCTCGAACGCCATCTGGGCGGCCCCCAGGAAAACGGCTTCTCCGAGCTGCTCTCGGGGCAGATTTCGCTGGACGAGGCGATTCGCGCGACCGAAGTGGACAACCTGCACTTCATGTCGTGCGGCCGCCGTCCGCCCAATCCTTCCGAGCTGCTGATGTCGCCGCGTCTGGGCCAGTACCTCGAAGGCCTGTCGAACCGCTACGACGTGCTGCTCATCGACACGCCGCCGGTGCTCGCCGTGACCGATGCCGCCATCATCGGCGGCCATGCGGGCTCGACGTTCCTCGTGCTGCGCTCGGGCATGCACACCGAAGGCGAAATCGCCGACGCGCTCAAGCGTCTGCGCAATGCCGGCGTGCGCGTGCAGGGCGGCGTGTTCAACGGCGTGCCGGCGCGTACGCGCGGCAACTACGGCTATGGCTACGCGAACGTGCGCGAGTACCTGAGCGCATGACGCAAACGCCCCCATCAAGCACAGCAAAGGAGAACTCGCGATGAAAGTGACCGTGCTCGTGCCGACCTATCGGCGTCCTGACGATCTGTCGCGCTGTCTTTCGGCGCTGCTGCGCCAGCAGCGCGCGCCCGACGAGATCGTGGTGGTGGCGCGTGCCGACGACGAGGCGACGCACGCGTGCCTCGCCGAACACGTCACGCCCCGCGTGCTCAACGTGGAAGTGGCCATCGTCGAGGAGCCGGGGCAGGTGGCGGCGCTCAATCGCGGCATCGAGGCCGCGACGGGCGACGTGATCGCGATTACCGACGACGACGCCGCGCCGCGCGCCGACTGGGTCGCGCGCATTGCGGCGGCCTTCGAGGCCGACCCGAAGCTCGGGGCGCTGGGCGGCCGCGACTGGGTGCATGAAGGCGGCCGCGTGATCGACGGCGAGCGCACGCTGGTGGGCAAGCTGCAGCGCTCGGGCCGCATCATCGGCAACCATCATCTGGGCGCGGGCGGTGCGCGCGAAGTCGACCTGCTCAAGGGTGCGAACATGAGCTATCGACGCGCGGCGATCGGCGACCTGCGCTTCGACCGGCGCCTGCGCGGCACCGGCGCGCAAACGCACAACGACATGGCGTTCAGCCTGAGCGTGAAGCGCGCGGGCTGGAAGCTCGTCTACGACCCGCTCGTGGCGGTCGACCATTACCCCGCGCCGCGCCCGGGCGAAGACCCCCGCAACGCGCAGACGCTCGCCTCGATCCGCAACGCCGCCTACAACCTGCATCTGATCCTGCTCGGCCATCTCACGCCGCTGCGCCGCGAAACCGCCTGGTGGTGGTACGCGCTCGTCGGCACGCGCGTGTATCCGGGCCTCGTGCACACGGGCCTGAGCGCCGTGCGCGGCGATTCCGCGGGCGCGGCGTTCGCACGCTGGCGCGCGGTGCGCGGCGGCGCACGAGAGGCGCGCCGCGCGCTCGTTTGACTGGCGCGGCCAACGACTACAGGGAGGACCCCGAATGAGCAGTACGCAAGTCCACGTCCACCTTTTCTATGGCGCCGATCCGCGCCGCTATCGCAAAGGCGAGAACATCGGCAGCCTGTATGGCTACCACCACGCGGAATCTGCGGAATTCGCCCTCAATTACGCGCAGGACGCGAGCGAAAGCACGCCCATGCGCTTCATGCGGCGTGCGCTGAAGGCCGCGGCCGGTTTCGACTTCATTCACGCCTGGCGCAATCGCCGCGCCATTCTGCAGTCCGACGTCATCTGGACGCACACCGAGCAGGAGCATCTGGCCGTGGCGCTGGTGCTGCTGATGAACGCGAAGAAGGGCGGCGCGCGCCCGCTGCTGCTCGCACAAAGCGTGTGGCTGCTCGACCGTTGGCCCGGCTACGGCGCGCTGCGCCGTGCGATCTACAAGCGGCTGCTCAAGCGTGCCGATCTGCTCACCACGCTCGCGAGCGAGAATGCCGCGCTGTGCGGCGAGTATTTCGGGCGCGAGGCGCGTCACGTGCTCTATGGGCTCAATACCAGCGATTTTCCGCTGCGTCCGCCTGCGCAGTGGACGCCGCATACGCCCGTGCGCGTGGCCGCGATCGGCAACGACCGCGACCGCGACTGGACCACGCTCGTCAGCGCGCTCGGCAACGATTCGCGCTACGAGGTACGTATCGCCACGCGCCGGCGCATGCCAGCATCGGCGCGCGCGGACAACGTCGAGATCGTGCGCGTTTCCGGCATCAAGCAACAGCACGCGCTGTATGACTGGGCGGACATCATCGTCGTGCCGCTGCGTCCCAACACGCATGCTTCGGGCATCACGGTGATGCTGGAAGCCGCGGCGCTCGGCAAGCCGATGATCGCGACGAAGGTCGGTGCGCTCGAAGATTACTTCGACGACAAGGCCGCCTCGTACGTCGAGCCGTTCAACGCACAGCAACTGCGCGACGCGGCGAATGCGCTCGTGGCCGACCCGGCGCGGGCGCTCGCCCAGGCGCGCGAAGCCTGCGAGCAGCTGCGCACGCGCGATCTCACGACTGAGCACTTCGCGCGGCAGCACGCGCAGCTCACGCGCGAGATGCTGCACGAGCGCGACGCGCGCAACGGCGAGTCGATCGCGAGCGAACCCCAAGGCCGGGGCGTCGCCGCGCGCGGGATGTGATCATGGACGTCACGACCGCTATCCCCGCACCCGCGCCGGCGAGCCAGCCGGGCCGCCGCCGCGGCGGCCTGCGCAGCCTGCTCGGCCGCGATACGCTGCCGCCGCTCGCCTTGTGGGTATTCACGGTGCTGCTGATCGGCGCGCACCAGGGCACCGTGCTGACGCTGGCGTTTCCCGTGCTGTCGATCGCGGTGGGATTCTGGCTCTACTTCGTGAACCCGGTGCGCTATATCGGCTTCATGTGGTGGCTGTGGTTCCTGAGCCCCGAAGTGCGGCGCCTCGCCGACTACGGCAAGGGCGGCTTCACGCCCACCAGCCTCATTCAGGTCGCGCCGCTCGCCGTCACGATGATCAGCGGTATTTCGCTGCTGCGCTACTACCCGATCCTCGGGCAGCGGCGCGGTCTGCCGCTCCTGCTCGCGCTGCTCGGCATCGGCTATGGGTTCGTGGTGGGCGTGGTGGGCAGCGGCCCGGCCGCGGCGGTCTATGACCTTGCCAACTGGATCTATCCGTTCCTGATCGGCTTTCACATCATGGTGCTCACGCGCCAGTATCCCGAGTGCAGCAAGACCATCATCAACACCTTCATCTACGGCATGCTCGTGATGGGCGCGTATGGTCTCGTGCAGTTCTTCATCATGCCGCCATGGGATGCGATGTGGATGATCGGCTCGGACATGAACTCGCAGGGCGACCCCGTGCCGCTCGGCGTGCGTGTGTTCAGCACGATGAACTCGTCGGGCCCGTTCGCGTTCGCGATGATGGGCGCGATGGTGTTCGTGATGGCCGCGAAGCATCGGGTGCGCTGGATCGCAGCGGCGTTCGGTTTCTTCTCGTTCGCGCTCTCGCTCGTGCGCTCCACGTGGGGCGGCTGGGCAATCGCCATGGTGATCCAGCTGATGAAGTCGAGCAACAAGGTGCGCATTCGCATCATCGTCAGCGCGATCATGCTGGCGGGCGTGTGCGTGCCGCTGCTCACGTTCGGTCCCGTGGCGGACCGCATGCAGCAGCGTCTGAATACGCTCGTGAACCTGAAGGACGACCAGAGCTACGAGGCGCGTAACCAGTTTTATGCCGACTTCGCGAAGAAGGCCTTCACCGACGTGACGGGCGAGGGTCTCGGCGCCACCGGCGCATCGACCAAGCTTTCCAGTAACAACGGCCAGCTCGGCCAATACGGCAGCTTCGACAGCGGCGTGATGAACATTCCGTTCGTGCTGGGCTGGCCCGGCACGCTGCTCTACATGTCGGGCGTGCTGTGGCTGCTCGTGCGCGCGGTGCGCGTGTCGATGCGTTTTCCCGAGGACCGCTACGTGTGCGCGTGCCTGAGCCTCGCGATATCGATCTTCGCCATGCTCGTATTCACCAACTCGCTCGTGGGTACCGGCGGCCTGCTGCTCTTTTCGAGCGTGTTTTCCATTCTCAGCGCGGGGCATTGGGCGAAGCTGCAACGCCGGGCCCCTACCACGGAGGTCTCCGATTGAGAGTCGCAATCGTCACGCATGTCGTGCGCCACAATGACGGCCAGGGCCGCGTCAATCATGAAATCGCGCGCGCCGCGCTCGACGAGGGGTTCGAGGTGACGCTGGTCGCCTCGCATGTCGCGCCGGAGCTGCTTGCCCACCCTAAGGTGAAATGGGTGAATGTGCAACCTTCGCGCGCGTGGCCCACCAACCTGCTGCGCCAGCAGGTATTCGCGGTGAAGAGCGCGCTGTGGCTGCGCCGCAACCGGCGCGCATACGATGTGCTCCATGTGAACGGCTTCATCACCTGGGCGCACGCCGACGTCAACACCGCACACTTCGTGCACGGCGGCTGGGCGCGCAGCAAGTACTACCCGTTCGGTCTCACGCGCGGCGTGTGGTCCGCTTACCAGTTCGTCTACACGCGCGCCAATGCGGTGCTGGAGCGCTGGGCGTATCGGCGCTCGCGCGTGATCGCGGCCGTTTCGCGCAAGGTCGCCGACGAAATTCGCGCGTCGGGCGGCAACCCCGTGGAGCGGCTCGACGTGATCTACAACGGCGTCGATACGCGTGGCTTCTCGGCCGCGAGCGCGGACCGCGCGAAGTTCTCGCTGCCCGCCGACGCGTTCCTGCTGCTCTTCGTGGGCGATCTGCGCACGCCGCGCAAGAACCTCGGCACGGTGCTGCACGCCATGAAGCAGATGCCCGACAACGTGCATCTGGCCGTGGCGGGCTACCTGCCGGGCAGCCCGTATCCCGACCTCGCACGCGAGCTGGGCATCGAGTCGCGGGTGCATTTTCTCGGCCTCGTGCGCGAGATGCCTACGCTCATGCGCTCCGTCGATACCTACGTATTTCCTTCGCGCTACGAAGCAATGAGCCTCTCGCTGCTCGAAGCGATGGCGGCGGGCTTGCCCGTCGTCACCGCGCGTACGGCAGGCGGCGCCGAAATCATCACGTCCGATTGCGGCATCGTGCTCGAAGACCCCGACGACGTGCCCGCGCTCGCCAACGCCGTGAAGACGCTCGCCACCGACACGCCGCGCCGGCTCGCGATGGGCGAGGCGGCGGCGGAACTGGCCACGCAGTTCGGCTGGGCGCGCATGGCCGCGCAGTACATCGCGCTCTACCGGCAACTGGCCGGCGACGCGAGCGAGGCCGTACGCCGCGAAGAACCCGCGTTCGCTGCTGCGACGCTGCCGGGCGGTCAAACGCTCCAGCGCGCAGAGACCCCCCGATAACCGCATACGTGCAGAATAAGGACACGCGATGACCACACAATCCATTCAATCGCTGCAGATCGGCATGCACTGGTTTCCCGAGCGCGCAGGCGGCCTCGACCGCATGTACTACTCGCTCGTCGGCGCGCTGCCCGGCGCGGGCGTGCGCGTGCGCGGCGTCGTGGCCGGCTCGCCCAAGGTGGCCCAGGACAGCGGCGGCGCGATTCACGGCTTCGGCTCCGCTTCGCGCTCGCTGCCGTTTCGCCTCATGGACGCGCGCCGTGCGCTGCGCAGCGAGATTCGCCGCCACCGCCCCGACGTGATTTCCTCGCACTTCGCGCTGTACACCTTCCCCGGGCTCGACGTCACGCGCGGCATTCCGCAGGTTTCGCACTTCCAGGGCCCGTGGGCCGACGAAAGTTTCGTGGAAGGTGCGGCCACGCTGAGCCAGCGCATCAAGCACTCGCTGGAGCAGTCGGTGTATGAGCGCTCCTCGCGGCTCATCGTGCTGTCGAAGGCGTTTGGCGACATTCTCACGCGCCGCTACGCTATTTCGCCCGAGCGCGTGCGCATCGTGCCGGGCTGCGTGGATACGGCGCATTTCGACCCGGCCTGCACGACGGCGGAAGCGCGCCTGAAGCTCCAGTTGCCGCAAGGCCGCCCGATCATCCTCGCCGTGCGCCGCCTCGTGCGCCGCATGGGCCTCGAAGACCTGATCGACGCGATCAAGATGGTGAAGCAACGCCACCCGGACGTGCTCCTGCTGATCGCGGGGCGAGGCCGTCTGGAGTCCGAACTTCAGCAGCGTATCGACGAAGCAGGGTTGGCTGACAACGTGAAGCTGCTCGGTTTCGTGCCCGACGCGCACCTGCCCTCGCTCTATCGCGCGGCCACGCTGAGCGTGGTGCCGACAGTGGCGCTGGAGGGTTTCGGCCTGATCACGGTGGAGTCGCTTTCCGCGGGTACGCCGGTTCTGGTGACGCCCGTGGGCGGTCTGCCGGAGGCGGTGGCGGGTCTGTCGCAAGATCTCGTGCTGCCGAGCACGGGCGCGAACGCGATCGCCGATGGCATCGACGGCGCGCTTTCGGGCCGCATCAAGCTGCCGGATGAAGAGGCATGCAAGGCGTACGCGCGCGAGCACTTCGACAACGCCGTGATCGCGAAGCGCGTGGCCGGTGTGTACGCGGAAGCCATCGCCGCTCACTGAAGCGAGTCGATCGACCAAAAGAAAACCGCCGCTCGGGAGAGCGGCGGTTTATTTGTAGAGCAAGAGGAAGCAAGCAGCGCTATTGCGTTTCGACTACGCGTTCGCGGGCCTCTTCGTACATCCAGCGCAAGGTTTCTTCGAGGTGTTTGCGCGAGCTGTCGCCAACGATGGAACGCAGCTTCGCATTCGACCCGATCAGCTGACGCACTTCGTTGGCGCGCACGAACCGCGGATCGACATGCACCTCGATCTCGTAGCCGGCGATGCGCGCGAGCATGTCGAGCAGCGCACCAAGCGTCTGACCGCTGCCCGAGCAGACGTTGACGGTGGTGCCGCGCGGCGCGACTTCGACGAGCCGCGCATAGGCGTTCACCACGTCGCGCACATCGGAGAAGTCGCGGGCCACGTGCAGGTTGCCGAGCGAGATCTCTTTTTCGCCGCGTGCGTAGTGCTCGACGATCTTCGGGATCAGGAAGTCCGGCGACTGGCCTACGCCCGTGTAGTTGAACGGGCGCGCGATGATGATCGGCAACTGCGCCTGAAAACGCCTCGCGACGTATTCCATCGCGAGCTTGCTGACCGCGTAGTCGTTGGCGGGTTGGGGATCGACCTGTTCGTCGATCACGCCGTTCGTGGCGTTGCCGTAGACGTTCGCGCTGCTGGCCAGCAAGACGGCGCGCGGCACGTGCTTTTGCTGCGCGAGCGCCTCGAGCAGATTGCGGGTGCCGACGACGTTCACGACGTAGGTGCGCGCCACGTCGCTGTCGGCCACGTGGGCCACTGCGGCGAGATGCACGACCACGTCGGGCTGCACGGTTTCGAGCGCATGGGCGATCGCGGCGCGGTCGAGCAAGTCCGCCTCGATTGCGGTGGCGCCGAACGGGAAAGCTTCCGCGTCCAGCGATTCGCCCGTCCGCACGGTGCCCCACACGCGGTAGCCGTCCGCCGCGAGGCGAGCGGCCATATAGCGGCCCGTAAAGCCGCCAATGCCCGTGATGAGCGCGCGCGGACGGCTAGCGGGCTCAGAATGTGTCATGGCGTTCGTTACGCGCAAGGTCGGCCGTGACCATCATCTGGCAGAGCTGCTCGAGCGAAGTCTGCGGTTTCCAGCCGAGTTTCTCCTGCGCCTTGGTCGCGTCACCGATGAGCAGATCGACTTCGGCGGGGCGGTAGTAGCGCGGGCTCACGCGCACGAGCGTGCGGCCCGTGGCGACGCAGATGCCGGTTTCGCGCTCGCCCTTGCCCGACCATTCGAGCTGGAAACCGGCGGCGGCGAAGGCCATCTTCACGAAGTCGCGCACGGTTTCGGTGCGGCCCGTGGCGAGCACGTAGGTGTCGGGCTCGTCGGCCTGCAGCATGCGCCACATGCCCTCGACGTATTCGGAGGCGTAGCCCCAGTCGCGCTTGGCGTCGAGGTTGCCGAGTTCGAGCATGTTCAGCTTGCCGAGCTTGATCTTGGCGACACTGTCGGTGATCTTGCGCGTGACGAACTCGCGCCCGCGCAGCGGCGACTCGTGGTTGAAGAGAATGCCGCTCGTCGCGAAGATGTCGTAGGACTCGCGGTAGTTGACCGTGGACCAGTGCGCGAACAGCTTGGCCACGCCATAGGGGCTGCGCGGATAGAACGGCGTGTCCTCGCATTGCGGAATGGCCTGGACCTTGCCGAACATTTCGGAGGTCGAAGCCTGGTAGAAACGCGCCTTCGGATTCACGACGCGAATCGCTTCGAGCATGTTCAGCACGCCGATGCCGGTGACTTCGGCGGTCGTGGCGGGCTGGTCGAACGACACGCCCACGAAGCTCTGGGCGGCGAGGTTGTAGACCTCCTGCGCCTGGGCGCGTTCGACGAGGCGCAGGGTCGAGCCCGCGTCCGTGAGGTCGTGTTCGACGAGGTCGAGCGACGGATGGTCGAGGATCCCCAGCTCGTTCATGCGCCAGAAGTTGACGGAACTGGTGCGGCGATAGGTGCCCGTGACGTTGTAGCCCTTGTCGAGCAGAAGACGCGTGAGGTAGGCGCCGTCCTGGCCGGAAACACCGGTGATGATCGCTTTGCGACGTTCGTTCATGTGATGTGCCTTTGAAGTATCGAACGGGATTCAGGAATTACGACTGCGGGCTCGACTGGCTCACGCGCGCGGTGAGGTCGACCGGCTCAACCGCTGGGCGGCGGCGCGGACCGCGCGTGAGGCGGCGCTCGAAGAGAAACCAGCTCGCGCTCGCATAAGCGAGCGTGAGGACGAGCGCAATCGCGGCGCTCTGGATGCGGCCGTAATGGAGCGGCCACACGGCATAGAGAATCGTGAGATGAATGAGGTAGATCGTGTAGCTGATCGTGCCGATATACACGAGCACCGGGTTGGACAGCAGGCGCCGCACGATGCCTTTCGACTGCAGCGCGAACACGACGATGGAGGTGCAGAGCACGAGCGAAACGCTATAGAGCATGGCGTTGGAGAGCGGCGTGTTCATGCCTCGAAAGCGCGGGTAGTGCAGGTGCAGCCAGGCCAGCACGCCGAGCGCCGCGAAAAAGAGCACGGCGGCGGGCCATTTGAAGGGCTCGAGCGCATTGCGGTCGCGGCGCACGAGCACGGCGAGCAGCGCGCCGGCGGCCAGCAAATCCATGCGGAACGGCGTGAGGTAGTAAATGGGCCAGTACGAGTCGAACCACGGGGTCGCGACGGCGCGCAGCACGGGTACGACAAAAATGAGCGCGGCGGCCACGACAGCCATGAGCCGTTGCGGCAGAAGCAGCACGACGAAGGGCCACACGATGTAGAACTGCTCTTCGACGGCGAGCGACCAGAGAATGTTGAGGCTGTCGTGCCCGCTCTGGCCGAGTGCGTCGCCGATATTGGTCGCGAAGAACGCATACCACGGCCAGTAGTGTGCCCAGCCGAAGCCGAACAGCAGCGACGAAACGATGAGCAGCAGCACGTAGGGCGGCAGGATACGGCGCACCCGGCGCGCATAGAAGTAGCTGAAATACGATTGCCCGCGCGCCTTGCGCTCGAGCAGGATGCCGGTGATGAGAAAGCCGCTCAGCACGAAGAACAGGTCGACGCCCATCCACAGCGGCGCGCGCAACGCGTGCTGCGCGAACACGGCGAGCACGGCGAAGGCACGCAGACCGTCCAGCTGAACGATGCGGTGGGAATGGTCGGCGAGGCCTTGTTGACTGACTGGGCGGCTTACGGTCATCGGTTCTCCGGTGGGGTCATGCATGCGCGATTGCTTCGCGATTCATTCTAGAAAGAATTAAATGTTCAAAAAGCCGAAATATATTGATTCTGGATTTTTGAATTTAAATGCCGGAATTTGCGCGATATGAAATACGCATTGCCGAATGGAAAGTGTGGCGGGCGTGCCGAACACCGCGCCGCACGGCTTTTTGGCGTGATATCCGGTGTTCAGGAGTTTATTTCCGGATGACTCAGAAATGGGTCATAAATACTGAATTTTTTTGAATTATTTTCCCTTTTTTGGAGGCGATTTTTCAGCGGATTTGTACGGCATGATCCTGGCAGATTGCCGTCACTTGACCGGAGGAATTGCCTTGCCGTTATCGAATCCCGATCGCCGCTTGCGCAGGACGTTGGCACTGGCCGCGATGTGCACGTTTATCTGCACGTCGTCGGTTCAGACCATCGCCGCGCCGCAACTCAATGTGACGACCTCGTGGATCGGCAATAGCTTTGGCAACGGCCAGGGCACCTGGATGCAAATCAACGTCACGGCCATCGCCGTCACGCCCGAAGGCAAAGTGTTCACCAATGCGCCGTGGGACGAGAGCGGCGCCGAGATCAGCGCGTACCAGGACGGCAAGCCGCTCGGCTTCGCCGGCGGCACGCATGGCTGGGGGGGAGCCGGCGGCAACGCCGTGGCCGTGAATCATCGCTATCTGTATGCAGCGGTCGGCGTGGGCAACGAGAAGGGTCATCTGGTCGGCAGCGGCATCTGGCCTGCGAAGGGCAGCCAGTGGTACGGCATCACGCGCCGGCCGCTCGACGAGCCCAAGCGCGCCGCCGCATTTCAGGCTTCGCCCGATCCGCTCAATCCGCATGCGCAGCTTTCCGCGTCGTTCCTGAAGATCAACGACGTGCCCATGGGCACGCATGCCGACATTGGCGGACTCGCCGCGACGGATTCGACGCTCTATGTGAGCAACACGCCGATGAACCGCATCGAGGTGTACGACGCGAATTCGATGCAGCGCAAGGGACAATGGGACGTGCAGGCGCCGGGCCGCATCGCGCTTGCAGCCGACGGGTCGGTGTGGGTGCTCTCGGGCGCCGAAGCGGGTAAGGGCGCCGCGCATCCGCGCGTCGAGCACTACTCGGCGGACGGCAAGCGCCTCGACGACACGCTCGCGCTGCCCGATGATTCGGTGCCGGTGGATCTCGCGTTCGATCCGCAGCAACGGCTGCTGATCGCCGATAACGGTCCGCGCCAGCAGATCCTCATTTTCACGCGCAACGGCAAGAGGTGGACGCAGAGCGCCACGCTCGGCGAGAGCGGCGGCATTTTTTCGGGCGTCGCGGGGCGGCCGGGGCCGGGCCGCTTCAATGGCCTCACGGGCGTCGGCACCGACGCGCGCGGGAACATCTACGTCTCGACCAACGGCGTCGGGCCGCAGCACGAAGACAACATCGGCGCGGGTCTTGGCGCAACGCTGGAGGCCTATACGCCTGCCGGCAAGCGCCTGTGGAACCTGGAAGGCCTGCTGTTCGTGGACGGCGCGTGGGTGGACCCGCAGCGCCCCGACAGCGTCTACACGGGCAACAAGCGCTTCGAACTCGACTTGTCGAAGCCGCCGGGGCAGGACTGGAAATATGTCGGATTCCTGTCCAATCGTTTCCGCTATCCCGACGATCCCGTTTTCCACACGGACCAGTGGCCGGGCCTTCCAATCGCGCGCGTGTTGAACGGGCACACGTTCCTGTTCCTCACCGACATGTACGCGGACCACCTGAAGATCTACCGCTTCGACGCGCAGCGCGACGGCGAGACCGCGATTCCCTCCGGCTTCATTGCGGGCCGCGGCCGCGGGGTGCAGAACGTGCCGAACGCGCCGCCGCCCGGCGGCGACTGGATCTGGCGCGATGCGAACGGAAACGGTGCCTTCGACGCCGACGAATTCACGCGCAATCCGGGCCGCGACCATCTGGCAGGCGGGTGGGGCTGGTGGATCGACACGCGCGGCGACATCTGGCGCGCGCGCGACGACAAGGGCATCTGGCGCTTCCGCTATGGCGGGCTCGACGCGAAGGGCAATCCGATCTACTCGTACGACAAGCTCGACAAATACGCGGTCCCCGCGCCGTTCACCGAAGTGCATCGCGCGATCTACGAGCCGCAGACCGACACGCTCTACGTGACGGGCTATACGGCCGATGCGCCGCACGATCCGGGCTTCTGGAAGGAAGCGGGGCGCGTGCTGGTGCGCTACGACAAGTGGTCGAGCGGCCACCCCGAGCAGCACTACATGCTGCGCCTGCCGTGGGACCCGAAAGCGAAACCGCCCGTCACGCCCGCGGGGCTCACGGTGGAAGGCCAGTACGTGTTCGTGGTCGAGCCCGCGGGCAACGTCCATGTGTACGACAAGGACAGTGCGAAGGAGATCGGCACCTGCGGCCCGGGCGCCGAAGTGGGCAATACCTCGGGCTGGGTCGACGTGCCGTTCGGCATCACCGCGCATCGCGAAGCGAACGGCGAATACCTCGTGTTCGTCGAGGAAGACGCGCGCGGCAAGGTGCTCATGTACCGCTGGAAACCGGCCTGACCCGCTACGGGCCCCGCAACTGGATACCCAATGGATAAAGGCATACTGCGCAACGTCGCAATCAATCTGTTCGGTCTCGTGCTGCCGACCTTCGTGTCGCTCGTCACGGTGCCTTCCTACATCCGCCTGCTCGGTGTCGAGCGCTACGGCGTGATCGCGCTCGTCTGGACGCTGATCGGCTACTTCAGCGTGCTCGACCTCGGCATGAGCATGGCCGCGCAGAACCAGATCTCGAAGGCGTATGCGTCGAAAGACGCCGACGCCTGCGAGCGTGTGTTCTGGAGCGCGTTCTGGCTGAACTTCACGACCGGCGCGATTGGCGGCCTGCTGATCTATTCGGGCGGCGCGCTTTATACCGCGTATTTCACGCACGTCACGCCCGAGTTGCGGCACGAAGTCTATCTCGCGCTGCCCTGGCTCGCCGTGGCGATTCCGGTGGCGAACGTCTCGTGGGTGTTCGCGGGTGCGATCAACGGCGCGGAGCGCTTCGGCATCTACAACACGAACCAGACGCTCGGCACGTTCCTGTTCCAGCTGCTGCCGCTTGCCGCTGCCTGGGCGTACGAGCCGAATCTGCAGACCGTGCTGGCCGCCGCCGTATTCGCGCGTCTGGCCGCCGCGATCCTGCTCGGCCGCTCGGCGCTGCGCGTGCTCGGCATTCGCAAGGTGCGCGGGCCGCGCCTCGATACGTCGAAGGCGCTCTTCAATTTCGGCGGCTGGATGCTGGTCGCGAGCATCACGACGATGGTCGCGGACTCGCTCGACCGCATGATGCTGGGCGCGGGCCTCGGTGCGCGCTTCGTCACGTATTACACCGTGCCGCAGAACCTCGTCACGCGCCTGAACATGGTGCCCAATGCGCTCGTGCGCACGCTGTTTCCGCGCCTGTCCGCGCTGGGCCGCGAGCATGCCGATGAAATCGCCGCGCAGTCGCTGCAGTTTCTCAATGCCGTGTTCACGCCGATCGCCATCGGCGCGATCGTGGTGCTCCAGCCCTTCCTGCATGCGTGGGTCGGGCCCGTGATCGCCGCGCATGGCGCACCGGTTGGGCGCGTGCTGATCATCGCCGTGTGGCTCGTCGGGCAGGCGGGCGTCACGCGCATTCTCATCCAGTCGCAAAACAATCCTGCCGCCGCCGCGCGCGTGGGGCTCGTGGAACTGCCGCTCTTTGCCGGTCTGCTATGGCTCGGCATTTCGCGCTTCGGCTTGCCGGGCGCGGCCGCCGCCGTGCTGTTTCGCGCACTGTTCGACTACGTCGTACTGCTGTGGCTTTCGCGCATTCATAGCCGCACGATCATCGTCGATATGTTCGCTCACCTGAGTTTTCTCGCCGCTGCGCTCGCTCTTGCGTGGTGGCTGCCGGACGCGCTGTACGCAATCGGCGCCGGTGTCGTGCTCGCACTTGCCAACGTGGTGTGGTCGGTTGCGACCACGCCGATGCTGCGCGGCTACGCCCGTTCCCTTCTCTTTCGACTGAATTCACGGAAAAGCGCATGAGTCACGAACTGATCGACGAAGCGGCGCCGTCCGAAAGCGCTGCCGCGCCCCTTCAACGGCGCGACGCCACCAAACCGCGACGCTCCGAAACGGGCGCCGTCATGCCGCTGCGGCCACTGCGGCCCGCCCTCGCCGCAGGCCGTGCGCCGCGCGTGGCCATCGTGCACGACTGGCTCGTGACCTACGCGGGCGCGGAGCGGGTGCTCGAGCAGATCCTCGCCTGCTTTCCGGATGCAGACCTGTTCTCGGTCGTCGATTTCGTCGATGCGAAAGACCGCACGTTCTTGCGCGGCAAGCGCGCGACGACCTCGTTCATCCAGAAGCTGCCGGGCGCGCGCAAGCGTTATCGCGCGTACCTGCCGTTCATGCCGCTCGCCATCGAGCAGCTCGACGTGTCGGGCTACGACGTGGTGATTTCGAGCAGCCATGCGGTGGCCAAGGGCGTGCTCACGGGACCGGACCAGTTCCATATCAGCTACGTGCATTCGCCGATCCGCTATGCGTGGGATCTCCAGCATCAGTACCTGCAGGAGTCGAGCCTCACGCGCGGGCCGAAGTCGATGCTCGCGCGCCTGATCCTGCACTACATCCGCAACTGGGACGTGCGCACTGCGAATTCGGTGGACCAGTTCGTCGCCAACTCGGAGTTCATTGCGCGACGCATTCAGAAGGTGTATCAGCGCCAGGCCGAGGTGGTCTATCCGCCCGTGGATATCGACGCGTTCGAGCTGGAAACCACTAAAGACGACTTCTATTTGACGGCCTCGCGGCTCGTGCCGTACAAGAAGATCGACCTGATTGTCGAGGCATTCGCGCGCATGCCCGAGCGGCGCCTCGTGGTGATCGGCGACGGCCCCGACATGCACAAGGTGCGCGCGAAGGCGACGCCCAATGTGGAAGTGCTGGGCTATCAGCCGTTCGCCGTACTGCACGACCGCATGCGCCGCGCCAAGGCGTTCGTGTTCGCAGCGGAAGAAGACTTCGGCATTTCGGTGGTCGAGGCGCAGGCCTGCGGCACGCCCGTGATTGCATTCGGCAAGGGCGGCGCGCTCGAAACGGTGCGCGACACCGGTTCGCGGCCCACGGGCATTTTCTTCGAAGAGCA
This sequence comes from Paraburkholderia sp. BR10882, assembly GCF_040948855.1. NCBI lineage: Bacteria > Pseudomonadati > Pseudomonadota > Betaproteobacteria > Burkholderiales > Burkholderiaceae > Paraburkholderia > Paraburkholderia sp. BR10882. The sequence continues at coordinate 1,669 of NZ_JBFPKP010000035.1, read as the reverse complement.
AAACGCGGACGCGATCATCGACGCCGTCGAGTCGTTCGAAAGCGATCCTGGCCGATTCCGCGCCGAGGATTGCCGCGCGAATGCCGAGCGCTTTTCTTCGCGGCATTTCCGCGAGCAATTCTTCGCGCGCGTGGCGAAAGCGGTGCCGGCGATCGCGCAGGCGGGCTCGGCACACGGCGCAGCGCCGTACGAGATCGAAGCGGACGCAGCGGACGCGCCGCGCGTGCTCGCCATCGACCAGAGCGGCGTGCTGGGCGGCGCCGAGCTATCGCTGCTGGAAGTGGTGAAGGGCTTGCGCTCGCGCATCGACGTGCTGCTCTTCAACGACGGGCCCTTCAGGGAGGCGCTCGACAAAGCCGGCGCGCGCGTGGAGGTGATCGATTCGGGTGCGTTGAACAAGGTGCGCCGCGATGGCGGCACGGCGCCGCGACTGGGCGTGCTTACGGGCATCGCCGCGCTCGTGCGCGAGACGCGCCGCCGCGCGCGCGAAGCCGACGTGCTCTACGCCAACACGCAGCGCGCGATGGTAATCGGCGTGCTTGCGGGCAAGCTCGCGCGCAAGCCGGTGGTCTGGCATTTGCGCGACATTGTTAGCGACGAGCATTTCGGCCGCGTGCAGCGCGCGGTGATCAAGGGCTGCGCGAAGCTGGGGCTCGCGCATGTGATCGCGAACTCGCATGCATCGGCGAAGGTGTTTGCGCAGCTCACGCGCTTCGACGCGAAGCGCATCGACGTGGTGCACAACGGCGTGGATGAATCGCCGTTCCGTGCGCTCGCGCGCGTGCCGCCGGCTCAACTGCGGGTGCAGATCGGGTTGCCCGAGGATGCGTTCCTGGTTGGTGCTTTCAGCCGTCTGGCGCGCTGGAAAGGCCAGCATGTGCTGCTCGAAGCGTTGCTCGACGAGCCGCGTGCGCATGCTGTGTTTGTTGGTGCGCCGCTGTTCGGTGAGGACGCTTACGCTGCCGAGCTGCGTGCATTCGTCGAGGCGAACGGGCTGCAGGAGCGTGTGCATTTTCTCGGCTTCCGGCATGACATTGCGGCTTGTATGCGGGCGGTCGATGTGATCGCGCATACGTCTATTACGCCTGAACCGTTTGGGCGTGTGGTCGTTGAGGGGATGCTGGCGCAAAGGCCCGTGGTTGCTTCTCGCGATGGTGGTGTGACTGAGATCGTCGAGCATGGTGAAAGCGGGCTGCTTTGTACGCCAGGTGATGCCAAGGAACTGGCTGCCACCATCGGCAGGTTGCACGACGACGCGGCGTTGCGGGATCGGCTTGCTGTGCAAGGGCTGGCTACTGCCCGGGAGCGGTTTGGGAAGCAGCAGTATGTCGATGCTGTCGAGCGGGTGCTCGATGGGGTTGTTGCTCGGGGCAAGTAAGTTTTTTTGCTTTTTTTAGGCCTTTTTTCGCGGCTTCTGGCCGCGTTGGCCTTTCCTTGTGTTCGCGTCGGTATGCAAGTGTTGCCCCTGTGCGGGGCGGCACCTACTTTCTTTGCGGCGGCAAAGAAAGTAGGCAAAGAAAGCCGCTCAAACCGCCAGCGCCCGCCACAGTTCACATCTCGACGTAAATGGTGAATGGCTCCGGAGCGTCTGTCACCTCGCACCTTCAAAGGTAGTGACAAGGCGCTCATCCTTCCGGCGGCGCTGCGCGCGCCGAAGGGCATAACCGAA
>NZ_JBFPKP010000034.1:0-49886 GCF_040948855.1 Paraburkholderia sp. BR10882 | reverse complement strand
GCCGGAAAGTCAACGCAACCGGGGGTTTTGGAAACAACGAAATGCGCTAAGTGATTGTAATATTTGAAAATTTCGAGAGATTTGTAATCATCAGGTGGCGGGTTCGAGTCCTGCAGCCGGCACCATATTCGAAGCAATGCGTCAAGACAAAGGGTTACGTGAAATTCACGTGACCCTTTGTGCTTTTTGCACCCGCCCGCACCAGATTCCTCACTCCGCCCATTGCGGATCGCTCGTGAACATGATCGTGAGCCAGCGGTGCGACTCGTCGCCGCCGATGGCCCGGCCGATTTCGTCTCGGATCGCGTCCCATTCGGCGATGCGCTTGGCCGGCATGTCGGGCGGCACGACGAAATACAGCTCGATCTCGCGGGAGCGGCCCACTTTCGCGACATAAGCCCGGTAATACTCGAAGGCGTAGCGCTCGACGAAGCGTTTCGCGACGGCATCGACATGCTGCTTGAGATCCGGGGGCGCCACGAGCAGCACGTCCAGCAGGGCCTGGCGGATCTCCGCGAGAGGAATCGGGATGATCACCACGCACACCACCACGAGCGCCGCCGGGTCGACATAGGGGGTGAAGCGCTCCCATGCCGTTCCTTGAATCGCATAGCCGACGCTGAAGGCGACCAGCAGCGCCGCCGTAATGCCCGCGGACATGATCCATGACTTGATATCGAGGCGCACGAAATCCGAGTGGATCCGGCGGTTCGCGCGCGATTCGAATACCGCCATCGCCGCGCAGGCACTCACGGTGAGGACGGCGTAGACGAGTGCGGGACCGAAGTGCAGTTCGTGGCCGCCGGAGAGCAGGTTGGTGATGCCGTTGATCAGCGCGTAGACGGCCACGCCCACGAGCAGCGTGCTGTTGAGCCCGAGCACCATGGGTTCGAGATGCCAGAAGCCCATGGTGAAGCGCTCGCGCCATTTGCGCGGCAGGTCGACGTTGACCGCGTAGGAAGTGATCAGTCGCACGACGGCGAGTGCGAGCGCGCTCATGCTCGCGTCGACGAGCGAATAGACTCCGTCGAACACAATCGAAAACGAGCCGGAGATCAGGCCGAACAGAATGCCGATGAGGGCGATCACCAACGTTGTGGCGATCGATAGCGTCAGCACGCTGCTCTCGTCGGAAGCACTGAAGAAGCGAAGCCGTTCCATGATGTCTGCCCTGCGCGAGGATGAGCAAGACTAGCCGACTCGCCGGGACGCCGTCTCGGCGTTGCGCGGTCAGCTTGCTTCGCGCGCCATCGAGTCGGCGCGGCCTTCCACGAGGTCGATCTCCTGTGGCGACAGGCCGAATGCCGCATAGAGGCGTCGATCGATCTCGCGCGCGATGCCGTCCGCTTCAGCGGCGTCGCATGCGGACTGCCCGGCGCGCAGCAAGCGGGTCACGCAGTCGGCGACTTCGCTGCGCACCGAAGCGCCGCCCGGCACGGGCAAGGCGTCGATCATCGATGTCGTGAACGCCACGCCGCCGTTGTAGCTCGACGCGCCGTACTTCGCGCGGATCAGGAACACCGAGAGCGGGCAGTTGAGCAACGCCGCCGCGAACTTCAGCAGGCTCTCGTCGTCCGAGCGCAGGATCAGTGTGGTCTTGCCGGGGATCGTGTCGCCTGCGAGATCGAGCGTCGCATCGAGCCGTGTGAGGCCTTTCACGATCACCTTTTTCGCGTTGGCTTTCGCGCCGTAGCCGTTCCCGAACGTCGACGCGAAGCGCTCGCGCTCGACCACGGGTGCCTCGTAGCGTCGCCCGAGATAGGTCATCGGCTTGCTGCCCCAGCGCGAGACGTAGCGCCCGAGCGTGCCGGTGTTCACCACGCGGTAGTGTTGGTCCGGCTGGAATCGGCCGTCGGCCGCTTCGACGAAGGGCGCGAGCCGGTAGGCGTCCGACGTCGCACAGGCGTTCTCGCAGGGCAGCAGCGAACCGAGTGTGGGGTGCGCACCGGCGAACCGCTGCACGAACGCGGCGTGCGGCGAGAGCAATGCGTCGAGCGGCCATGGCGCCTCGAGCGAGCGTTTGTCGGTTTGCGCAAGCTCGGTGAGCGTCTCGCGGTCGATGCGCGCGGTCGCGATGGCAGGCGTGCCCGACTCGCGAAAGAGCGTGATGATCGAATCCACACGCGCCTGCTCGAATACGTCGCGGCCGAGCCTGACGATGCGTTCGATCTTGTCCAGATGCCGTGCGCGCAACGCATTGCCGAAGGGCTTCGAGAGCCACTTGTCGGGCGTGAGATACGCCATCGCGCCGCCTGGCCTCAGGAGCGCGAGGCCGAGCTCGATGAACACGATGTAGAGGTCCCAGTTGCCCCGCGCGCTCGGCCAGCGCTGCGCCAGCCGCTCGCGCAGCGCGCGCTGGCCCTGATTGATCATGCGCTCGGAGTCGATATAGGGCGGATTCGCTATGACGGCGTCGAAGCGCTCGAAGTCGCCTTCGTCGGTGAGGAGGTCGGCGAATTCGATGCGCCATTCGAACGCCGCGGCGTTTTCGGGGGGCGTGTCGGCCTGGTGGTTCGCGAGGGCGTTGCGCAACGCTTCGCGCAGTTGCGCGCATCGGGCGATTTCGGCGTGCCTCGCCGCGGCTGTAGCCGTCGCCCGCAGTCTAGCCGCGCTGGCACGATAGTTCGCCACTGGCTCAGCGTAGCCGCGCAGCGGCGTATCGAAGTCGAAACGGCTGAGCGTCGCATTGCCTGCTTTGAGGTTGGTCTCGAGGTTCGGCAGAGAAGTGGTGAAATCGGCGTGTTCGAGCAGTTCGATCCACAGCCGCAGGCGCGCCATTCCGACCGAATCCGGGTTGATATCCACACCGAAAAGCGAGTGCTCGACGATGTCCCGCTTGACACTGAAGAGCGCGGCTTCGATCTTGCGGATGGTCGTGCCATCGCGCTCGCGGGTGAGCGGTTCGCCGTTCGCATGCGTCACGCAAAGCCGGTCCGCGGTGACGTCGATGCGGCAAGCGCTGAGTGCTTCGCGGTCCTGCGCGTTCAGCAAGCCGAGGCGCACTTTCAGCGCCAGCAACTCGTTGAGCGCTGAAACGAGCAGATGCCCCGAGCCCACGGCGGGATCGCAGATGCGCAGCGAGTCCAGAATCGCGCGCGCCTCGTCGCGGCTTCCGATCGATGTGCCGCTTGAGTCACCGATCAGTTCGGATAGCTGATCGATGTTCGTGCAGTGCCAGCCTTTGGCGCGATTCAGCCGATTGAGCGCCGCATGCATGATGGCGGGACGGGCGAGTTGCATCGCGACGCTGCCGGGCGTGTACCAGGCGCCGTCGCGGTATCCGTTGAGCTTTTCGAAGACGAGCCCGAGCGAGGAGGCATCGAGGCAACGCCTGTTCGCCACGGTTGGCTCTCGCGCCACCAGACCGGCGGAGAAGTCGAAGGTGGCGAGAAAATCGAGCAGATAGGCAAGCGTGTGCCGCTCGCCGCTCGCATCGGGGAGCACGGTCGCCTCGTACGGCGGCAGCGTGGCGCGATCATCGAGCGTGCTCATGCCGAGCAGGCTACGGCCCAGGTCTTGCGGCGCGAACCGCGAACCGTCGAAGCGGGGAAGGTGAGCGAAGCGGGCTGGCGGCGTGTCGTCACCGGCGCCGAGGACGGTGTCGCACAGCGCGTCGAGATCGCTGAACGAGCGGATGCGTTGGGCGTTCAGGAACGCGTAGGCCGCATCGTCGCCATGGAGCGTCAGCAGACGCGTTTCGAGCACCTTGAGAAAAACGAGGCGGCTGATCCAGGCGATGCAAAGCCGGAGCGCGAGTTCGAAATGGTCGGCCTTCGGCCCCTCGCCTGGGCTCTCTCCGTCGCAGGCGGCGAGGCGCGACAGCGCGAGTTCGATCAGCGCGCCGGGCAAACGCTCGTGCGGCGCGGGTCGCGCGACGGTGCGCCTCATGCCGGAAACGCTCTCCCGCAACCCGACGATATGTAGCAGTTCGGCGTAAAAGCCTTCGTCGAGCCCAGCACCGGCGCTGGCGCGGCGCGTGCGCGGTTTGCGCGCGCGGCGTGTCTGCTGGGTGGTTGCTGGCATGGTCTCGTGCGGGTGGGCCTGGCCTGACGGGGCGCGGTCGGCGCCCATTTTACTGCCGGGCGGGCGCGTTTCGTCCTACGTCGTCTGGCCTGGTCGACGCGCCCGCCCGTCTGAGCGATCATCGTTGCGAAGGCGACGTGGCGGAACGCGCCGCGTCGCTCTGCTATATGATGGCGCCCCGCGGCGCCAACCCGCGGGCCAGGTACGAATCGACGAACTGGCCCGCCGCACCGAATATCCGACTATGACCGAACATCCCACTCTTACCTGGCCCGACACCGAAGGCCCGCGCACGGTGCGCTGGCGCTCCGAGGCTGGCGTGCCGGCGCCCAAACGCGTGGTCATCGCCGACGATCGCACGACTGCGGACGCTGCGTACCGCCTTGCCTGCGAAGGCACCGCCCTCCTGTGGCGCGGCGACTATCAGAACGCGCGTCGGCTGCTGCAGGCCATGGCGCGCCGTGGGGAGCGCAAACCCCGCAAGGCTGCGCCGCCCAAGGCGCCGGCTTCACCGCTCGAAGCGTTTCATCTGCATCGCCAGGCGCAGGCGCAGCGTGCCCGCACGCTCGGCATGGTGCTGATTCCGCTCGAAGGCGACTACAGCATCAACCTGCGCCGCGCACCCGACGTCCGGCTCGCGTGCGAAGAGGCGTGGGGCGCGGCCGATGGCGAAGCTTCCGCGGCGTCGCTGCGCGAAATTCTGGGTCTGGTCGGCGCCCACGAATGGCGCAAGAAGGGTGTCGAGATCGCGGCGCTGAACGGCGCGCGCATTCATCCGTACTACGGTGTGTTCTCGCCGGTGCGCGGCGAATACGTCGATCTCGTCGCGCGCACGGCGCTGCCGTCGCTCGAAAAGGCCTTCGACATCGGCACGGGCACGGGCGTGCTCGCCGCCGTGCTCGCCTCGCGCGGCGTGAAGAACGTGGTCGCGACTGATCAGGATGCCCGCGCGCTGGCTTGCGCGAACGAGAACCTTGACCGCCTCGGCTACGCCGCGCAGGTCGAGGTCGTCGAGGCGGATCTGTTCCCGCCGGGGCGCGCGCCGCTCATCGTCTGCAATCCGCCATGGGTGCCGGCGCGGCCCGCGTCGCCCATCGAGTACGCCGTGTTCGATCCCGAGAGCCGCATGCTGCGCGGCTTTCTCGGCGGCCTCAAGGATCATCTCGAGACGGGTGGCGAGGGGTGGTTGATTTTGTCCGACTTCGCGGAGCATCTCGGGTTGCGCACGCGCGAATCGCTCATCGAGATGATCGTGGAGGCGGGGCTCGAAGTGGTGGGCCGGGAGGACATTCGCCCGCGGCACCCGAAAGCGTCGGATCCGACCGATCCGCTCTATCGTGCGCGCGCGGCCGAACTGACGTCGCTGTGGCGCCTCAAGGTGCGCGTAGAGTGAGCCGGACGGAAAAAGCGTTGGCAAAAAAGAAGAGGCCGGGCCGCTAACGGCCCGTGCGGGTATCGAGTATCGGCGTCGGCGGCCTGGCTGCCACGCCGGGTGTGCGTCAGATTTACATCGGCTTCAGCCCGGATAGGCCTCGTCGACCTTGAGGCCTGCCAGCTTGAAAATCACGCGCAGCGTTTGTGGCTTGATATCGCGGCGCGACGCCAGTGCCGACATCACGAAATCGAGCACCTTCGCGTACTTCAGCAGAATCAGGCAGGTCTCGAGATCCGAAGGGCCGTCGCGCATGCTTTCCGCGACCCGCAACATCTCCACCGAGATGTCGCGCGCCATTTCCAGCTCCAGTTGCTGCTTTTCCGTCCAGTCGGGAACCGTGACGAGTTTCGTAAGCAGTTCCTGGAATTTTTGCTCTGCGTTTCCGTCAGGTATCGTATTCATTGCATGCCCCATGCAAGGCCGCACAGCGTCGCGCGCTCTTTGCGCAGCGAGGACTGCGCCAGCCTGATTCATCGCAACCGGCACTCCCGGTGCGACCTCCCAATGCGCGCCTGTCGATTCGTTGCCGACCGGTCGCGCTGCGTTTTGGTCCTTTTTTTGGGCATCGGGGACGAAAAAATCCTCGTGTCTCTTCTATTCAACCCCTCCCTGCTGTCCGCACGTGGGTCAGCGTGCCGGGACGCTATTACGACACTGGCCGCTCTCATGGGTTCGGCAGCCTGGACTCGCTTTTTTCGTAAAATGACAGAATTACTGCAACCCTTCTGTCGCCTGTCGCACGTTTCGCGACATCCCACGCCTTTCATCCGATCACGCCGATGTCCAGCAAGACTTACGAAGTCCGTCCGAACCAGTCTGTCGAACTCCTCAAGGAGCTCCACATCCTGACGCGCGACGGCAAGATGAACCAGGACAGCCGCCGCAAGCTGAAGCAGGTCTATCACCTGTTCCAGTTCATCGAGCCGCTGCTCAAGGACCTCAAGCAGGATGGCCGCGACGTGACCCTCGTCGATCACGGGGCGGGCAAGTCCTATCTGGGCTTTATTCTCTACGACCTGTTCTTCAAGGATCAGCGCGACAGGTCACACATTTATGGCATCGAGACGCGCGACGAGCTCGTGCAGCACTCGCAGGAACTGGCCAAACGGCTGGGCTTTGGCGGGATGTCGTTCCTGAACCTGTCGGTCGCCGATTCGATCACCTCGCCGCAGCTGCCGCCAACGGTCGATATCGTGACGGCGCTGCATGCCTGCGACACCGCCACCGACGACGCCCTGCGCTTCGCACTCAAGAAGCACGCGCGCTACATCGTGGTCGTGCCGTGCTGCCAGGCCGAGGTGGCGGGAGTACTGCGCCGCAACAAGGGCAAGTCGCTCGGCCAGGCACTCACGGAGATCTGGCGCCATCCGCTGCACACGCGCGAATTCGGCAGCCAGATCACCAACGTGCTGCGCTGTCTGCAACTCGAGGCGCACGGCTATCAGGTGAGCGTGACGGAACTGGTGGGCTGGGAGCACTCGATGAAGAACGAACTCATCATCGCCCAGTACAAGGATTTGCCGAGGCGCCGTCCGGCGGAGCGGCTCAACGAGATTCTCGAGACGTTCGGGCTGGCGGACCTGCGCGAGCGCTTTTTCGCCGACGAGGGCGAGGCGGCCTCCGAAGCGGCAATCGAAGGCTGAACCTGCGGGCAGCGCGGCGTCAGTCGCGCTTGCTCATCCACTCTTGCCAACCGTCGAAGCCGAGCTTGCGCAGCGTTTCCTGGTTGCGTTCGTAGATGTCGGCGGCGTCGGGGAATGCCTCGACTGCGCGTTCGATGCTCGCTTCCCGCAGCAGATGCAGGATGGGGTAAGGCGCGCGGTTCGTGTAGTTCTCGATGTCGTCGGGCTCGGCGCCCTCGAACTGGAATTGCGGGTGAAAGCTCGCGACCTGAAGCGTACCTTCCAGCCGCAGCTGCTGCACGAGGCGCTCGGCAAACCAGGTCGCGTCATTGAAATCGGCGAAGTCGGCAAGCGTGTGGGGCAGGATCAGGAGCGTCGTGTCGATCTCGGTGGCATCGGCCTGTGCCAGCGTTTGCAACTCGCGTTCGAGATCGGTGAGGACACCTTCCAGATCAGTCGCCTCGCTGATCACGTAGCGAATCTGGTTCTTCACGTGCACGCTTTTCGCAAATGGGCAGAGGTTCAGCCCGAACACGGCGCGCGTGAGCCAGTGGCGGGTCGCTTCGAGAATGGCAGCGTGGTCGGGGGACAGAGCAGCGGTTTCGTTCATCGTGACATTTTACGGGCGGCTAGCGCCCGGGACATGCCGCCTCGATCAACAGCTTTGCCATGCGCGGCGCAGCGAGAATCGCGCCGCACCCGGGGCCGTAAGTCTGGCTTGCCGCATAGATGCCTTCGACGAGCAGCGCGAGTTCCTCGGCGAGCGCGACCGGGTCTTTGGCTCCCGCTTCCTTTGCGAGCGCGGTGAGCCGCGCCATGAGCCGCGTCTTGTTGTTGTCGACGCTGCGCCGCGCGGGGTGGGTGGCGTCGGGAAATTCGGTCGCGACATTGACGAACGGACAGCCGCGATAATCCGGCACCGAGGCGCGGCGCGCGAGGTCCTCGAAATACTGCACCAACTGCTTTGCCGGTTCACCCGGATGCTTCGCGAGACTTTCGTCGAAGCGCTCGAAAAAGCGCACGTCGCAGCGCTGCAGGTAGGCGACGACAAGATCGTCCTTCGACGAAAACTGCCGGTACAGGCTCATCTTGTTGACGCCGGCGCGCTCGACTACGGCCTCGATGCCGACCGCGCGCACGCCTTCGCGATAGAACAGCTCATCGGCGGCGCGCAACAGGTGCTCGTGCGCGCGTGCACCAGCCGTCTGCGCGCGGGGGCGGGGCGTGCGGGAAGCGGCGCTAGCGGTTTCCTCGTGGCCTTCGTGTTTCATGAGGGCATCTCGCGATCAGGGTGATTGCTTGACATGTTACCGAGCGGTAACTACTATCGCAACACACTTGTGACCGATCGGTAACAATCAAAGCGATGGCGAACGTCGCGGCGAGCGGTCATGCCAACGAAAACATCGGCATGTCGAATCCGGCGCGCCGCGACAGGAGCACCAATGGACTGGGCAGCGAGGCGAATAGGCGGACGTTTCCACTACGGATGGCTCGTCGTGGCGGTGGTGTTTCTGGTGTTGCTGGCGGCGGCCGGCACGCGTGCGACGCCCAGCGTGATGATGGTGCCGCTCGAGCATCAGTTCGGCTGGAGCCGGGCTACGATCTCGCTTGCCATCTCGGTGAACATCGCGCTCTACGGCCTCATGGGCCCGTTTGCGGCGGCGGCCATGCAGCGCTTCGGCGTGCGTCCCACGCTGCTCGCGGCGCTCGGCACCATGGCGGCGGGCGTGGCGCTTTCCGCGCTGATGACGCATCCGTGGCAGATGATCCTGATCTGGGGCGTGATGGTGGGCGGCGCCACCGGCGTCGCGGCGCTCTCGCTCTCGGCGACCGTCGTGACGCGCTGGTTCCACTCGCACCGCGGGCTGGCCATGGGCATCCTCACCGCGAGTTCGGCCACGGGCCAGCTCGTGTTCCTGCCGCTCCTCGCGGCGATCGTGGAGAAGCACGGCTGGCAGTCGGTGGTGCTCGTGGTCGCGGTGGCCGCCGCCGCGGTGCTGCCGCTCGTGCTGTTCCTGCTGCCCGAGCGGCCCGCGAGCGTGAATCTGCGCCCGTTCGGCGAGGACGAGAGCACCCCCGTCGCGCCGCCCGCGCCGCATCAGAATCCGCTGAAGATCGCGTTCGACGCGCTCTTCTCGGCAAGCCGCACGCGCGACTTCTGGCTGCTGTTCTTCAGCTTCTTCATCTGCGGCGCCAGCACGAATGGCTACGTGGGCACGCACCTCATCGCCATGTGCGGCGACTACGGCATGACCGAAGTGCAGGGTGCATCGCTGCTCGCGACGATGGGTATTTTCGACCTGTTCGGCACGACGCTCTCGGGCTGGCTCTCGGATCGTTTCAATAGCCGCTTGCTGCTGTTCTGGTACTACGGGCTGCGCGGACTTTCGCTGATCTATTTGCCGCACGCGTTCGGCATCGACTTCTTCGGGCTGCCGATCTTCGCGGTGTTCTACGGCCTCGACTGGATCGCGACGGTGCCGCCGACCGTGCGGCTCGCCACCGATGTGTTCGGCAAGGAGCGCGCGCCGATCGTGTTCGGCTGGGTCGTGGCGGGCCATCAGCTCGGCGCGGCATTCGCGGCGTTCGGCGCAGGGCTGCTGCGCTCGAGCCTCGGCACCTATACGGTGGCGTCGATGATTTCGGGCGGCCTGTGCCTCGTGGCGTCGTTCCTCGTGCTGCGCATCAACCGCGGGCCGCGCGCCGTGGGCGTGCAAACGGCCTGACGCGGCCGTAACGACTTTACAGCGCCGGTTCGCACTTCGGCGCACGCCGACAGGCGACGCATCAGCGTCGCCTGTTGCGTTTGAGCGGATTTCACGCGCTGCGGTTATTCTAATGACCCCCGGGCAAGCCGCCCGTCACCCCAAGGACACACAAGGCATGACGAAGCACAAACCCGCACCGACAGCCGTGCCCATTCACGAACTCATCGCCGGCCGCTGGAGCCCGCGCGCCTATTCGAGCGAGCCGGTGAGCCGCGAGGCGCTGCACGCGGTGATCGAGGCGGCGCGCTGGGCGCCCTCCGGCTACAACCTGCAGCCGTGGCGCTTTATCGTGTTCGACCGCAGCGCCGACGAAGTCGCGTTCAAGCGCGCATTCGCGACGCTCGTGCCGTTCAACCAGCAGTGGAACGCGCCGGCGTCGGTGCTGATTGCGGTGACGGCACACACGCTCAACGCGAAGGGCGAAGTCAACCGCACGGCGCAATACGATGCGGGCGCCGCAGCCATGTCGCTCGTGCTCCAGGCGCATGCGCTGGGTCTCGCGGCGCACCAGATGAGCGGTTTCGACGTCCAGGCGTTCCGCACGGAATTCGCGCTGCCCAACGACGTGGAGCCGCTCTCGATCATCTCGATCGGCCACTACGGCGAAGCCGAGAAGCTGGAGCCTGTGCTGCGCGACCGTGAAAAGGCGGAACGTACGCGCTCGGCGATGGGCGACATCGCCTACGCGAACGCCTGGAAGCAGCCGTTCAAGGGCTGAGCCGGGAGAAACCCCGCGCTTATGAGGGGTTGCGAGCTTTAGCGAAAACGCGCGGCATGGCCCGCGCGTTTTTTCTTGCGGGGTCGCATCGTGGGCCCGCGGTTGCCCCGCGCGGCGCTTTCGTGCTACAAAGCCGATCCCCCCGACCTTTCCTCTCTTGCGCGCGCATTCGCTGCGGCGCGCTCTTGCCATGACCAGCTTCTGCGCGATTGACTTCGGAACCTCCAATTCGGCGGTGGCGCTCCCGGCAGCGGCCGACGGCGCAATGCGCCTCGCGCCCGTGGAAGGCGCACACACCACGTTGCCCACGGCGGTGTTCTTCAACGTCGACGAACACACGCGCGAATTCGGCCGTGCGGCGCTCGCGTCCTATATCGACGGCTTCGACGGCCGGCTGATGCGCTCGATGAAAAGCATCCTCGGCTCGCCGCTCGCCGAGAGCACGACCGACCTCGGCGACGGCAGCGCGATGCCCTATACCGAGATCATCACGATCTTTCTGGAGCACCTGAAACGCAGCGCCGAACGTTGCTCGGGCACGCCGATCTCGCGCGCGGTGCTCGGCCGTCCGGTGTTCTTCGTCGATGAAGACCCGCGCGCCGATCAGCTCGCCCAGGACCAGCTCGAAGCCGCGGCGCGCCGGGTGGGCTTTCGCGAGATCGAGTTCCAGTACGAGCCGATCGCGGCGGCGTTCGACTACGAGTCGCGTCTCGCGGAGGAAGGGCTCGTGCTCGTCGCCGACATTGGCGGCGGCACGTCGGACTTCTCGCTCGTGCGCGTGGGGCCCGATCGCATGACGCGGCTCGAACGCAAGGACGACGTACTCGCGCACCACGGCGTGCACGTGGCGGGCACCGACTTCGACCGCCGCGTCGAACTCGCGACCATCCTGCGCGAACTGGGCTACCAGTCGCTCGACCCCGAAGGCCGCGAGGTGCCGAACCGCATCTATTTCGATCTGGCGACGTGGCATCTCATCAACACGATCTACACACCGAGGCGCGCGACCGAGCTGAAGCTCATGCGCCACCTGTACACCGATACGCGCCATCACGACCGGCTGATGCGGGTGGTCGACGAGCGTCTGGGTCACGCGCTCACGGCGCGCGCGGAGGAGGCGAAGATCGGCGTTTCGGCGGGCGGGGAGACGATGATCGACCTCGAGGCTGTAGAGGCAGACTTGCGTCTGGCGTTCGGCGACACGCAACTCGTCGAGGCGGGGCGCGAGGAGACGCGGCGTATCGTGCAGGCCGCGCGCGAAACGGTGCAGGCAGCGGGGGTCGCGCCGGCTCAGGTGAGTGCGCTTTACTTCACGGGCGGCTCGACCGGCCTCGCGTTCCTGACGCAGGCGCTGGCCGAGGCGTTTCCGCAGTCACAGGCCGTGTTCGGCGATCGTCTCGCCAGCGTGGCGACGGGTCTCGGCATTCACGCGCAGCGCCTTTTCGGCTAAACGCACCAGGCGCCTAAACCTCGCGCTAGAGCGCCAGGCAAGAAAAAACCCCACCTTCCGGAAGAAGCATGGGGTTTTTCGGTAAGCTTGCTAGCGAGGAACTGCGCAGAAGTTGCGTTCAGATCCTAAAGCCGTAGCAGACCGATGAGCGCAGTACTTAGACCGGCTTGATGTTGGCAGCTTGCTTGCCCTTCGGGCCCGTGCGCACTTCGAATTGAACCTTTTGGTTCTCTTGCAGCGTCTTGAAGCCGTCAACCTTGATTTCCGAGAAGTGCGCGAACAGGTCTTCGCCGCCGCCGTCCGGAGTGATAAAGCCAAAGCCCTTAGCGTCATTGAACCACTTGACGGTACCGGTTTCCATATTACTTTCCTAAAAATGAATGAAGGCCGAAGCCCGAGAGGTGCACGAAAATCAAGGAAGGGGTATGGGACCAGCCGGAGTACCGTTGATGGGCGAACTACGAAAGACCAATTCACACTCGCCGCTTGAAATCCTGCCCGAACTTTATACGGCTAAATGGCAGGAAGGTCAACTAGGTCCCCGGGAAAGTTCGTATTTTTTTGCCACAGGGTCGAAACGAACCCTTACAAAGCTTGATAAGCAAATGACTTTTTTGTATTAGGCCGTCGTTTTCGACGCCCTTCCATGGTGCAACCGGTTAAACTACGCGCCGCGCAGAAGTTGCGCCTACAGGCGCAATCTTTTGTGCGGAGGTACGACAACCGCAGCAAACCCGCCCGCACAACAGACGGGATAAACGCGGTGTCGAGCTGCTCTCGAAACAGGAGAAGACGTGAAAAGTTCTATTCAACGGAACATCGGCCCGTTCGCGCTGATGTTCACCGGCCTCGGGTCGATCATCGGTTCGGGCTGGCTGTTCGGCGCGTGGAAGGCGGCGAAAATTGCAGGTCCGGCGGCGGTTTGCGCCTGGATCATCGGCGCCGTGGTCATTCTGGCCATCGCGCTCACCTACGCCGAACTCGGTGCGATGTTCCCGGAGTCGGGCGGTATGGTCCGCTACGCCCGCTACTCGCACGGCGCACTGGTGGGCTTCATCAGCGCGTGGGCGAACTGGATCGCCATTGTCTCGGTGATCCCGATCGAAGCCGAAGCCTCGATCCAGTACATGAGCACCTGGCCCTATGCCTGGGCGCACGCGCTGTTCGTCGACGGGTCGTTGACGCATTCAGGGCTCGGGCTCTCCGCGATTCTCGTGATCATCTACTTCATGCTCAACTATTGGGGCGTGAAGCTGTTCGCGCGTGCCAACAGCGCGATCACGATCTTCAAGTTCATCATCCCGGGTCTGACGATCATCGGCCTGATGGCGGGTAGCTTCCACCAGGAAAACTTCGGCCAGACGACCTCGTTCGCCCCGTACGGCTGGTCGGCGGTGTTCACGGCAGTCGCCACGAGCGGCATCGTGTTCGCGTTCAACGGCTTCCAGAGCCCGATCAACCTCGCGGGTGAAGCGCGCAATCCGGCGAAGAGCGTGCCGTTCGCAGTGATCGGCTCGATCCTCTGCGCACTCGTGATCTACGTGCTGCTGCAGGTCGCCTATATCGGCGCGGTCAATCCGGCCGACGTCGCGAAGGGCTGGAACACGTTCAACTTCAAGTCGCCGTTCGCGGAACTCGCGATCGCGCTGAACCTGAACTGGCTCGCGATCCTGCTCTACGTCGACGCGTTCGTGAGCCCGAGCGGCACCGGTACGACCTACATGGCGACGACCTCGCGCATGATCTACGCGATGGAGCGCAACAACACGATGCCGAAGATGTTCGGCAACGTGCACCCGTTCTACGGCGTGCCGCGCAACGCGATGTGGTTCAACCTGCTCGTGTCGTTCATCTTCATGTTCTTCTTCCGCGGCTGGAGTTCGCTCGCGGCGGTGATCTCGGTGGCGACGGTGATTTCGTACCTCACGGGTCCGATCAGCCTGATGGCGCTCAAGCGCGCCGCCACGGACATCGAGCGCCCGCTCTCCGTGCCGTTCATGAAAGTGATCGCGCCGTTCGCATTCGTCTGCGCATCGATGATCCTGTACTGGGCGAAGTGGCCGCTGACCGGCGAAATCATTCTGCTGATGGTTGTCGCGCTGCCGGTGTACTTCTACTTCCAGAGCAAGCAGGGTTTTGACGGCTGGGGCCAGGATCTGAAGGCCGCATGGTGGCTGTGCGCGTACCTGCCGATCATGGCGCTCCTCTCGCTCGTCGGCAGCAAGCAGTTCGGCGGCGCCGGTCTGCTTCCGTACGGCTGGGACATGCTGGTCGTCGCGCTGGTCTCGCTCGTGTTCTATTACTGGGGCGTGAATTCGGGCTATCGCTCGCCGTACCTCGCGGAACGCCAGGAGCACGACGAAGTCCTCGAGGGCATCGGCGCGCACTAAGCATCATCTAAACGTCGCGCAATACAAAAAGCCCGCCTGAAGCGATTCAGGCGGGCTTTTTTGCTTTTGGAGCGCAAGCGGAGCCGGCGTGGCGGCTCGCGGCGGCCTTATTGCACGGCGGCGCTGCCGAATACGTAGTTCGTCATCGCGAGCGCGCGCTGGTAGGTGCCAAGCGACTGCACGCCGAGCGTGTAGTCGTCGTCGGCGGCGCCAAGCGCCGCGAAGACGGGCAGCAGGTGCTCGTCGGTCGGGTGCATGAGCACCGCGTGCGGGGCGCGCTGGCGGTAATCGAGCAACGCGTCGATGTCGCGCGCGGCGAGGTGATTTTCGAACCATTGCGTGAACTCGGCTACGCGCGGATCGGCGTCTTCCGGCCGCGCCGAGAAGTCCGCCTCGCGCAGGTTGTGGGTGATCTGGCCCGAGCCGATCACCATCACGCCTTCGTCGCGCAGCGAGCGCAGCGCACGGCCAAGCGAGAAGTGATGGGCGGCGTCGGCGCGCGGCTGAATCGAAAGCTGGGCGACGGGCACGTTCGCGTCGGGGAACATCAGCAGCATGGGCACCCACGCGCCATGATCGAGGCCGTGCGCTTCCTCGTCGACAGGCACGCCTTGATCGCGCAGCAGCGCCGCTGCGCGCTGCGCCATCTCGGGCGCTCCGGGCGCCGGGTACTGGATCTCGTAGAGCGCGCGCGGAAAGCCGTAGAAGTCGTGGATCGTCTCAGGCTGCGTGGCGGTGCTGACCACGGGGCGCATCGTGCCCCAATGGGCCGAGAGCATGAGCACCGACTGCGGACGCGGCAAATGCTCCGAGAGCACGGTGAAGCCGCCAGAGGGCAGCGACGGGTCGATCGGCAGGGTAGGAGCGCCGTGCGAGAGGAAGAGGGTAGGCGTGCGGGTGGTCATGATCGCGGGTTGACCGCGCCAAGGCGGTCCGAAAGTATCGTATTGCGATCAATATAAGACCGTACCGTCGCGAATTAAACCGGGGGAAAGGGAATTGATTGTGTCGCCGGTATTGATAATCGGCGCACTGCGCAAATGTACGCCCGGCACTTATTCGTCGGTGCCGCGCAGCCCCGGCCAGGCGGGCGAGAGCGCGGGCCCGAGTGCGAACAGATCGAGCACGCGCGCGACCGTGTGATCGATCATCTCGTCGATCGAAGCCGGCTGGTTGTAGAAGGCCGGCAACGGCGGGAAGATCACGCCGCCCATTTCGGTCACGGCCGTCATGTTGCGCAGATGCGCGAGGTTGAACGGCGTTTCGCGCACGAGCAGCACGAGACGGCGGCGTTCCTTCAGCGTGACGTCGGCGGCGCGCGCGATCAGGTTGTCTGAGAGACCGTGGGCGACGCTCGCGAGCGTCTTCATCGAGCAGGGCGCGACGATCATGCCGTCGGTCGCGAACGAGCCCGAGGCGATGGTCGCGCCGACGTCGCGCACGGAATGCACGACATCGGCGCGTGCGTGCAGATCGTCCTTGCTGAGTTGCAGTTCGTGCTGGATGTTGAGCCAGCCTGCCGCCGAAACGAGCAGGTGCGTTTCGACGCCGCCGAGCCGTCGCAGCATGTCGAGCGTGCGCACGCCGTAGATCGCGCCCGTGGCCCCCGTGATCGCGACGATCAGCCGGCGTTGCGGCAGTTGTGCGATAGCGGACGAGGCAGGGGAGGCGGTATTCACGTCAGGCGGGAGTCGAAGCGAAGGCGAAGCGGGTTCGAGGCGAAGGCGCCTCGTGAAAAAGTGCCGGCGTTGCACACCGGGCGCTCGGGACGGAACAGGCGCAACGTCGTGCGCCCGATGCCGCCCCGTGGCTGGCGCTTACGCCGCGGCGAAAAGCTGCTGCAGCTCGCCGTTCTGGTACATCTCCATCATGATGTCCGAGCCGCCGATGAACTCACCCTTCACGTAGAGTTGCGGGATGGTCGGCCAGTTCGAGAATTCCTTGATGCCCTGGCGGACTTCGTCGTCCTCGAGCACGTTGACGGTCTTGAACTGATCGACGCCGCAGGCTTTCAGGATCTGCACCGCGCGACCGGAGAAGCCGCACATCGGGAACTGCGCGTTGCCCTTCATGAAGAGGACGACGGCGTTTTCGTCGACGATCTGCTTGATGCGTTGTTGGGTGTCCATGACTGACCTTGCGATTGAATTGATGCTGAATACGTTGGAATGCAGGATGAAATGATAGCGGATTTCGCCCGTGCAAGCCCGGCGTTGCCGGGAGCGTGCCTGGTCGGGCGGCTACGGTAGACGGCCCCCGCTGATGCGCTCGATGCCGGCCAGATCGCGCTCGGAGCGCACGTCCTTGAAACCGGCGTCTTCCAGCAACGCCCGAACGGCGGCCGCCTGGTCGTAGCCGTGCTCCATCCAGAGCACGCCAGCCGGCGCGAGCCGGGCAGGTGCGCCCGCGACGATCGCGCGCAGGGCGGTGAGGCCGTCGGCCTCGTCGGTGAGCGCGCCGCGCGGCTCGAAGCGCAGGTCGCCTCGTTCCAGATGGGGATCGCCGCTCGCGATATACGGTGGATTGCTCACGATCGCGTCGAATCGCAGTGCCGCATCGAGCGTGTCGTACCAGCTGCCCGGCACGAACGCGAGCGGGCCGCCGGGACGCTGGGCGTCGAGTAGCTTCGCGGCGTTGCGCGCCGCCACCTCGAGCGCGGCCGCCGAACGATCGACGGCCCAGACACGCGCATCGGGGCGTGACGAGGCGAGCGCCACGGCAATCGCGCCGCTGCCGGTGCCGAGGTCGAGCACGCGCGGCAGAGCAATGCCTTCGAGCGCCGCGAGCGCCGTTTCCACGAGCAGCTCGGTATCGGGGCGCGGAATCAGCACGTCGGGCGTCACGTCGAAGTCGAGGCCGTAGAACTCGCGCGCCCCCACGAGCTGCGCGATCGGCTCGCCTTGCACGCGGCGCGCTTCTAGCGCGCGGTACGCGTCCACGCGGGCCGCGTCGAGCGCCTGATCGCCGCGCGTGATGAGTTCCGTGCGGCGCCAGCCGAGTACGTGCATCAGCAGAATGCGCGCTTCTAGCGCGGGCAGCGGCGTGGCGCGCAGCAACGCCTCGGCGGTAACGGCTTCGCTCATGTCTCTTGCGCGCTCAATCCGCGTCGCCGAGCGACGCGAGCTGCTCTGCCTGATGCTCGGAGACGAGCGCGCCGATCAGTTCGTCGAGGTCGCCGTCCATGATCGCTTCGAGGCGATAGAGCGTGAGATTGATGCGGTGATCGGTGAGCCGCCCCTGCGGGAAGTTGTAGGTGCGGATGCGCTCCGAGCGGTCGCCCGAGCCTACGAGGCTCTTGCGCGTCGCCGCTTCCTTGGCGTGCTGCTCCTGGTACTGCTTGTCCTTGATGCGCGCCGCGAGGACCTTGAGCGCGCGGTCCTTGTTCTTGTGCTGCGAGCGGTCGTCCTGGCACTCCACGACGATGCCAGTCGGAAGGTGCGTCACGCGCACGGCCGAATCGGTCTTGTTGATGTGCTGGCCGCCCGCGCCCGAGGCACGGAAGGTGTCGATGCGCAGGTCGGCGGGATTGATCTCGACTTCGCCGATTTCGTCGGCTTCCGGCATCACCGCGACCGTACAGGCCGACGTGTGGATGCGGCCCTGCGTTTCGGTGGCGGGCACGCGTTGCACGCGGTGGCCGCCCGACTCGAACTTGAGCTTCGAGTACGCCGCCTCGCCCGCAATGCGCACGATCACTTCCTTGTAGCCGCCCAGATCCGACTCGCTCGCCGACATCATCTCGATCTGCCAGCGGTTGCGCTCCGCGTAGCGCAGGTACATGCGCAGCAGGTCGCCCGCGAACAGGGCCGACTCGTCGCCGCCCGTGCCCGCGCGGATTTCGAGGAACACGTTGCGGTCGTCGTTGGGGTCCTTCGGCAGCAGCATCATCTGCAATTCGTGCTGGAGTTGCGCCATGCGCTCGCGCGACGCTTTCACCTCTTCTTCGGCGAAGTCGCGCATCGAGGCGTCGGAGAGCAGATCCTTCGCCGCGGCCTCGTCGTCTTTGGCCTGACGCCACTGTCCGTAGTGTTCGACCACGGGCCCCAGTTCCGAGTGCTCGCGTGTGAGCTTGCGGTACTGATCGCGGTTCGAGGTCACGTCGGGACGGCTCAACAGGTCGTTCAGCTCGGCCAGGCGCGTAGTCAGCTGGTCGAGCTTCGATTGCATGCTCGTTTTCATCGGGCGGTGCGGAGCGGGCTCCGGATAGGACTGCGAGAGAGAAGAGGCGGGCGCGCGGCCCGGTCGTGCAGGGCACGCATGGCGCGCGCCCGACCGCGAACGTCGCTAACGGTCCGAACTACCGGAGGAATCGGACGAATTGGACGAATCAGAAGAGCCGGCGGAGCGCGGCGAGGCGGCGACCTCCGCCGCGGGCTGCGCGACGTCGTCTGTCCGGGCCGGCTGGCCGTGGCGGTAAAAGCCGCCCATCAGCTCGATGAGCGAATCGCGCTGATCGCCGCTCGACGTGTTGAGCGCATGTGTCGGGCCGTGGATCAGCTTGTTGGTGAGCGCCTGCGACAGCGCTTCGAGCACGGCCGACGGATCGTCGCCGCGCGCCAGCATCTTGCGGGCGCGTTCGAGCTCGGCGCGACGCAGCGCGTCGGCCTGGGTGTGCATGTGGCGGATGACCGGCACGATGCTGCGCGAGTCGAGCCACTGCATGAAGTTCGCCACGCGCGACTCGATGATGGTCTCGGCCTGCGCGACCGCGGCCTGGCGCGAGGCATTGCCTTCGCGCACGATCGTGCCGAGATCGTCGACGGTATAGAGGAAGATGTCTTCGAGCTGGGCGACTTCGGGCTCGATGTCGCGGGGCACCGCGAGGTCGACCATGAAAATAGGGCGGTGACGGCGCGCCTTCACCGCGCGCTCCACTGCGCCGAGTCCGATGATGGGCAGCGTGGACGCCGTGCACGAGACGATGATGTCGAACTCGTGCATGCGTGCTGGCAGATCGGAGAGCGGAATGGAACGGCCGCCGAAGCGCTCCGCAACATAGCGCCCGCGCTCGGCGGTACGGTTTGCGATCACGAGTTCGCGCGGCTGCTGCGCGGCGAAGTGCGCGGCGCACAGCTCGATCATCTCGCCCGCGCCGATGAAGAGCACGCGCTGGTTGGCGATCTTGTCGAAGATGCGCTGCGCGAGGCGTACGGCGGCGGCGGCCATCGACACCGACTGCGCGCCGATCTCGGTCGTGCTGCGCACTTCCTTCGCCACGGCGAAGGTGCGCTGGAACAACTGGTTCAAATAGGTGCCGAGCGCGCCGGCCTCGGTCGCGGTGCGTACCGCGGTCTTCATCTGGCCGACGATCTGCGTCTCGCCCAGCACCATCGAATCGAGCCCCGAAGCCACCCGGAATGCATGACGTACCGCTTCGGACTGCGGCAGCGTATAGACGTGCGGCGCAAGTTCCTCTTCGCGGATGCCATGGTACTGGGAGAGCCAGCTCACGGCCTGGTCGCGCGAGCCGTGCGCGTCGGTCGCGCAGTAGAGCTCGGTGCGGTTGCAGGTGGAGAGAATGGCGGCTTCCGGCGCGCTCAGCGAACGCTTCCCGGACCACGCTTCCTTGAACAGGGCGAGTGCGGGCTTGATCTGTTCGAGCGGAAACGCCACGCGTTCGCGCAAGGCGACGGGCGCGGTGTGGTGATTGATTCCGATCGTTAGAAGCTGCATACCATGGGGGCGAGATTTAGGCGGATATTATAACTTTTCCTCGCTTCCGACATTCGCGCCGACAGAGTCCGACACTCCGGTAGGTGATAGGGGGAGCCTTTCGAGCTGGTAGCCATAGCCGTACAAAGTGGTCAAACGCCAGCCGTGCTCGGGCCCGAGCTGCAATTTGCTGCGCAGCCGGGAGGCGTGCGTGTCGAGCGTGCGCGACCGAACGTCGCGGTTCAGATTCCAGACGGTTTCGAGAATGCGCGCCCGCGAAACGGGTCGCGATGCATTGGTGAAGAGCAGCAGCGCGAAACGGTATTCCTTGGGCGTGAGCGTGACGGTGTGACCCCGAAACGACACCTCGTAGCGCCCGGAATCGAAAAGATAGTCGCCAAAGCCGTGGCGGGCGCGGTTGCGCGGCCGGCGCACGCCGGCGCGGCGCAGGAGCGCGTCGATGCGCGCGAGCATTTCGGGGCCGCGCACCGGCTTGGCGATGCAGTCATCCGCGCCGGCCTGCAAACTCGCGACGATTTCGCTTTCATGCGGCGCGAGCATCAGCGCGATCGCGGGCAAACCCGGCAGCAGCTTGCGCGCCTGGGGGATGAGGTCGTCTGCGCCGGCGTCGCCGCACCACCATGCTGTGATCAGCAGATCGAAGGTTTCCTGTTCGAGAGTTTCGAAGAGTTGTGCGCCAAGCGGGAAGTGGTGGCACGCGTGCCCGCCCGCAATGAGCAGGCGGATGAGGGTTTCGGCCTGACGGGTGTCCGGTTCGACGAGGGCGATTCGCATACGAGAGAGTGCGGCTAGGGCGGCCCGGACGCGCTTGCCTTGCGCAATCCCGCCCCCTACACTCAACCGCTACGCGGGACGCGCCGAGCCGACCGTTTTCCAGTTTCAATAGAGTCTAATCAGGCTATAAATGCTAGCTCTCGTGCTTCGGCGGTCCTATCGGACTTATCCGAAAACCTATAGGACAAGTCCTTAATGGGCTGGCCCGGTATCGTTATTCTTGGTCTGGCGGTGGGCTGTGCGGGGTGGTGGCTCCATCCCTTGCGCCGCGCCGCACGTCACGGACTCGCGCTGGCGGCTGTGGCCGGCGCGCTCGGCGCGGCGCTCGCGAACGCGGCGGGCAGTGCGACCGGCCTTTTCTACGATGGCGAATTGCTCCAGTGGCCGCTTTGCACGGCGCTCGCGCTCGTTTTCGTGGGCGTGTGCGTAGCATTGCGCGCCCGGCGCAGCTAGTCGCGCGCAGCCGGTCCTCAAACGCGCCGCCTTTGGCTAGATTCCCATCTTCCGCTTCGAATTCTTCGCAGGTGAAAACATGAACGCCCGACTCCCCGAAACCTCCTCGATTCCCGAACGCATTGCCGCCCTGCGCGCCGCGATGACGCGCGCGGGCGTCGATGCCGCCCTCGTGCCCTCCGCCGATCCCCATCTGTCCGAATACCTGCCGCGCCGCTGGCAGGGGCGCGAGTGGCTGTCGGGCTTCACCGGCTCGGTGGGCACGCTCGTGGTGACGAAGGACTTCGCGGGCGTCTGGGTGGACAGCCGCTACTGGGTGCAGGCCGAGCAGCAACTGGCCGGCACCGGCATCGAGCTCATGAAGATGATGGGCGGCCAGCAGAGCGCGCCCCACATCGACTGGCTCGCGCAGAACGTGAGTGCGGGCGGCGCGGTCGCCGTCGATGGCGCGGTGCTCGGGGTCGCCTCGGCGCGCGCGCTGGCCGAGGCACTCAACGCGCGTGACGTCGCGCTGCGCACGGACCTCGATCTGCTCGACGATGTCTGGCAAGGCCGCCCGTCGCTGCCGCTCGAGCCCGTGTACGAGCACGTCGCGCCGCACGCCGACACGAGCCGCGCCGGCAAGCTCGATCAGGTGCGCCGCGCGATGCAGGAGAAGGGCGCGCTTTGGCACTTCATCTCGACGCTCGACGACCTCGCCTGGCTCTTCAACCTGCGCGGCGCGGACGTGAATTACAACCCGGTGTTCGTCGCGCACGCGCTGATCGGGCCGGACGACGCGACGCTCTTCGTCGCCGACGGCAAGGTGAGCGAGGCGCTCGTGCAGTCGCTCGCGAAAGACAAGGTGCGCGTCGCGCCGTATGCCGAGGCCGCCGCCGCGCTCGCGGCGCTGCCCGCGAAGGCCGCGCTGCTCGTCGATCCGCGCCGCGTGACGTATGGCTTGCTGCAAGCGGTGTCGTCGGCGGTGAAGCTCGTGGAATCGGTCAATCCGAGCACGTTCTTCAAGTCGCGCAAGACCGCCGCCGAAGCCGACCACGTGCGCGCGACCATGGAGCACGACGGTGCGGCGCTTGCCGAGTTCTTCGCGTGGTTCGAGGCGGCGCTTGGCCACGAGCGAATCACCGAGCTGACCATCGACGAAAAGCTTTCCGCCGCGCGTGCGCGCCGCGCGGGCTTCAAGTCGCTCTCGTTCGCGACCATTGCGGGCTTCAACGCGAACGGCGCGATGCCGCACTATCGCGCCACGCCCGAGTCGCACAGCGTGATCGAAGGCGATGGCCTGCTGCTCATCGACTCGGGGGGCCAGTACCTCGACGGCACCACCGACATCACCCGCGTCGTGCCCGTGGGCTCGCCGAGTGCGGAGCAAAAGCGCGATTTCACGCTCGTGCTCAAGGGCATGATGGCGCTCTCGCGCGCGAAATTCCCGCGCGGCATTCGCTCGCCGATGCTCGACGCGATTGCGCGCGCGCCGATCTGGGAAGCGGGCGCGGACTACGGCCACGGCACGGGTCACGGCGTGGGCTACTTCCTGAACGTGCACGAAGGTCCGCAGGTCATTTCGCACTACGCGCCGGCCGAGCCTTGGACCGCCATGGAAGAAGGCATGATCACCTCGGTCGAGCCGGGCATCTACCGGCCGGGCAAATGGGGCGTGCGTATCGAGAATCTCGTGCTCAACCAGCGCGCCGAAACTACCGGGTTCGGCGAGTTCCTGAGCTTCGAGACGCTTACGCTCTGCCCGATCGACACGCGATGCATCGATCTCGCGCTCCTGCGTGCGGACGAGCGCGAGTGGCTCAATGCGTATCACCAGACGGTGCGCGTGCGCGTGGCGCCGCACGTGAGCGGCGATGCGCTCGCGTGGCTCGAAAAGCGCACGCAGCCGATCTGATTTCCCTGGCATCCCGACAACGATCAGATAACGATCGGATAACGATCAAGTGGAGTGAGAAGCGCATGACGATCAAGGCCGTGGTGTTCGATTTCGGCGGGGTGCTCGTGGACTGGAGTCCCGAGTATCTCTATCGCAAGCTGATTCCCAACGACGACGAGCGCCGCTGGTTTCTCACGCACGTCTGCAAGATGGACTGGGTGGTCCGCCAGGACGGCGGCGAGCCCATTGCCGTGGGCACGGAGGAACTGGTCGCGGCGTTTCCCGAGCATGAAGCGCTCATTCGCGCGTTCTACGAGCGCTGGCACGAGATGATCGGCGGCTTGCTCGCCGGCGGCGTCGCGACGTTCGAGCGCCTCGAGGCCGCGGGGATGCCGATCTTCGGTCTCACGAACTGGTCGGCCGAGACGTTTCCGTGGGCGTGGGAGCGCTTTGGCATCCTGCGGCGCTGCCGCGATATCGTCGTATCGGGCCACGTGAAGCTCGTGAAGCCCGATCCGGCGATCTTCCACGAGATGTTCCGCCGCATCGAGGCACAGTTGCCGGGCGTGAAGCCCGAGGAACTCGTTTTCATCGACGACAACGCGCACAACGCCCTGGCAGCCACGGCGCTCGGCTGGCACGGCGTGCACCATACGAGCAACGCCACCACCGACGCTAAGCTGCGCGAACTCGGCTTGCCGGTCTAAGCAGCTCATCCAGGCAGGCTAAAGCCGGCGTCCCGCGCTATTTCGAAGCGGGCGCCGGCACCGGCTGCAGCAGACTGCGCAGCGCGTCAGCGATACCCTTTGCGGTTTGCCCGGCGCCCTTCGCCACCCCTTCCGCGCTCACCCCGAGCGCCTGCGCAAACCCTGCGCGCAACTCCGTCATCAGGTTTTCGTTCAGCTTGAATTTAGGGTCGCGCAGGTTGCCGTCGAGCACGAAATGCAGCGTGATTTCCCCCTTGTGTGCCTTCAATGCGGCCACGGCGGCGCGCGTCGGGATCGACAGGAAGGTGTCCACCGCGTCGCCGCTATCCGAGAGTTGCAGGTTGTGCAGCGTGACGATGCCCGGCGCGTGCAGGTGATAGCCGCGCACGGTCGAGTTGAGATCGAGGTCGAGTGTACCGCCCGTCACATTGGCCTTCGCGCCGGCCTTTTTAAGCAGATAGGGATCGATCGTGCGCACATCCACGCCACGCAGCGTCGTGCGGAGTTGCGAGTCCTTATTCGCGATTTGCATCCAGCCGTCGAAAGTGACGCGTCCTGTGTGCGCCGGGCCGACGACATTGCCCACGACCGAAACGCGGGTGGGCTCCGTAAGCGCCGGCAACTGGACATTGTCGACGCTCGCCTGCGCGCGGTTCACGGTGACGCGCCACGGCGGATTGCTCACCGAACGGTCGTAGAAGTCGAATGTGCCGTTCTCGAAGCCGATATGGTCGATGACCTTTTGCTGCGGCAGGCTGCTTTCGCCCTGCGCGCCGTTCGAGGGCGCGGCGCTTTGCGCCATCGCTTCGCGCAGATTCGGCAGGATCAGGATCGAACCGCTTTCCCGGCGCAGCACCGTCATCGTGAAATCGCTCACCGTGACGTCGCGAATATGCACGCGGTGCGAGATCAGCGCGCGCAAGTCGGGCGTGATGGTGATGCGGGCGGCGCGCAGCGTGTCGGCAGTCGGCCAGTTCGGCGGCGGCTTCAGGCGCACGTCGGTGAGCTCGACGGATGAGAGATTGAACGCCACGTTCACGCTCGCGGCCGTGCCGACGGGCGCGAGCGCGCGCTCCACGTACGCCTTTGCCTCGCGCTGCAGCGCGTAGAGCGTGCCCAGCGCCGCGAGCACGAGCAGCGCGACGACGATCGCCACGATAAGGACAACACGGTTGCGCAGCGGCGTCGCCATACGGAATTCCTCGCGGGAGCTGGGCATGATCAAGCCCCAAGTGAGCCTAAGCGTAGCGGCTTTCGAGCAACCGCCATGCCGTGTGTGCTTGAACCTGCCAGAACGACAACGGCGGCCCGCGGGCCGCCGTTGTTTGCTATCGATCGCGCCTGCTTAGCGGCTGATCGGCTTGTAGCGCAGACGCTTCGGACGTGCAGCTTCTTCGCCGAGACGCTTGATCTTGTCGGCCTCGTACTCCTGGTAGTTGCCGTCGAAGAACGTGACCTGCGAGTCGCCTTCGAACGCGAGGATGTGCGTGGCGATACGGTCGAGGAACCAGCGATCGTGCGAAATCACCATCACCGAGCCCGCGAATTCGAGCAGGGCGTCTTCGAGCGCGCGCAGCGTTTCGACGTCCAGATCGTTCGACGGTTCGTCGAGCAGCAGGACGTTGCCGCCCGAGATCAGCGTCTTGGCCAGGTGCAGACGGCCGCGCTCACCACCCGAGAGGTTGCCGACGATCTTCTGCTGATCGCCGCCCTTGAAGTTGAAGCGGCCGATGTACGCGCGCGACGGCGTTTCGTACTTGCCCACCGTGAGCACGTCCGCGCCGCCCGAGATTTCCTCGAACACGGTCTTGTTGGCGGCCAGCGCGTCGCGGCTCTGATCGACGTAGGCGAGCTTGACGGTCGGGCCTTGCACGATTTCGCCCGAATCCGGCTGCTCCTTGCCCGTGAGCATGCGGAACAGCGTCGATTTACCGGCGCCGTTCGGCCCGATGATGCCGACGATCGCGCCCGCGGGAATCTTGAAGCTCAGGTTGTCGATGAGCAGACGGTCGCCATAAGACTTGCTGACGTTCTTGAACTCGATGACTTCGTTGCCCAGACGCTCGCCCGCCGGAATGAAGATTTCCTGCGTTTCGTTGCGCTTCTGGTATTCCGAGCTCGACAGTTCCTCGAAACGCGCGATACGCGCCTTCGACTTCGCCTGGCGGCCCTTCGGGTTCTGGCGCACCCACTCCAGCTCCTTCTTGATCGCCTTCTGGCGCGCCGATTCCGACGCTTCTTCCTGCTTCAGGCGCTCTTCCTTCTGGTCGAGCCAGCTGGAGTAGTTGCCCTTCCAGGGAATGCCGTGGCCGCGGTCGAGTTCGAGAATCCACTCGGCGGCGTTGTCGAGGAAGTAGCGGTCGTGGGTCACGGCGACCACGGTGCCCGGGAAGCGCGTGAGGAACTGTTCGAGCCACTCGACCGATTCGGCGTCGAGGTGGTTGGTCGGCTCGTCGAGCAGCAGCATGTCGGGCTTTTCGAGCAGCAGCTTGCACAGCGCGACGCGGCGCTTTTCACCGCCCGAGAGGTTGCCGATCTTCGCGTCCCAGGCCGGCAGGCGCAGCGCGTCGGCGGCGATTTCGATCTGCTGTTCCGCGCTGCCGTCGGTCGTCGCAAGGATCGCTTCGTACTTCGCCTGTTCGGCGGCCAGCGCGTCGAAGTCGGCGTCCGGTTCGGCGTAGGCGGCATAGATCTCGTCGAGCTTCTTCTGCGCGTTGAACACGTCGCCCAGACCTTCCTCGACCGCTTCGCGCACGGTCTTTTCCGGATCGAGCTGCGGTTCCTGCGGCAGGTAGCCGATGTTCAGGTTGGGCATCGGCGTGGCTTCGCCTTCGATATCCTTGTCGACGCCGGCCATGATCTTGATGAGCGTGGACTTGCCCGAGCCGTTCAGGCCGAGCAGACCGATCTTGGCGCCGGGGAAGAACGACAGCGAGATGTCCTTCAGGATCTGGCGCTTGGGCGGCACGATCTTGCCGACCCGGTTCATGGTGAAGACGTATTGGGCCATGAGAGTGTCTTTTGGAAACGGGTAGAAAAAGGTGTCGCTTATACGTTGAACAGGAAGTTCATTACGTCGCCGTCGTGCACGACATATTCCTTGCCTTCGGCGCGCATCTTGCCGGCTTCCTTAGCGCCGGTTTCGCCCTTGTACTGGACGTAGTCGTCGAACGCGATGGTCTGCGCGCGGATGAAGCCGCGCTCGAAGTCGGTGTGGATCACGCCCGCGGCTTGCGGGGCCGTATCGCCGACATGGATCGTCCACGCGCGCACTTCTTTCACGCCCGCCGTGAAGTAGGTCTGCAGGCCGAGCAGCTTGAAGCCCGCGCGGATCACGCGGTCGAGGCCCGGCTCTTCCATGCCCATATCGGCGAGGAACGCGATCTTGTCTTCGTCTTCGAGGTCGGCGATTTCCGCTTCGATCGCGGCGCACACGGCCACGACCGGCGAATTCTCGCCTTCAGCGTACTTGCGCACGGCGTCCAGATGCGGGTTGTTCTCGAACCCGTCTTCCTTCACGTTCGCGACGTACATGGTCTTCTTCGCGGTGATGAGGCAGAAGGGCTTGATCAGCGCCTGCTCGTCGTCGCTCAGTGCGAGCCCGCGCACGGGCTTTGCCTGATCGAGTTGCGCGCGCACCTTTTCGAGCACGGCCACGAGCTTCGCGGCTTCCTTGTCGTTGCCCGATTTCGCGGCCTTCGAGTAGCGCGTGAGCGCCTTCTCGACGGTGGCGAGGTCGGCGAGCGCCAGTTCGGTGTTGATGACTTCGATGTCGGCGAGCGGATCGATCTTGCCCGCCACGTGGATCACGTTTTCATCTTCGAAGCAGCGCACGACGTGCGTGATCGCATCGGTTTCGCGGATGTTCGCGAGGAACTGGTTGCCGAGGCCTTCGCCCTTGCTCGCGCCCGCGACCAGACCCGCGATGTCGACGAATTCGACCACGGCCGGCACGACGCGCTCGGGCTTGACGATTTCGGCGAGCGCCTTCAGGCGCTGATCCGGCACTTCTACCACGCCGACGTTGGGCTCGATCGTGCAGAACGGGTAGTTCTCGGCCGCGATGCCCGCCTTGGTCAGCGCGTTGAAGAGGGTGGACTTGCCGACGTTAGGCAAGCCGACGATGCCGCATTGGAGGCTCATGTAAATCTCTGCATGTCAGGGTGGTGACGTGCGGCTCGCCGCGCGCGAAGGCCCGGGGCCGGGCGTCTCGCGAAAGCGGAAGCGGCGGGCGGGGCGGCGCAGTTGGCACGTCGGGGGACGTGACGGGGAGTCACGAAAACCGTAATTGTAACCTCGTCCGGGTGAGGGTTAGCCGCGGGTGTCGCCGCGCTGGCGGGCCGTCTTCCCGCAACGTCTTGCTGCGCCGCAACACCGCGCCCGTCCCGCCCGGCCACACAAGCGCCCGCGGCTATAATGCGCGCATGACTGCAAGCAACCAGACCTTTGATGTCGCCGTGATCGGCGGCGGCCTCGTCGGCAAGTCGGCGGCGCTCGCGCTGACCCAGAGCGGCCTGCGCGTGGCGCTGCTCGCGCAGCCGTGCGCGCCGCTGCCTGCGGGAGCCGTGTTCGACGCGCGCGTGTACGCCTTTTCGCGCAGCTCGCAGGCGCTGTTCGAGCGGCTGCGGGTCTGGCAGGCCGCCGACGCCGCGCGCCTCACGCCCGTCTACGACATGCGCGTGTTCGGCGACGCCGCGGCGGAGTTGCACTTCTCGGCATATCAGGCCTCGGTTGCGCAGCTGGCCTGGATTGCCGAGTCGTCGATCGTCGAGCGTGCGCTCGACGCCGCGCTGCACTTCCAGCCCAATCTCGCGTGGATCGACACGCGTGCGCAGACGCTCGACGTGAAACCCGACGCGGCCGTGATCGGCCTCGCCAATGGCCGCACGATCGAAGCCGACCTCGCGATCGGCGCGGACGGTGCGCATTCGTGGGTGCGCGCGCAGATCGGCTCGACGGTCGAGCGGCGCGATTACCGGCAAACCGGCGTGGTCGCCAACTTCCGCGCGGAAAAGCCACACGGCGAAACGGCGTACCAGTGGTTCCGCGAGGGCGAGATCGTCGCCTTGCTGCCGCTGCCCGATCGGCACGTATCGCTCGTCTGGTCGGCGCAGACCGAACATGCCGAAGAACTCCTCAAGCTCGAACCGGCGCAGCTTGCCGCCGAAGTCGAGCGCGTCTCGCAAAGCCAGCTGGGCGCGCTCGAATGCGTCACGCCCGCGCGCGGTTTTGCGCTGTCTCTGCAAACCGTCGACCGGCTCGTGGCGCCGCGCGTCGCCCTGGTCGGCGACGCCGCGCATCTGATTCACCCGCTGGCGGGCCAGGGCGTGAACCTCGGTTTGCGCGACGTCGCCGCGCTCGTCGACGTGGTCACGAAGAAAGAGGCATTCCGCGATCTCGGCGACATCGTGCTGCTGCGCCGCTACGAACGCGGTCGCCGTGAGGACATCCAGAAGCTCGTCGTGGCCACCGACGGCCTGCAGCGGCTTTTCTCGTTCCCGGGCACGCTCGCGCGCGCGGTGCGCAATACGGGCATGGCATTCGTGGGGGCGCAGCCGTTGCTCAAGCGCTGGCTCGTGGCCTCGGCGCTCGGCTAGTATCGACGGGCTCGCCTGCGCAAGCAGGCATTTCGGTTGCTCGAGGCCAGTGCGGCTTAGAATGGACATATTGGCCGCGCCCGCAGCACATGCCGCCCCGGCCGTTCAACGGAACTCTGCGCGCGTCGCCCCTGCGCGGCGCGCCTGAATCAGGAATGCATCCCATGCAAACGCGTATTCGATTTGCCGCGCTCGTGATCGCGGTAGCCACCTCGGCGCTCGGCTGCTCGGCCCAGGCCGACCAGACCACCGACAAGATCAAGTCGGCGCTGCAGACGCGTCTCGGCATCGACGCCAGCGACATCAAGGGCATCACCAAGGCGCCCATGCCGGGCCTTTACGAGATCAACCTCGGCACGCAGATCGTCTATAGCGACGCCAGCGGCGATTACGTGCTCACCGGCGAACTCATCGACACCAAGGCGCACCGCAATCTCACCGAGGCGCGCCTGAACGAAATCAACAAGGTCGATTTCTCGAAGCTGCCGCTCGAGAACGCGGTCAAGGTCGTGAAGGGCGACGGCAAGCGCAAGATGGCCGTGTTCTCCGACCCGAACTGCCCGTACTGTCATCAGCTCGAAAGCACGCTCAGGTCCGTCGACAACGTGACGGTCTACACCTTCCTGTACCCGGTGCTCTCGCCGGATTCGACGGCGAAGGCCAAGCAGATCTGGTGCTCGGCCGACCGTGGCAAGGCGTGGGAATCGTGGATGGTCGACCGCAAGGCGCCCACGGCAGCCGGCACGTGCGACACGGCCGCCATCGACAGCAATCTCGCGCTCGGCCAGAAGATGAACGTGACCGGCACGCCCACCGTGATCCTCGCGGACGGCACGCGCCTGCCGGGCGCCGTCAGCGCCGACCGGCTCGAGCGCGGTCTGAACGGCGCGCACTGACGCCTCGCCTGAACCCGCCGGCCGCTTTCGCGGCCGGTACTTTTTTGCCCGGCGCTTTTTGTCCGTTTTTGTCTGCCGGGCATACTGAATTTGCACTGCAGCGTCTGCTGACCGAATCTCTCACCGATCCCGCCGATGAAGCCGATCCGATACACCATCGTCCCGAAGAATCCCGCCGCGCATCTGTTCGAGGTGACGCTCACCGTGGAAGACCCCGCGCCGGACGGCCAATGCTTCATGCTGCCCGTGTGGATTCCGGGCAGCTACATGGTGCGGGAGTTCGCGCGCAACATCGTCACGCTGCGCGCCTTCAACGACGCGGGCCGCAAGGTGCGCGTGACGAAGACCGACAAGCATTCGTGGCAGGCCGCGCCCGTGAAGGGCGCGCTCACGCTGCGTTATGAAGTCTACGCGTGGGACCTGTCCGTGCGCGCGGCGCATCTCGACGACACGGTGGGCTTCTTCAACGGCACGAGCGTGTTTCTCGCGGCGCTCGGCCATGAGGAGGCGCAGCACGCCGTCGATATTCAGCGTCCGGACGGGCACGCCTACCGCCACTGGCGCGTGGGCACGGCGCTCACGGAAGCGCGCGGCACCAAGCGTTACGGCTTCGGCGAGTACACGGCCACGAATTACGACGAGCTGATCGATCATCCGGTCACGCTCGGCGAGTTCACGCTCGCGAGCTTCAAGGCGCACGGCGTGCCGCACGACATCGTGATCGCGGGCCGCGTGGTCGCGCTCGACATCGAGCGTCTCGCCGCCGACCTCAAGAAGATCTGCGAGGCGCAGATCGCGCTGTTCGAGCCGCGCACGAAGCGCGCGCCGATGGAGCGCTACGTGTTCATGACGCAGGCCGTGAGCGACGGTTACGGCGGCCTCGAGCATCGCGCCTCGACGGCGCTGATCTGCAATCGCACCGACCTGCCGGTGAAGGGCAAGCCCGAGACGTCGGACGGCTATCGCACCTACCTCGGCCTGTGCAGCCACGAATATTTCCACACGTGGAACGTGAAGCGCATCAAGCCTGCGGCGTTCGTGCCGTACGACCTCACGCGCGAGGACTACACGTCGCTGCTGTGGCTGTTCGAGGGCTTCACGTCGTACTACGACGACCTCATGCTCGTGCGTAGCGGCCTCATTTCCGTAGACGAATACTTCGGCCTGCTCGGCAAGACGATCGCCGGCGTGCTGCGCGGGGCGGGGCGACTGAAGCAGAGCGTCGCGGAAAGCTCGTTCGACGCGTGGGTGAAGTATTACCGCCAGGACGAGAACGCGTCGAATGCGATCGTGAGCTACTACACCAAGGGTTCGCTCGTGGCGCTGTCGTTCGATCTCGCGATTCGCGCGCAGACGAACGGCCGCAAATCGCTCGACGACGTCATGCGCCTCTTGTGGCAGCGCTATGGGCGCGACTTCTATCGCGGCAAGCCGGTGGGCGTGGGCGAGGACGATGTCGAGGCGCTGATCGCCGAGGCGACCGGCGTGGAACTGGGCGCGCTCTTTAGCGACGCCGTGCGCGGCACGCGCGACCTGCCGCTCGCGGCGCTGTTCGAACCGTTCGGCGTGACGCTCGAAGGGGAGCCCGAACGCGGCGCGAAACCGTCGCTCGGCGCGCGGCTGCGTGGCGGCGCCGAAGCGACGCTTGCCGTCGTCTACGAAGGCGGCGCGGCCCAGAAGGCGGGGCTTTCGGCTGGCGACGCGCTCGTAGCGCTCGACGGCCTGCGTGTGACGGGTTCGAATCTCGACGCGCTGCTCTCGCGCTACCAGCCGGGCACGAAGGTCGACATCCACGCGTTCCGCCGCGACGAGCTTCGCGTGGCGCGTCTGACCCTCGATGCGCCCGAGGTCGCGCGCTACAAGCTCGCCGCCTCGGACAAGCGTGCGCCCGCGCGCGCATTGCGCGAGCGCTGGCTGGCGGCGTAAGCCGCTGGGACAGGGTGCGGCGGCACGCGGCGCCATAAGCGGCGTGGGTAACGGATCCCACGCCGTTTTTTCATGCCCGCGATTGTTCTATCGTTGCAACAATCCGTCATCGGCGGACTACTTTTTCGGAGCCCGGTAAAAAAACACAATGCCTTCACTCGCGCAACGTTGCGCAACTGAGACCCGAAGGAGCCACCATGACCACGATCCTGCAAATCAATTCCGCCGCCCGCTCGCAAGGCGCCCAGTCGACGCTGCTCGTCAACGAATTGACGGCCAGGCTGCAACAATCGAATCCGGGCGCGCAAGTCGTCACGCGCAACCTGCAAGCCGACCCGCTGCCGCACCTCGACGACGCCGTGCTCGGCGCGTTCTTCACGCCGGCCGAGCAGCGTACGCCGGAGCAGCAGGCCATCGCTGCACGCAGCGAAGCGCTGATCGCGGAACTGCAGGCAGCGGACATCATCGTGATCGGTGCGCCGATGTATAACTTCGGCGTCTCGTCGCAGCTCAAGACGTACTTCGACTGGATCGCGCGCGCCGGCATCACGTTCCGCTACACCGCGAACGGTCCCGAAGGCCTCGTGAACGGCAAGAAGGTCCATGTCGTTTCGGCACGCGGCGGCAAGTATCAAGGCACCGCGCACGACAGCCAGACGCCGTACCTGAAGTCGTTCCTCGGCTTCCTCGGCATGACCGACGTGAACTTCATCTTCGCCGAAGGCCTGAACATGGGCCCGGACGCAGCAAGCGCCGCGCTCGCAGGCGCGCGTGAGGCGATCGCTGCAGCGTAACGTTCGCGCTTGTTGCCTGTTTGACGGCTGTAAAAGCAAAAACGCCACGAGAACGATCTCGTGGCGTTTTTCATTGCGCGTCGTCGCGTTGCGAGGCCCAAGCGGCTCAGGCGGCTCAGGCGAGCACGAGGCCTTCCTCCGGCAAACGCCAGTCGATCGGCTGGCGGCCGTGCGCCTGCAGATACTCGTTGGCCTGCGCGAAATGCCCGCAGCCGAGAAAGCCGCGATGCGCGGAAAGCGGCGACGGATGCGGCGCTTCGAGCACGCAATGCGCACCCGAGAGCAACGCGCGCTTGTTCTGCGCGTGCGCGCCCCACAGCATGAACACGAGGTTTTCGTGGCGCGCGGCGAGTTGCTGGATCAGCGTGTCGGTGCAGCGCTCCCAGCCGCGCTTCGCATGGCTCGCGGCGCTCGCGCGCTCGACGGTGAGCACCGTGTTGAGCAGCAGCACGCCCTGGCGCGCCCAGGCGTCGAGACAGCCGTGCGTCGGCGCCTGAATGCCGAGGCTCGCTGCGATTTCCTTGAAGATGTTGCGCAGCGAAGGCGGTGGGCGCACCGAAGGCGGCACCGAGAACGCCAGGCCGTGCGCCTGCGGCGTGCCGCGATCGTCGCCGTGGTACGGGTCCTGGCCGAGGATCACGACCTTCACGTCGTCGGGCGAGGTGAGGCGCAGCGCGCGGAACACGTCGGCGGGATAGACGGTCTTGCCGGCGGCGCGCTCGTCATCGACGAAGCGGCACAACGGCGCGTAGGCGTCGCTCGTGATGAACGGCGCAAGCAGCTCGCGCCAGGCGGCGGGCAGCGCGTCGAACTGGTCTTCGAGGCGCGTGGTGTCGATGGCGGCCTGCGGCGCGGTGGGGTCGTGTGGCATGGCGGGGGCGGGCATAACGGCGTGCGTGCGTTCGGGCGCCGGGAATTCGTCGGCGCCGAACAGCGAGAAGATCGTGATCTGGCGCGGGTCGATTTCGGGCAGCGGCGGCTCGTCGAGCGTGGCTTGTGCTGCGTCGGCCAGAAAGTCGTCGAACAGCGAAGCTTGCACCGGCATCGCGACGCGCGGGCGTTTCGTGGAGGTCATGGGCGGCAAGTGTCGCAGCAATTGCGCGGCGATTCAATCCGGCGCGAGCGCGGCCGGGTCCCTCTCGCGGCATCGGCGATGATGTTGCAACTAACAGCACTGTTTCGGCGCTATCCGCTATCTACAGGTGATTGAGCGCGTTGCGCGGCGCGCTGAAGCCGCGCCGCACCGTTCTCAGCCCTCGCGCAGCTTGTACCCGCGTTGGGCCTTGCTGATGTCGTCCGGCGCAAGGCCTGGCAGCGCCCGCGCGAGTTCCGCCGCGAGCGTGTGCAATGCCGCTTCGTCGCCCGACTTCAGTTCGAGTTCGATTTCGCAGATCGGCGTGCGCCGCGTTTCGCCGTTCACGTCCGCGGTGACTTCGCCCTGATCGATGGCCGCTTCAACTTGCGCGCCGTCGACTTCGAGCGTCCACAGCGTGCGCTGGAAGTCGGTGCGAAAGAGCGGGATCAGGTTCGCGGCGGCATCCGAGAGTGCCGTCGAAACGCCGGCTTCATCGCACTCGTGCAGCAGCCTGTCGATTTCGAGCGCTTCGCCCGCCACCGGCATTTCCCACTCGTGCCGCGCGTGCAGCCCGTTTTGCGCCACTCCCACGGTCTTGAACGTCTGCAGCCAGCCCTCGGGCGCGCGGCGCAGGCGCAGCGCGCTCTTTGCGCGCGCGAGCGCAAGCGCCGGCGTGTCGAAGTAGATGTTTTCCAGCCGGATGGCGCGACCCGGCTTGCCGGCGCGCGTCTCAAAGAGACGCCGCGCCGCGTCCACCTGGTCGCGGGGCAGCGCTAGCTTGATTTCGCGTTCGATACCCATGGCGCTGCGCGATCAGAAGAACATGCGGGCGAGTTCCGCGCCCGGCTGTTCGGCGCGCATGAACGCCTCGCCCACGAGGAACGTGTGCACGGAAAGCGCGCGCATTTTCTCGACGTCCGCACGCGAGAGAATGCCCGACTCGGTCACGACGATGCGGTCTTCAGGCACGTCGTCGAGCATGCCGATGGTAGTATCCAGCGTGGTTTCGAACGTGCGCAGATTGCGATTGTTGATGCCGATGAGCGGTGTCTTCAGCGTGAGCGCGTGCGTGAGTTCTGCGCGGTCGTGCACTTCGACGAGCACCGCGAGACCGAGCGAATGCGCAAGCGCTTCGAGATCGCGCATTTCACCTGGCTGGAGCGCGGCGGCGATCAGCAGGATCGCGTCGGCGCCCATCGCGCGGGCTTCGACGACCTGATACGGATCGACGATGAAGTCCTTGCGCAGCACCGGCAGGTTGCACGCGGCGCGCGCGGCTTCGAGGTACGCGGCGCTGCCCTGGAAGAACTGTACGTCGGTCAGCACGGAAAGGCAGGCCGCGCCGCCCTCGGCGTACGAGCGCGCGATTTCGGCGGGCTGGAAGTTTTCGCGCAGCACGCCCTTCGACGGACTTGCCTTCTTCACTTCGGCGATCACGGCGGCCTGGCCGTTGTCGTGCTTCGCGCGCAAGGCGCCGACGAAATCGCGCAGATCGCGCGTGCTTGCCTGCAGACGCAATTCTTCGAGCGGGGCGCTCTGCTCGGCGGCGCGCACTTCTTCGCGCTTGACCGAGATGATCTTTTCGAGGATGTCACTCATGATATTCGGAGGCAAAAAACGGTGCTGGATCAGCGTTTGAACTGTTGCGTGAAGCGTACCAGTTCGTCGACTTTGGCGCGCGCGCGGCCGCTGGCGAGCGTCTCGCGCGCAAGCGCGATGCCTTGCGCGATCGAGTCCACCAAGTTCGCCGAATAGAGCGCCGTGCCCGCGTTCAGCGCGACGATTTCGCGCGCCGTGCCAGCCTCGTTCGAGAGCGCGCCGAGCAGCATCGCCTTCGATTCTTCGGCGTTCTCGACCTTGAGCGAACGGTTCGAGACCATCTGCATACCGAAGTCTTCGGGATGGATCTCGTACTCGCGAATCT
Organism: Paraburkholderia sp. BR10882; assembly: GCF_040948855.1. NCBI lineage: Bacteria > Pseudomonadati > Pseudomonadota > Betaproteobacteria > Burkholderiales > Burkholderiaceae > Paraburkholderia > Paraburkholderia sp. BR10882. Next base: position 13,782 of record NZ_JBFPKP010000034.1, on the reverse strand, counting down.
GGCCGTCCTTCAGTTCGCCGACGAGCGTGGCCGCACCGAGCGAGACTTCGTCCATGCCGTCCTTGCCGTAGACGACGCACACGTGTTTAGCGCCAAGACGCTCCATCACGCGCACCTGAATGCCGACGAGGTCCGGATGGAACACGCCCATCAACTGATTGGGCGCGCCGGCCGGATTCGTGAGCGGCCCGAGGATGTTGAAGATCGTGCGCACGCCCAGTTCGCGGCGCACGGCGGCGATGTTCTTCATCGCCGGATGGTGGTTGGGCGCGAACATGAAGCCCATGCCCGTTTCGGCGATCGAGGCGGCCACCTGGTCCGGCTGCAGGTCGATGTTCACGCCGAGCGCTTCGAGCACGTCCGCGCTGCCCGACTTGCTGGAGACGCCCCGGTTGCCGTGCTTCGCGACCTTTGCGCCCGCTGCCGCGACCACGAACATCGAGGCCGTGGAGATATTGAAAGTATGCGAGCCATCGCCGCCGGTGCCGACGATGTCGATGAAGTTCGAGTTGTCCTTCACCTCGACGTGATTCGCGAACTCGCGCATGACCGTCGCGGCGGCCGTGATCTCGCCGATGGTTTCCTTCTTCACGCGCAGGCCGGTGAGGATGGCCGCCGATTGCACGGGCGAAAGCTCGCCGCGCATGATGAGGCGCATGAGGTGGAGCATCTCGTCGTGAAAAATCTCGCGATGCTCGATCGTGCGCTGGAGCGCTTCCTGCGGGGTAATCATGATTAGTCGCCTCCGGGTCAAGCGCTCTTGGTTTGCTTCAGGAAATTCTCGAAGAGGGCATGGCCGTGCTCCGAGAGGATCGATTCCGGATGAAACTGCACGCCTTCCACCGCAAGCTCGCGGTGACGCACGCCCATGATTTCGCCGTCGTCGGTCCAGGCCGACACTTCGAGGCAGTCGGGCAGCGACTCGCGCTCGATGGCGAGCGAGTGATAACGCGTGACGTTGAAGTGCTTCGGCAGGTCGGCGAACACGCCTTTGCAGTCGGTTTCGATCTGGCTCACCTTGCCGTGCATGATGGTCTTCGCGCGCACGACGCGCCCGCCGAACGCTTCGCCAATCGCCTGATGGCCGAGACACACACCGAGAATCGGCGTCTTGCCTGCGAATTCGCGCAGCACGTCGAGCGTGATGCCCGCGTGCTGCGGGTTGCTCGGCCCGGGCGAGAGGCAAATGCGCGCGGGGTTGAGCTTCGCGATTTCGTCGATGGTAATTTCGTCGTTGCGGTACGTGTGAACGTCTTCGCCGAGCTCGCCGAAGTACTGGACGATGTTGTAGGTAAACGAATCGTAGTTGTCGATCATGAGCAACATGGTCTTTTCTCCGCTCAGAAGTCGCTGTCGAGGCCGTCCTGCACCTGCTCGGCGGCGCGCAGCACGGCGCGCGCCTTGTTCTCGGTTTCCTGCCATTCGGACTCGGGCACCGAATCGGCAACCACGCCCGCGGCGGCCTGCACATACAGATTGCCGTTGTGGATGAGGCCGGTGCGGATCGCGATGGCCAGGTCCATCTCGCCGTTGAACGAGAGATAGCCGACCGCGCCGCCGTAGAGCCCGCGCTTCACCGGCTCCAGTTCGTCGATCAATTCCATCGCGCGAACCTTCGGCGCGCCCGATAGCGTGCCGGCCGGGAACGTGGCGCGCAGGACGTCGAAATTGTTCATGCCGGGTTTGAGCTTGCCTTCCACCGAACTCACGATGTGCTGCACGTGCGAGTACTTCTCGATGATCATCTTGTCGGTGACGGCCACCGAACCGATCTCGGCGATGCGGCCCACGTCGTTGCGCGCGAGGTCGATCAGCATGACGTGCTCGGCGATTTCCTTCGGGTCGTTGAGCAGTTCGGTCGCGAGTTCGGCGTCGCGCTCGGGCGTGTTGCCGCGCGGCCGCGTGCCCGCGAGCGGGCGAATCGTCACCATGCGGTCCTCGCCGCGCTTTTCCTGGCGCACGAGAATTTCCGGCGACGCGCCCACCACGTGGAATTCGCCGAAGTTGTAGTAGTACATGTACGGTGACGGGTTCAGCGAGCGCAGCGCACGGTACAGCGACAGCGGATTGTCGCGATACGGCTTCGTGATGCGCTGGCCCACTTGCACCTGCATCAGCTCCCCCGCGGCGATGTATTCCTTCGCCTTGCGCACGGCGGCGAGGTAATCGTCTTTCTTGAATTCGCGGAACGTTTCGGTACGCACGCTCGCCGAGGTCACCGGCGGCTGTACCGTGGTGCGCAGGCGCTGCTTGAGTTCGCGCAGGCGGTGCTTCGCCTTGGTGTAGGCCTCGGGCGTTTGCGGATCGGCGTAGACGATGAGATAGAGCTTGCCCGCGAGATTGTCGATGACCGCGACTTCTTCGGTCAGCAGCAGCTGGATGTCGGGCAGGCCGAGATCGTCGGTCGGGCAGGTATCGGCGAGCTTCTTCTCGATGTAGCGCACCGCGTCGTAGCCGAAGTAGCCCGCGAGACCGCCGCAGAAGCGCGGCAGACCCGGACGCTGCGCGACCTTGAAGCGCGCCTGGTAGTTCGCGATGAATTCGAGCGGATCTTCGTTATGCGTCTCGATCACCTGGCCGTCGCGCACGACCTCCGAAATGCCGTTGCGCGTGCGGATCAGCGAGCGCGCCGGCAGGCCGATGAACGAATAGCGCCCGAAGCGCTCGCCGCCCACCACGGACTCCAGCAGGAAAGAATTGGCGCCGCCGCGCTCGGGCTGCGCGAGCTTCAGGTACAGCGAGAGCGGCGTTTCGAGATCGGCGAGCGCTTCGGCGATCAGCGGGATGCGGTTGTAGCCCTCGTTGGCGAGGGACTGAAATTCGAGTTCGGTCATGTTCCGATCCTGTTCGTGCTGCCGGTCGCGGCGGGTGCGGGCCCAGTGCGGCTCAAAACGGGGCGCGCGGTGAGCGCGAGGCGTTTGTTTTAGAGTGCTTGATGGCCGCTGGCGCTCACTCGTGCGGCCCAGGATCGCGCTGATGAGGCAGCGCTTGCCGGGCCGGCGTGCGGTACATCGACGGAAGGTAGGGCGTAGCCGCTCGCGCCCGGCGCAACTCGCCGCGAACGGCGAAACGACACGCAAGGACCACGAAAGCCAACGGCCAGACCAGCCGACGGGTTACCGCAACAGTTTAGAGTCGAGACACGCGCGAGTGCGCAGCGAAGTAAAAAACGGTGCTGAAGAAGGACGAATACGCAACTTCAGCGAACCTCGGATGAGGTTAGCGCGACCAGCGACGCCAGGGCCAGGCTCCCCGGTCGATCGTGCTCAGACTCCGTTTTTTATTCAGAAACATGAGGATAGTTGACGTTCAGTTGAGAACTTAAGTCAGGTCATTGTGCGCTGCGACCGCCTTGGCGGCGTCGAGCAGCGAGGCAACTATACCATCCGATTCAATTTTTTGTACAGGTTGGCCGTGGTTGTAGCCGTAGGGCACCGTGAGCGTGGCCATGCCGGCCGCGCGGCCGGCGATCGCATCGTTCTCCGAATCGCCGATCGCCACCGCCGCCGCGGGCTTGACGCCCAGGCGCTCGCAGGCAGTGAGCATCGGCAGCGGGTCGGGCTTCTTCTTCGCGAGGCTGTCGCCGCCGAGCACCACGTCGAAGTACTGCGCGAGGCCGTATTGCTGCAACAGCTCGACGGCGAAGCGGTGCGGCTTGTTGGTCACGCACGCGAGCTTGATGCCCTGGTCGCGCAGTGCCGCGAGGCCCGCTTCGACGTCCGGGTACAGATGCGTGTGGCGGCCGTTGATCTTCGCGTACTCGTCCTGGTAGAGCGCGAGCGCTTCGTCGAAACGCGCCTCGACGTTGTCCGCGGCAAAGCGCGGCGCGAGCACGCTGCGGATCAGGTGCTCCGAGCCCTTGCCCACGTAGCCCATCACTTCCTCGCGCGTGGTTTCATCGGCGTCGAGCTGCGCGAGCATGCCGTTCAGGCCGGCGGCGAAGTCGTCGGCGGTGTCGACCATCGTGCCGTCCAGGTCGATCAGCGCCGCTTCGATGCGTGGCGCGGTGAACTTGACGGGGGCGTTCATTTTGCGTTTGCAGCGTTGGCGACGCTCGCGAGCTGCGCGCGCATCTCGTCGATCACGGTCTTGTAGTCCGGCTTGCCGAAGATCGCCGAGCCCGCCACGAAGGTGTCCGCGCCTGCCGCCGCGATTTCGGCGATGTTGTCGACCTTCACGCCGCCGTCCACTTCGAGGTGGATTTCGCGGCCCGTGCGGGCCGTGTAGGCGTCGATCTTCGCGCGCGCCTCGCGCAGCTTGTTGAGCGCCTCGGGAATGAACGACTGGCCGCCGAAGCCGGGATTCACCGACATGATGAGCACGAGATCGAGCTTGTCCATCACGTGGTCGAGGTAGTTCAGCGGCGTGGCCGGGTTGAACACGAGGCCCGCCTTGCAGCCGTGGTCGCGGATCAGCGAGAGCGTGCGGTCGATATGGTCCGAGCCTTCCGGGTGGAAGCTGATGAGGTTCGCGCCGGCCTTGGCGAAGTCGGGCACGATGCGGTCGACCGGGCGCACCATCAGGTGCACGTCGATGGGCACGCTCACGTGCGGGCGGATCGCCTCGCACACCAGCGGACCGATGGTGAGGTTCGGCACGTAATGGTTATCCATCACGTCGAAGTGGATCCAGTCGGCGCCGGCAGCGACGACGTTGCGGACCTCTTCGCCCAGACGCGCGAAGTCGGCGGAGAGAATGCTGGGGGCGATGCGGAATTGCGTCATGGCGGCAATCGGAAAACTGTCGGAAAAACCGTATTTTACCGTCAGTGGCAGAGCGTTTCCCGGCGGCCGCCGCGGGCGGCGCCGGGTTGCGGGTGCCCGTTGCATCAAGCAGAATGCCAAACCATGTGCCGCGCCTCGCGGCGCGCCCGCGAGCGCCTTGCCGCGCGGGCGTCTCAGTCAACGGACTCAGCAGCCGCGCCAAAGCGAATGGAACAACGATGAGCCAGTACGAATTCAGCGTGACGTCGCAGGTGCGCTACCTGCCCGAAGAATCGGACCCGGAGCGCCGGCAATATGCCTTCGCGTACACGCTGACCATTCGCAATACCGGTCAGGTAAGCGCCCAGCTGATCGCGCGCCACTGGGTGATCACCGACAGCGAAAATCACGTGCAGGAAGTGAAGGGGCTGGGCGTGGTCGGCCATCAACCGCTTCTGAAGCCGGGCGAGCAGTTCGAGTACACGAGCTGGGCCGTGATCGCTACCCCGGTGGGCACGATGCGCGGCGAGTACTTCTGTGTGGCCGAGGACGCCGAGCGCTTCGAGGCGCCCGTGCCCGAGTTCGTGCTGCGCATGCCGCGCACGTTGCATTGAACCGCCGCGAGAAATCGGGGTCTGCTAGTTCTGACGCCGATCGTCGCGCGAGGCTTGCTTCTTCCTGCCCGACGCGGTCCACACAACGATGAAAATCAGCAGGAACAGCGCAAGGAGCGCTTCCAGACCAAACATGAGCATCGGGTATTCGTCGAGCAGTTCTGACATGGCGGCATCCATCGAGAGCCAGTATTGTAGGCGTGATTTTGACGTCGATTCCGGTCTCGATGTCCCGGTGATGCCGGGATTCACACAGGTGCGATATTGCGTGGGGTCGGCGCTTCGGCGTGGGGGGAGCCGCCTGGGTCTGCGGTTAGGCGGCTGGTTGGGCGCGGCTTCGCTCGCGGCTTTGCTTGCCGCATGCGGCGGCCCGAGCTACGTGCACAACGTGCCGCCCAAAGGCACGCCCACGCTGCCCTCGCAGCTCGCCGCGCAACGTCTCACGCCGGTCGCCTGGCAGCAGGTGCCGGGCTGGCAGGACGACTCGCTGATCGGCGTGACCGCGGCGCTGCGCGCGAACTGCACGCGTCTTGCGCGCGATCCTCGCTGGCAGCGCGCGTGCACTGCGGCCTCGCAGCTCGATGACCTGGACGCCTCGAGCGCACGTGCATTCTTCGAAACGTATTTCACGCCCTATCAGTTCGCCAACAACGACGGCACGCTCGACGGCCTCGTGACCGGCTACTACGAGCCGCTGCTGCACGGTTCGCGCACGCGTCACGGCATCTACCAGACCGCGCTGTATCGCTGGCCGTCCGGCTATCGTCCGGGCGCCGCGATGCCGCCGCGCGCGCAGCTCGAACGTTCTGGCGCGCTGGGCGGAAACGAACTCGTGTGGGTGGACGATCCGATCGAAGCGTTCTTCCTGCAGGTGCAGGGCTCCGGGCGCGTCGTGATGGAAGACGGCAGCGTGATGCGTGTGGGCTTCGGCGGCACCAACAACCAGCCGTACAAGTCGATCGGGCGCTGGCTGCTCGACCACGGTGAACTCACGCCCGCGCAGGCGACCATGCAGGGCATCAAGGCATGGGCACGCGCGAACCCGACGCGCGTGGACGCGCTTCTCGACACCAATCCGCGCTTCGTGTTCTTCCGCGAGATGGGCGGCTCCGAGGGCGACGCGCAGGGCGGAGCCGACGGTCCGATCGGTGCGCTCGGCGTGCCGCTCACGCCGGAACGCTCGATCGCCGTCGATCCGTCGTCGATTCCGCTTGGCACGCCGGTGTTTCTCCAGACTACGCGCCCGCTCACGAATACGCCGCTCAACCGGCTCGTGTTCGCGCAGGACACGGGCACGGCAATCAAGGGCGGCGTGCGCGCCGACTACTTCTGGGGCTTGGGCGACGACGCCGGCGATCTGGCCGGCAAGATGAAGCAGGGCGGCCGCATGTGGCTGCTGTTCCCGAACTCGTGATCGCGGTGGCGCTTGCGCCGCACTCGTGAAGCGAAAAAGCCGGCGAGCGCCGGCTTTTTCTTTTACTGCGCGTTGCGGGCCGCGGTTACTTCGGCCGCTTGTCGATGACTCGCCGGGCTTTGCCAACCGAGCGCTCGATGCCGTTCACTTCCAGCACGTTCACCTTGCACGTCACGCCGATCAGCGCCTTGATGTCGTAAGCGAGTGCCTTGCTGGCCGCGTCGAGCGCACCGTAGTCGGGCGCGGTTTCCGGGCACGGTTCGCAGTTGAGCGACATTACGTCCATCGGACCTTCCTTCGTCAGGACGATCTGATAGTGCGGTGCGAGAGCCGGCTGCTTGAGCAGCAGTTCCTCGATCTGCGTGGGGAACACGTTCACGCCGCGGATGATCAACATGTCGTCCGAGCGGCCCGTGATCTTTTCCATGCGGCGCATGGTGCGCGCCGTACCGGGCAACAGACGCGTGAGGTCGCGCGTGCGGTAACGGACGATGGGCAGCGCTTCCTTCGTGAGCGAGGTGAAGACGAGCTCGCCCAATTCGCCGTCGGGCAGCACTTCGCCGGTTTCCGGGTCGATGATCTCGGGGTAGAAGTGATCTTCCCAGATCGTCGGGCCGTCTTTCGTCTCCGCGCATTCCGAGGCGACGCCCGGGCCCATCACTTCCGAAAGACCGTAGATGTCGACGGCCGTGATGCCCATGCGCTGCTCGATTGCCCGGCGCATGTCGTTGGTCCACGGCTCCGCGCCGAAGATGCCGATGCGCAGCGAACAGGTGGCCGGATCGATGCCCTGGCGCTCCATTTCGTCGGCGATCGCGAGCATGTAGCTCGGCGTGACCATGATGATGTCGGGACGGAAGTCCTGGATCAACTGGACCTGCTTCTCGGTCTGGCCCCCGCCGAACGGAATGACGGTGAGGCCCGCACGTTCCGCGCCGTAGTGCGCGCCAAGGCCGCCCGTAAAGAGTCCGTAGCCGTAGCTGATGTGCACCTTGTCGCCGCGCCTGGCGCCCGCTGCGCGCACCGAACGCGCGACGACGTTCGCCCACGTGTCGATGTCGCGCGCCGTGTAGGCCACCACGGTCGGCTTGCCGGTCGTGCCCGACGACGCATGGATGCGCGAAATCTGGTCTTGCGGCACTGCGAACATGCCGAAGGGATAGTTGTCGCGCAGATCCTTCTTCGTGGTGAACGGGAAGCGCGCGAGATCGGCGAGCGACTGCACCTGGGACGGATGTACGCCGGCTTCGTCGAATTTGCGGCGATAGACCGGCGAATTCTCGTAAGCGTGGTTCAGCGACCATTTCAGGCGCTCGAGCTGCAGCGCAGCAAGCTCGTCGCGGCTCGCCTTTTCGATGGGTTCGAGCGGCAGCGTGGTACTCATGGGTGTCTCCTGGATCTAAGAACTTTACTCGTGACGCGTAGGGAATCGAGAAGGGGAAACCCGCTTCACGTTGCGACGGGAATGACATTGCCGCGAATCTGCGCGGACTTGCCTCGGAAGAGCGCGACGGTTTCGCCTGCCCGATTCGTCACGCGGATGTCGTAGACCCCGTTGCGTCCCGATAGCACCTGTTCGACGGCTTCGGCGGTCAACACCTCGTCGCGCAGCACCGGACGCAGGAACTCGATCGAGCAGCCGGCCGCGACGGTGTTGATGTTGTACGAATTGCACGCGAAGGCGAACGCCGAATCCGCGAGCGAGAAAATCATCCCGCCGTGGCAGGTCTGATGGCCGTTGAGAAACTCGGGCCGCACGGCCATGGACAGGCGCGCGTAACCGGCGCGCACTTCGAGGAGTTCCATGCCGAGCGCGCGCGTGCAGCCGTCGGCTTCGTACATCGCCTGCGCGGCGGCGCGAGCGAGTTCGTCGGGCGACAGGCCGTCGTCCTCAGGCAGTTGCGAGGCTTGCGTGGACATCTCAGCGGCCCTCGAAGTGCGGTGCGCGTTTTTCGATGAAGGCTTGCACGCCTTCTGCGTAGTCATGCGACGCGCCCAGCTCGCGCTGCAGGTCGCGTTCGAGATCCAGTTGCTGGTCGAGCGTGTTCGTGGCCGATGCGCGCAGCGCTTCGCGCGTGGCGACGATGGCGCGCGTCGGTTGCTGCGCGAGGCGAGCGGCGAGCGCGCCGGCCGTTTGCGCGAGTTCCGCGTCGTCGGTCACTTGCCAGACGACGCCCCAGCTTTCCGCCTTTTCCGCGCTGAGTTTTTCGCCGGTCATGGCGAGTCCGAGCGCGCGCGCCAAGCCCACGCGTTTGGGCAGGAACCACGTGCCGCCGGAATCGGGCACGAGGCCGATCTTCACGAACGCCTGGATGAAGCTTGCCGAGCGTGCGGCGAGCACGAGGTCGCAGGCGAGGGCGAGATTGGCACCGGCGCCGGCCGCGGTGCCGTTGACGGCGGCGATCACGGGCATCGGCAGCGCCTGCAGGCGCTTGATCAGCGGATTGAAATGCTCATCGATGAGGTCGCCGAGATCGGTCATCGCACCCGGCGTGAAGTCGAGATCGGCGAGATCCTGGCCCGCGCAGAAGCCGCGGCCCGCGCCCGTCAGCACAAGGGCGCGCGCGCCGGCCGCGGCGACCTCGTCGAGCGCTGCGACGAGCTCGCGGTGCATGGCGCGCGTAAAGCTGTTGAGCTTGTCCGGGCGGTTCAGCGTGATCGTGGCCACGCGGGTGGATGCGTCGATTTCGACGCGGATCGCATCGTAGGGCATCGGTTGTCTCCTGGTCCCATGCAAAGCTGTCTGAGACCGCCGAATGCATCGCCCGGCGGCCGGTCGATACTGCGCGCGTTATGGCTCGATGCGTTCGATCGCGAGGGCGATGCCCTGGCCGACGCCGATGCACATCGTACAAAGTGCGAAGCGTCCGTTCGTGCGCTCCAGCTGATGGAGCGCCGTCGTCACGAGACGTGCGCCCGAAGCGCCGAGCGGGTGGCCCAGTGCAATCGCGCCGCCATTCGGGTTCACGCGCGGATCGTCGTCGGCAATGCCGAGTGCGCGCAGCACGGCGAGGCCTTGCGAGGCGAACGCCTCATTGAGTTCGATCACGTCGAACTGATCCAGCGTCATGCCGAGCTGCTTGAGCAGTCTTTGCGTAGCGGGCGCCGGGCCGATGCCCATGATGCGCGGCGCGACGCCGGCGGTCGCCATGCCCAGCACGCGCGCGCGGCGACGCAGGCCATACTGCTTGGCGGCCTCCTCGTTGGCGAGCAGCAGGGCGCAGGCGCCGTCGTTGACGCCCGAGGCGTTGCCCGCCGTGACCGTGCCGTCCGGCTTCACGACGCCCTTGAGCTTGCCGAGCGATTCGAGCGAAGTTTCGCGCGGGTGCTCGTCGAGCGTCACACGCACGGGGTCGCCCTTCTTTTGCGCGATCTCAACCGCGACGATTTCCTGCGCGAGCGTGCCGTCCTTCTGCGCGCGTGCCGCTTTCTGCTGGCTGCGCAGCGCGAACGCGTCCTGATCGGCGCGATCGATGCCGAATTCTTCCGCGACGTTTTCCGCCGTCTCCGGCATCGAATCGACACCGTACTGCTGCTTCATCAGCTTGTTGACGAAACGCCAGCCGATGGTCGTGTCGTAGATGGCCGCTTCACGCGAAAACGCCGAAGCCGCCTTGCCCATGACGAACGGCGCGCGCGTCATGCTTTCCACGCCGCCCGCGATCATGAGGCGCGCTTCGCCCGCCTTGATCGCGCGCGCCGCACTGCCGACAGCGTCGAGACCCGAGCCGCACAGGCGGTTGAGCGTGCCGCCCGGCGCGTCGGTCGGCAGGCCCGCGAGCAGCGCGGCCATGCGCGCGACGTTGCGGTTGTCTTCGCCGGCCTGGTTGGCGCAGCCGTAGAGCACGTCGTCGAGCGCGCTCCAGTCCACGCCGGGATTGCGCTCGACGAGGGCGCGGATCGGCACCGCGGCGAGGTCGTCCGCGCGGACGTCCTTGAGGGCGCCGCCATAGCGGCCGAACGGGGTGCGAATCGCGTCGCAGATATAGGCTTCGGTCATCTCGGGTTCCTGGGGCGCGAGCGCAGAAGTGCGCTCACGCCTTGCATGCTAGAGGGATGGGCAATCGGGCGCCATTCGGCTGAGCGGCGTGGGCCGATCAGCTGGCGACGGCGGGGGCCGCTTTCGGTTCGACGTGAACGCGGCTCTGAACCACGCGGAAGCGGTTCGCCACGAAGGCGGCGTCGGCGAGCGCGGCGTTCGCCGCGGGGTTCGCGCCGGTGCCGTGGAAGTCCGAGAATGCAGCCGACTGGTTCACGAACACGCCGCCCGTGAGGTTGATCGAGAGCGCCACGCCGCCGGTGATGGCGGCTTCATGTGCGGCTTCGATCACGGCGTCGTCCGTGCTGTAGACGGAAAGCGTGAGCGCACCGTGGTCGCGCGCGGTCTCGCCGGCCAGCTTGAGCGACTGCGCAGTCGAATCCGTGGCGATCACGAACGAGATCGGGCCGAACCATTCGCGCGTGAACTGGGCGGCGTCGCGCGCTGCGTCGAGCGAGAGCACGAGCGGCGTGCGCACGCGTGCGCCGGCGAACTGCGGGTGTTCGAGCGTCTGGCTGTCGGCGAGCACGGTACCGAGCTTGCGGGCTTCGTCGATGCGAGCCGTCACGCCTTCGTTCTGGATCGCGCCGAGCACTTCGACGGCGCGCGCCGGATCGGCGACGAACTTCTGCACGGCGCCGGCAATCGCCTGGGCGACGGCCTCGAAGCTCAGCTGGCCTTCAGCGGTGCGGATGCCGTCGCGCGGCACATAGATGTTCTGCGGCGCCGTGCACATCTGGCCCGAGTAAAGCGAGAGCGAGAACGCGATGTTGCGAGCGACGGCCTTCAGGTCGTCCGCGGAGTCGATCACGATCTGGTTCACGCCGGCCTTTTCCGTGTAGACCTGCGCCTGATGCGCATTGCGCTCGAGCCAGTCGCCGTTTTGCGTGCTGCCCGTGAAGTCGATCAGCTTGATCTCGGGGCGCAGTGCGAGCTGCTGCACGAGTGCGCCGTCGTTGGGGTCGGTGGCGAGCAGCGTCACGACGTTCGGATCGAAGCCGGCTTCGCGCAGCACCTCACGCGCAATGCGCACGGTGATCGCGAGCGGCAGGATCGCGCCCGGGTGCGGCTTGACGATGACCGTGTTGCCCGTCGCCAGATCGGCGAAGAGGCCGGGGTAGCCGTTCCAGGTCGGGAACGTGCAGCAGCCGAGCACGAGGCCGGTGCCGCGCGGCACGATCGTGAAGCGCTTTTGCATCGCCAGGGGCGGGTTCTTGCCCTGCGGCTTTTCCCAGTGGGCGTCGGCGGGAATGCGGCGCAGCTGGTCGTAGGCGTAGGCGACGGCTTCGAGCGCGCGATCCTGAGCGTGCGGGCCGCCGGCCTGGAAGGCCATCATGAATGCCTGGCCGGTCGTGTGCATCACGCTAAAGGCGATCTCGAAGCTCGCGCGGTTCAGGCGCTCGAGGATTTCGAGGCTCACGCCCGCCCATGCCTGCGGGCCGGCTGCGCGCCAGTCGCGCTGGGCTTGCTGCGCGGCTTCGATCAACTGGTCGGGCGTCGACTTCGGATAGCGCGCGCCGAGCGCGAAGCCGAACGGCGAGGCCTCGCTGCCGACGGTTTCGCCCGTCGACGGCTGGTCGAGTTCGAAGGCGCGATTCAGGTGGGCCTTGAACGCGCCTTCGCCATCTGCGCTGGCGGTTTCCCCGTACACTTTGGGGCTGGGCATTTCGGCGAACGGGCTCCAGTAGCCGCGGGTCTCGATGGCGGCAAGCGCTTTTTGAAGCGCGCCCTCATGCTTGGCAAACAGCGAATGTGTCATGGCTCAACGTTGATTGAGAGGTTGGACAGGGCCCGCGCCAATTAATTGACCGACCGGTTGGTTGGCCAATGTTAGCATTAGTCAAAGTTCGGCGTAAAAAATTTTTTCGGGGACTTTCTTTTGATGGAAGGAGGAGTTATGGGGTACGAAAACATCCTGGTCGAGACGCGTGGCAAGGTCGGATTGATCACGCTGAACCGGCCAAAAGCGCTCAACGCGCTAAACGATGCGCTCATGGACGAACTGGGCGCGGCACTCAAGGCGTTCGACGCCGATGAGGGCGTTGGCGCGATCGTCATCACGGGTAGCGAAAAGGCGTTCGCCGCGGGCGCCGACATCGGAATGATGGCGAGCTACACCTTCATGGATGTGTACAAAGGCGACTACATCACGCGCAACTGGGAAACGATCCGCTCGATTCGCAAGCCGATCATCGCGGCGGTCGCGGGCTTCGCGCTCGGCGGTGGCTGCGAACTAGCCATGATGTGCGACATGATCTTCGCGGCCGATACGGCCAAGTTCGGCCAGCCGGAGATCAAGCTGGGCGTGATTCCGGGGGCGGGCGGTACGCAGCGTCTGCCGCGCGCGGTGTCGAAAGCGAAGGCGATGGACCTGTGCCTGACCGCCCGGATGATGGGTGCGGAGGAGGCGGAGCGCGCCGGTCTCGTATCGCGCGTGATTCCGGCTGCGGAATTGCTGAACGAAACGCTGGCGGCGGCTACGACCATCTGCGAATTCTCGTTGCCTGCCGTGATGATGGCGAAGGAGTCGGTGAACCGCGCCTACGAGACGACGCTTGCTGAAGGCGTGCACTTCGAGCGCCGTCTATTCCATTCGCTCTTCGCTTCGGAAGACCAAAAGGAAGGGATGGCTGCGTTCGTCGAGAAGCGCAAGCCCGTGTTCAAGAACAAGTAAATGCCCGGGAGATTCGATCGCCGCGAGCGGCGATCGAGATTATTTTCGCCATCCCCTTGCACAGCGCCGGCGAGGGCGATAAGATTCGCCCCCTTCGCAGTTCGATGTCTCCGACGTCAGGGCAGCGAGGGCCGCCGCGGAAACCGGCGGACGCAGGAGTCAGCAAGCTTTTTCAAGCGGTGAGCGAAAAAAAGGGGTTGACGAAGCGAAGAAGATTCTTCATAATCTCGTTTCTCTGCTGCTGACGCAGCAACGCAGAAAGAAGCCGGTAGTTGAGCAGTTTTAACGGCGCTTTCGCGATCGATCTTTAAAAATTTACAGCCGATAAGTGTGGGCGC
>NZ_JBFPKP010000033.1:0-49973 GCF_040948855.1 Paraburkholderia sp. BR10882 | reverse complement strand
TCCATCAGGGACCGTCGGCGAGTGCCGTGCGAAGTCCGAATGCATGGCTGCAATCTTGACCTATAACCTGTCACGAACTGAGCGCTTGGCAAACTGGGGGCGTCCATGCATGGATCAAGGACGCGAAAAGCCGCGACAGGTACCGAGACTGACGTCAACGCGGTGGTCCGCCGCATCGGCCAGATGACCCTGACCGACCCACAAGGGACGTTTAGACTTCTCCGTAGCGGCCCCCACCAACACCGTCCATTTTTGCCCGCGTCAATGACCTAACCTGCATCAAATTGCTGGGCAATCGCGGGCAGGATTGCACGCGCGCGCACCCAAGCCCCTTGCGTGCTCTGTACCGGCTTCGTCATACAGGGGACGCGATCCACGTCTCATCGTCCGCGATGCGGAAGGAACGCGATCGCTTGTTCGTTTCTTGAAATTCCCCGACAATCTAAAACGAATATCAAAGCCACGGCAATCTGCCGTTTCGCGCAACCGCGTATTCTGGGGACACGAATGGATCTGAACGAGGCAATCCGCCACGCAATAGATGGCAATGCGATCCTGTTTATGGGCTCGGGGTTTTCCTACAAAGCAAAGAATTTAGAGAACAAGAGTCCGATGACAGGTCGCGCCTTCGCCCGTCACCTGTACGAATTGTGCGGGATCGATACCGACGATGACAATCTTGCTCTCGCCTCCCAATGCTACTTGGGAGACAAAGGGCATGGCGGAGCCTTGGGCCTAGTTGATCTGTGCCGGAATGTCTTTTCAATCCGCGAAGCTGCCCCGCATCACGAGGCACTCCTTAGCCTGCCATGGCACAGAATTTACACTACAAACTACGATGACCTCGCTGAAAAAAGCGCAGCCAACCTTGGAAAACAACTGGTTCCGGTAACACTAAGCGACGCTCCCGAAAGTTTTTTATCGGGATCACGCGTTTGTTTGCACATCAATGGCCTCATCACTCGCCTGACTCAAAACGATTTAACCGGTGGATTCAAGCTGACGGCCGCAAGTTATCTTGTTGACGAATTCAACGCCTCTCCGTGGAGCACGGTATTTCGCCAAGACCTTCAGCTTGCGCGGGCGGTGATATTCATTGGATATTCAATGTATGACCTGGACATCCAACGCATCGTTCACGTTGAAGACACCAAAAACAAAGCGATTTTCATAACGAGTCCCGATAAAAATATTGGCCCCGACAAGCTTTTTCTACCGATGTTCGGTGACGTCTATCCCGTTGGCATAGAGGAATTTGCAAAGCAAATTGAGCTAGAGCAGAAGACGCATACGCCATCAAAGCAATTGCATTCATTTCTCGCGCTCGAGAAAATTGATTTCAAACTCACAAAAGATGTCGCATCGAATTCTGACATTGAAAAGTTATTCCTTTACGGCGAGGTAAATCGCTCACTGGTTAATGTCGCCAGCACCAAGGACGAACAGAAACGCGCATATCTGATTGAAAGAACTCATTGTCAAAAAATCCTCGACGCTCTAGGCCAAGGTGACGACGCAGTAGTGATTTCAGACCTGGGCAACGGCAAGACTATTCTGCTAGAGCAATTGGCACTGAGGCTTGGAACACTTGGATGGAATGTGTTTCGCGTGAAATCAGATTCGAAAGAAGCACTTAAGGAAGCTCAACATGCAATATCCCTCCCGGTCATACGGTCTTTGTAATCGACAACTATATACCATTACTCAAATTTATCGATTTTGTTTCCATTCGCAGAACCGGGAAGCCGATAAGATTTTTGCTCGGTGGGCGCTCACACGTCCATGATGCATACTTGGACCGCCTCGAACTTGCTCTGCATGTTCGCCACGTCGCAGAGTTTGAGATCAACCAGCTTGATAAGCGCGAATTAGCCGAGATCGTAGATTTGATTGATAGTTACGGATTGTGGGCTGAGTTTTCAGCGAAATCCGATTCGGAAAAATATCAACTTGTTACCAAGGACTGCAATTCGCAATTACATCAAATTCTGCTAAAACTGTATCGCTCGCCAAACATCGCAAAAAAGGTTTCCGATATTTTTACGGCAATTCAACCATCCGTTCGGAGAGTTGCTATTGCTGCATTTATCATACGCGGAAGTGGAATTACCTTAGATCGTCGCTCGCTGGATGATTTATTGAAGAACTCGCCGTTCATAAGACTGTCGAATACAGATCGAGAAAGCGTAAAATTCTTGTGGAGCGAAACTGCAGGACAGATTCGGCTTCGGTCGTCTGTTCTGGCAGAGTTTTACTTGACCAGCCTCGGTGACGCCGGCGAGGTTGTCGATGTGCTCACCGAAATGTATCTTCAGGCGCTTGAGCGTACCGACGTTCGATCGGAATATCAATATTTTTTGAGAAGCGTCATGAGTTTTAGTGCGCTTCAAAAACTTCTTCCTGAAACCGGGCTGCGAGCGGCCACGATCAGATTTTACGAAGCGATTCAAAACACCAAAGTTGCGAAAAGAAACCCTCATTACTGGCTTCAATATGCCATTGCGCGGCTTTCGTTCGACGACGACTTGGATGATGTCGAACCGTATTTTAAAGCAGCCTACGCATACGCCAAGGGTTCAAACTACGATCCCTATCAGATCGACAACCATTACGCGCGCTTTCTTTTAAAAAAAGCAACTCGCGAACAGAATTCCGCCGTGGCATTCGAATACTATCTGCAAGCGAAATCCATCATCCAAAAGCAGATTCTTCGCGAAACAAAGCATTACCCGTATCGAGTAGCTGCAGGTGTGGTTGATTATTTGGGGCAACATCGTCTGAATATGGACGATAAGCAACAGAAAGACGTGGTCGGGTTTTGCGAGGAAGTGTTAAAGCGTATAGATAAATTGCCGCGCGATATTCAATCACACGTACACGTGATTGCGTGCAAGAGAGCAATGCAAGCTGCAATCGAAACCTCTTGACCCTGTGTGCATCGAAGTTCACCCCCTCCTGTCAGCGAGCGCCAGACACAAGGGGGAGCAACCGCTCCACAGCAGGCTCGGAAGCACACATTGTTGACGATCTGCACATTGATGTTGAATGGCCGATTATGGCCGACACCGGAAGCTCGCTGTCTGACCTTCGGGGCGCACGAGTTCACCCGAGAGGGCAGCTATGTAGCGCCGGGAGAACGTCGGGGCGACGCGGGGGTGCGTTCCTGCGGTTTAGATAGAATTAAACTTATCCTAAAGCTAAGAAAATACTGGTGTGTTTTCCGGGAGTTCGGTCTTACCTAAGGGAGTGTCGCATCGAGATAGATGCATGCCCGGTCGGCGCTGTCGCTCGTGGTGACCAGATTTGATGATCGGTGTCGCCGCTTACCTGATGCTCGTCGGACGCGCTGGCTCCGACCGGGGCGCTTGCTGCTCGGTGTAGCGGCTCCCGATCGAGACGGTCGTAGTTCAGTGAGGTTACGAAGGCTACCGCTGGTCCCTGCTGGGTGTGGTCGGCCTGTTGCTGGTCGTGTCGGGCAAACTCGTCGCGTTCGATCTTACGCGGCGAGTGCCGGCTTCGTGAGGGGCGCGCCGCTATCCTCTCAGTGGCCCCAGCGGTCTCCGTGGCCTCAGGGCTCCAGCAAACGAACGAGCCGCATCTCCTCGAAATCCAGCTCCGATTCGATGCGATGGAGCACGGCGTCGTCCACTCGGCCGTTGCGATGCAGATCGAGCAACGCGCCCCGCGTCACACCGACGAGTTCGAGCTCTACGCGCAAGACTTGCGCACGCTCTTCGATCCTCAAGCCGCCTGTGAGGTGCGCGCCCTTGTTCGCAGTCACGCGAACCTTGTATTCGGCGATCAGGCGATCGAGCGTGGCACGCGGAATAGGCAGCCCCTGTTTCGCCATGTCCTTCACCGCGTCGAGCGCCGCGCCGAACGAATGGGCGCGCGCTTCGTGCTCGGACATCGTATGGCGCGTGGCGGGGCGTAGTTTGAGCCAGCGGATCAGCGGGGCGAGGCTGCCGCCCTGCACGACGAGCGTGGCGATGATGAGCAGGAAGGTGCTGAAGACGATCACGTCGCGCCCCGGAAAGTTCTCCGGCAACGCGATGGCCGCCGCCAGGCTGACCACGCCGCGCATGCCCGCCCAACCCATGACGATCGCTTCGGCGAACGACCATGCCTCGCCGCCCGAACGGCGCGCGCGCAAACGGCTTGGCAACCAGACCGCAGCGAGCACCCAGACCAGCCGAGCGACAATAGCGGCCGCCGTTGCCGGCAGCGCGACTCGCAAGCCGGCCATCACCACGGCGCTTTCGTGATTCACGCGCGCGAGGATCTCGTGCAGCACGAGGCCGATCATGATGAACACTAGCGCGTCGAGGATAAACACGACCGCTTCCCAGGTCGCTTTCGCCTTGATGCGCAGGTCGGCGCTGAACACACGGTGCTGTCGGATGCCCAGCACGAGCCCGCACGTCACGACCGACAGCACGCCCGAGCCGCCCACGGCTTCCGCGATGCCGTAGCTCGCCCACGCCATCACGAAGGTGACGACGATGCCCAGCATCGGCTCGCGCAGGCGCGGCAGGGCCCAGCACATGACGTGGCCGCACAGCAGGCCGACGATGATGCCGATGAGGATCAACTCGACGAACAGGCCCGTCGCGCTCGCGAACGTGATGGTGGCCGCGAGCGCCGCCGAAACGGCCATTTGATACAGCAGCAGGCCCGAAGCGTCATTGACGAGGCTTTCGCCTTCGAGCACGGCCACGAGTCTGGCGGGCAGGGGATAACGCTGCAGAATCGCTTTCGCCGCCACGGCGTCGGGCGGCGAGACGATTGCGCCGAGCGTGAAGCACGCGGCCCACGGCAACGCCGGGTTGACGGTGTGGACAGTGACCGCCACGGCAACCGTCGTGAAGGTCACCGCGCCCAGCACAAGCGAGACGATGGTGCCCAGTTCCTCGCGAAACTCCTTCCACGCGGTATAGAAAGAACTCGACATCAAGAGCGGCGGCATGATGGCCGCAAGCAGCAGATCCGGGTCCGTTTGCGGCACGCGCTTGCCCGCGACCGCAATCACGCAGCCGCCAAAAAGCAGCACGACCGCAGGAGGAATGGCAATGCGCTCGGCAAGCCATGTCAGCGCGCCCGCTCCACAGATCAACAAGAGCAGATAGTGGAAAAATTCGACGTTGGTCACGATGCCTGGTGCGTTGAGTGATAGGGAGAAGCTCAGAAAAAGCGGACGCCGACGGTTGGAGCCGAACGGCAGCATATATCACTTCATATTTGCGTGTCGTTAAGCGAAGGCGGCGGGACGCGACTTTGTGGCCCGACCGTTATACGAAGGTTTCGGTCACTTTAACTTTCTCGTGAGACCACGATGCGATTGCATAATTGCGAGGCCGCCGAGCCCGGCGATATTCTGGAACGCATCGGTTGCCGCACCATGCGACAACTCAACGAAGCCCATCAGGAGCATTTCAGAACATGAACACGTTGCTTGCCGAAAACCTCGCTTCACCGCTACAGCCCGGCGTGCAAGCGCCGGACTTCACGTTGCTGGCCACGCCGGACCAGAAAATGTCGTTGTCGGAATTGCGCGGCGCGCCGGTCATCATCGCCTTTTACCCGGCCGACTGGAGTCCGGTTTGCGGCGACGAACTCGGCTTGTTCAACGCCGCACTCGACATGTTCAAGCGGTACAAGGCGCAGTTCGTGGCCATTTCCGTGGATAGTGCGTGGTCGCACGCCGCCTTTTCCGCGCAGCGCAGCTATCATTTTCCGCTGCTGGCGGACTTCGAGCCCAAAGGGGCGGTCGCCAGCCGCTACGGGGTGTATCGCGCGGCGGAAGGCGTGAGCGAACGGGCGCTTTTCGTGCTCGACGGGGAAGGCGTCGTGCGCTGGTCGGAAGTCTCGCCGATCAGCATCAATCCGGGCGTGGACGGCGTGCTCGACGCCCTCCAGCATCTCGTCTCCACCACGCAACAGGACCTGTCATGAGCCATCTCACTCCGCCCGTTGGGCACGCCGATCATGTGCAGGGCGCCGCGGATGCGCCGGTCACGCTCGTCGAATACGGCGACTTCGAATGTCCGTATTGCGGCGCGATGTATCCCGTCATCAAGGCAGTCCAGCAAGCGATGGGCGAGCGTCTGCGCTTCGTGTTCCGGCAATTTCCGCTCGCTTCGATGCATCCGCACGCGCTTCATGCAGCCGAAATGTCGGAGGCCGCAGCGGCGATCGGACGCTTCTGGGAAGCGCATGACGTGCTCTATGAAAACCAGAGCGCGCTGAACGACGGGGCGCTCGCGACCTACGCCTCGCATATCGGCATTCGCGCGAGCGACTTGAAGGCGGCGTTTGAAGGCGCGTATGACGAACGCATTCAAGGCGATTTCGACGGCGGCTTGCGCAGCGGCGTCAACGGCACGCCGACCCTGTTCATCAACGGCCGGCGTTATGACGGCGATCGGGACGCCGGGAGCATGCTCGAAGCGCTCAACGCCGTCGCGGCCGGCAAGTGAGAGGGCAGACCGTCAAGCCGGGGTGAGCACCCGGCTCTGGCTTTCTGCGAAGGGCCACGCATGATTTGCGACGATGCGCACCTTGGCGGCAGGGCCGTCTTGCTCTCTGCGCATGCGGTCGAACTTATTCTGCATGTCGGCCATTTCGCCGCATGCCGCGAGCCGCTCATGGGCGAAGATTCTCGTCAGCGCGAACATTTCGAAGCGTGTTTTCATGCCTTCTCGCCGGCGCAGCAAAAGCGACTTTTCCGCAAGCAACGCAAGCGCACGCTCCACGGACGCAGCGTCGTGCTGAGAATCGGCAGCGATCCGAACGGCTTCGCTCGCATCGAAAGCGCGTGGGAAAACAGCCAGCCGCCGCAGGACCACGCGTTCCAGATCGCAGAGCGTATTTTCGCTGCGCAGGAAATTCGCCTTTAGAGTGCGATGATGCGCGGGCAAATCCTTCATGCGCGACTCGAACTCCAGGATGCGCCGCTTGAAGTCGCCCGCGAAAGCGTCGAGTCCGACTATCGCGGCAGTTTCGGCGGCGAGTTCGATGGCGAGCGGTACGCCGTCGAGCGAATCGCATACTTTTCGCACGGCGGCCATACCGGCTTCGCTCATGTCAATGCCTCCGCTCAACGCATAAAAACGCGCGAGAAATAGCTGGACCGCTGCGCATTCGGGTGTGCGTTTCGCGTCTGCAAGCGGAGTTAAAGACGACAGCGGCGGGACGATCACGCGCGTCTCATAAGAGAGGTTCAGCGGCACGCGGCTCGTGACAAGCATGTGGATGCCGGGGCAGTCTTTCAGGACGGCGTCCACGCAGTGCGCCACCGCATCCGCCAGAAGCTCGCAGCCGTCGAGTATCAGGAGCGCCTTCTTTGCAGTGACCGCCTGCGTCAATGATGCAAGAGAATGTGCACACTGTGCCGACCCTGCAAGCGTTGCCTCTGCGATCTTCGCGACAATCTCCTTGATACACGAGACGGAATCGAGCGAAACAAGGAATACCCCGTCGCTGAAGTTTGGCAGTGCTTCGAACCCCAAAGCCACGGCCAATCGCGTCTTGCCAATGCCGCCCGCTCCCAGCAGCGTAAGAAGCCGTGTTTCGCCCACGCGCGCCGGCAGCGTCGCCACGGCGTGCTCGCGGCCCAGCACTTTGCCGGGCGTGCGGGGCAGGTTATGACGTGCTGCTTCGGTCTTTGCGCGCGAGGGTTCGCCGGTTCCGGGAGTGGCTTCGCATTGCTTCAAGCGGTAGCCACGCCTGGAAACCGTGGTGATCAGATCGCGGTCTTTCCCAAACGCGCGGCGAATGGCGGAAATGTGTACGTGCACGTTATTTTCCTCGACCACGCAATCCGACCACACCTTTTGCAGGATTTCATCCTTGGAAACGAGCTTGCCATCCGCGAGAATCAAGACTTCGAGAATGTCGAAAGCGCGTGTTCCCAGCGTCATTTCCGATCCTGCCCGATAGACCTTTCTCGCCACGAGATCGATTTCGACATTTCCGATGCGTTTCATCATTCCATCCGGTCTGGTTTGCAATGGTCTCTTCATGCACCTGCGTCCCAATCCTTATACGGGCGCGCAGTATCCGTAAGACTATCGATCTCGAAGCGAGCAGTGAATATGCATGGAATCGGTCATGAGGTTGCGCGGTGCGCAATACGATTTAAGGAACTCGTAACGGGCTCCTTAAAGTGTATTGGCCGCATTGCTCATTACACGCATTCAACAACCGCGCGGCGTTAGGGTGTAACCTCCCCGTCACAAAGTCATTGCGCAGCATGCGCGTCATGGAGCCATGGATAAACTTGTAGCCCTCAAGACCCTGCTCGAGGTCGCGGACGCCGGAGGATTCGCCAAAGCGGCAAAGCGCATGGGGGTCGCCACCTCGTCGGTGGCGCGCCTGATGGACGCCCTGGAGGCGCAACTCGGCACGGCGCTGCTCACGCGCACGCCACGCCGCGTGAGCCTGACCGACGCTGGCGCGAGCTATGTCGAGCAGGTATCCAAGGTGCTCGACGGATTGACGGAGGCTGACGAAAGCATCCTCGACAGCGGCGCGGCACCAATCGGCACGCTGCGCATCACGGTTCCCACGACCTACAACCGCGTCGTGCTCGCGCCGCACCTTGCAGCGTTTTTGCGCGAGCATCCCAATGTAGCGCTCGACATTGTCGTTGCCGATCACATGATCGATCTGGCGCTGGAGCGTATCGATATCGCCATCCGCATCGGCCTGCCTTCCGATAACCCCAATCTCATAGCGAAAAAGCTGGCGGAGAATCCACGCGTGGTAGTGGTGAGCCACGAATATCTGGAGCATTACAGCGTGCCGCTCACGCCCGCCGAACTGACCGACCATCAATGCCTGCGCATCGCGTACGGCGGCAGCTATCGCGCCCGTCAAACGTGGACGTTCATGCGAGCGGGAGAACAGGAACGAATCAACGTGCGAGGGCGGCTCGTTTCCAATAGTCTCGATATGCTGCTCGAGGCCGTGCTCGCGGGCCAGGGGCTCGCGCTATTGCCGGAATGGCAGGTCAGGGAACATATCAACGCGGGTCGACTCATGCATCTGTTCGCGGACTACCGCGTGACGCCGCACGGCGACGAGGCAGTCGCGTATGCGGCGTATCTGCCTAACCGGCGGCTCTCGCGAAAAGTGCGGGCGTTTCTCCAGTTCGTCGAGGGCCGGGTGGAATAGAGCATTGATCGACTGACGCGACTGCATCGCGCGATCACGCTATTGCGTGCTTGCGCCGAGGCCGAACGACTGCGCTAGTTGTTTGCCTCGCACGATGAGCGGGCCGAGTTCCGTGCGCCTCGCCGTTGCCCACGTTGCCAGCGCGGCTTCGACATTGTCGGCTGGGTTCAGGCCGCTCAAGGTTTGTGCAAGCGTGATCGCGTCGTCGGCCGCCTTGGAGGTGCCGGAGGCCGTGTGCGGGCGGACCGTGCATGCGGCGTCGCCCACCAGGGCGACGCGTCCCTCGGCAAACGACGGACTCAATGCGTCGAAAATCGCCTGAATGAATGGTGCCTGCGTGTGCGTCATCAATTGCTGCAAGACAGGCGGCAGCTTTTCGCGCGCGCAATCGTGCAGGTACGCCGTAGCTTCGGCGGAAAGCCCTCCGGGGCTCACGGAGGCATGGTGACGATGTCCTTCGCGATCAGTTAGATAGCGGCTTAGCGCTGCGTCGGGTTCGTTTCGATACCACAGCCAGTTGAATCGCCGTTTGCCCGGTTCGATCGCCCCATCCAGTGCGGGAATGGGAAACGTCATGAACAACGCATCCCGTTCGCGCAGGAGCGTGATGCTGTTATCCAGTTCGGCGACCAGATGTGCCGGAAGCTGCGCTTCTTCAACCACGCCGCGCCACGCGAGATAGCCCGCATACGACGATTGATAATCAGGGAAAAGCATGGCGCGCAAGCCGGAGCCTGCGCCGTCCGCCGCAACCAGCAGATCGGCGGTGACCATTTCGCGTGCGTTGATTTCGATTTCCACGCTGCCTTGCAGGTTTCGCACGTTCGTGACCGGCTCGCCATATCGAACGGCATCGGGTGGCAGCATCTCGCTCAACGAGCGATAGACCGCGTCCCACGACGAAAACGGCACGATTTCGCGGCCCTCGTCGATGAGAGAGCCATCTGAAGCCAGCCATCGCCGCCACTCGACCGGCACGGCAAGCGTCTTGCGCGTAGCATGACCGTGCTGCTCCAGAAAGCGCATCATCTGGCGTAGGACCGCAACGCCGCCACCGTGGCCGCGCATGCCGGCGGCCGTGCGCTCGAATATCGTTACGTCGTGGCCGACGCAACGCAGCGTCAGCGCGGCCGCCAAACCCGCAATCGAGCCGCCGACAATGGCAGTTTTCATGTGCGTCACCCATCCGGACGTTCAGACGCTGTGCGCGGGAATGCGCATCAACTGGTTGCCGAGCATGATGCCTCGCGTCGTCATGGCGCGGCCCACTCGCATCTGCTCCGCGTTCCAGCGCGAGAGCGCCCGGTCGAGCGCGCCTTCGCCCGTGTGCTGCGGCTGCTGCGCCGCCTCCAGTTCGCGCGCCAGGGCGTAAGCGTTGGCGGCCGCCTTGGCCGTGCTGCCGGCGGTGTGGGGGCGCGGAACCGAAGCGGCGTCGCCGGTGAGCAGCACCCGGCCGTAGCGCATCGAGTGCGTCTGCACGTCGACAATGGGCTGCATGAACGGAATGTCGGTGGCATGCACGAGCGCGCGGAACGTCGGCCCGAGCAGCGTTTGCGCTTCATCCTTCAGGCGGTCGATGTCCACTTGTTTGGCAGTCCCGGGCGGAAGCGAGAATGGCCGTTGCACGCCGTTGCGATCCACGAGCAGGTCTTGCAGTTCATCGGTGTCGTAGCGGCGGTACCAAACCCAGTTCCAGCGGCGGCGGCCGGGCTCGGTGGAGTCGTCCTCGCCCGGCACCATGTAGGCGAGCGCGGAGTGTCCCACGCCGTCCGAGAACGCGAAGCGATCGCGCAATGTGTCGGCGGCGACGGCGGCCAGGTCCGGTTCGTCGACCAGTCCGCGCCACGCGACATAGCCGGCATAGCGGGGTTTCGTGTCGGGTTCGAGCAGCGTGCGCAGCGTCGATCGAACGCCATCCGCCCCGATCAGCAGGTCGGCCGTGTGCCGATGGCCGCTTTGGAAGTACGCCGTGACGCGCTCGCCATCGTCCTCGAAGCGGGTAAAGCGCTCGCCAGCGTGCAACGTGCCGTCCGGCTGCGCGCGCTTGAGTGCCTTGTAGAGCAGGCTCCACGACGTTTGCATTTGCGGCATGTAGAAGCGGCTGACGATGCGGTCCGATTCGTCGAGGTAGATCCGGTCGCCGGAAAGCACGCCCGGCGGATGCGGCACGGGGACGTCCGCGAATTCGAAGGCATGCGTCACATCGGGCTGCAACACGACGCCGCCGCCGCGGCTTTCGAGTTCATGCGCCGAGGCCTCGTACACAGTCACGTCCCAGTTGGCCGCGCGCAGCGCCGCCGCGGTGACGAGTCCGCCCAGCGATCCGCCTACCACGACGGCGTGCGGTTGGGTATCACGGCTCATGCGAATCTCCCTTGAAGCGCCTTGGCGAAAACAACCGGTGGTTGTGCGCCGTTCACGATGAATTTGTCGACGAGTATCGTCGGGACCGAGCGAATGCCGAGTGCGTCGGCTTTCACGCGCGAGGCCTTGACGTCGATGTCGCCCGCGTCGGAGTCGAGGTAGGTGCGTGCCGCGTCGGCGTCGAAGCCCTCGCTCGCCGCGAGATCCACCAGCGTGTCGAGCTCGCCGATATCGCGGCCCTGCGCGAAGTACGCGCCGAAGATGGCGTCGTAGAGCTGTTCGGCCTGCCCAGGCGTGCCCGCGCCGAGTGCGTGATGGATCAGGCGATGGGCGAGGCGCGTATTGGGCGTGAGTTCGATGCGGCTGAAGTCGAAATGGACATCGGCCGCCACGCCTGCCGCCGTCACAGCCGCATCGAGCATGTCCGAATGGGCGAGGCTGCCGAACTTGCGCGTGCGGTAGGCGCGGCGGTTCATGCCGCCACGCGGCATTCCCGGGTTCAGTTCGAAAGGCAAAAAGATGGTGTCGTAGCGATTCTCGCAATCCGCTATCTTTGCGCCGGCCTTCAGGTTGCGATGGCCGATCCAGCACCAGGGGCATATGAAGTCGTACGCAAGTACGAGTTGTGTGCGTTCCACGAAACGTGCTCCAGACAAAAATGCGTCGTATGGAGGCTATACGGGAAGGCGTGGGAACAGAATGCCATGACCGCGCAACACCAGATTGCGTGGCGCGCAACTTACCGCGTGCGAGCAGGCCCTAGGTCCTGGCGGCGCGCCGCCACGCGCCGGGCGTCGCACCGCACATCTTGAGGAACACCCTGCTCAGGTGACTTTGATCCGAAAAGCCGCAGATCATGGCGATTTCTGCGAGCGACTTTTCCGTGGTTTCGATCAGCACGCGCGCTTCGGTAATGCGCTGTTCGAGCAACCATTGATGCGGCGTGCGACCCGTGGTTCGCGCAAACGCACGAATGAAATAGGCGCGCGAGAGATTGCACTCGCTCGCAATGTCGGCGATCGAGTTGCCGCTGTCCGAGCGCAGCAGCAGAAGCTCCTTCGCCCGGGCTTCCTGTGCGGGCGTGAGCGTCCCTTTGGACTGCGCTTCGTGATGCGCGAAGTCGCCATATTGACGCGCGAGATGGATGCCGATGCACAGGCCGACGTGGTCGACGAACAGCTTGTTCAACGGCCCGGACGTGTCGGTGGTTGCAGCCAGCGCGCTCGCAAGGTGATAGAGGACAGTGTCTTTTTTCCGCGGCGAGCAGGTGAGCCCGCGGATCACGGGGCTGCCGTGTTCGTCGGCGAGACGGGCGAGGAATTCGGGCGATAACTCGACGAGAACGAAATCGAAATCGCCGTGAAGTTCAGCGGAATACGGCTCGGAAAAATCGCGAATATAAATCGAGCTCGAATCGAAGCGACGTTCTTCGCTGCGTGCGCCGCGAAAGAGATTGCGCCGATGCCCGCCCTGCAACGCAATGCCGGCCAGAAAGCCGCGATCGCAGGCCTCGGTCGAGACGCGCTCCGCCCGGGCGTCGTCCATGCCCTTTCGGTAGATCTGGAGGTCGCCGCTGCCGATATGCAGGTCCTTGCGCAACCGGCTCGCGGTACAGCCGAGCCCGTCGCGCTTGACTGGCGCAGCGGCGCGAGACGGGCTGATTTCGTTAGCGAGCTGCATTGGGCGGATCCTCGTGCGGAATGGCTCGTACGGTGGCGCAACCGGCGTGAAGTCACCGCGCTCGCGGCATTCGCCGTAAGTCAAAAATAACTCGGGTCGATTATATCGGAACTCGCGATTGGCGTTGCGGGCGCTAAAACACGTCTGAAGATTAAAGTTTTTTAATTAGAGCAGCCACGTCAAATGCAGTCCAATAAACCGATTCGATTGGGACGGGAGGCAATCGGGAGCAGGTCAGGCCTTGTGGCGACGCAGTTCGGACCCATCTTAAGCCGGATCCATCCTGTTGATTTTTAATGTGTCTCGGAAGCCGGATAAGACGGCGTTGGAGCCGCCTTGTTCAAAAGTCATCAAATTCTGCGTCAAAACGGTGCATACGATGATTTTATCCCCTGTTTCAAGCGGGTTGGCATGCAAAGCGCGCTCGCCGCCCGGTGTGCATTTTTCTTCAAGACTCGCGCGTTACATCATGCTTACAATCCGGTCGTGTGATCTTTGATGGCAAGCTCGGCCAGGCAGAATTGGCAGTGATCGTGCCGCACCGTCCGGCGGCTCAAGGGAACGTCCATGATCAAAATTGGCGCATTGCTCGTGAATTTCGAGCAACGTGAGATTCTGCGCAACGGCTTGCCGTTGCGTATAAGCGCGCGCGCGTTCGACATTCTGGAAGTGCTCTTTCGGGCCAATGGCTCGATCGTGACCAAAGACGACATCATCGACTCGGTCTGGCCAGACCAGATCGTCGAGGAAAACCGCCTGCAAGTGCACATCGCGGCGTTGCGCAAGGCGTTGGAGGCCGATCGCGAGCTGATTAAAACTGTCACGGGCCGCGGTTATATTCTCATTCCTCAAGCGCCGCTGGCGCCGCAGGGCGCGCTCGCCTCGACTCTGCCGGGCCGCCCCACCGCGCTGGTGGGCCGCGACGCGGATGTCGAAAACGTGGTCGCGAAGCTGGCGGAGTCGGCCGTCGTCACCCTCGTTGGCGCAGGCGGCATCGGCAAGACCGCGCTGGCGATTCGCGTCGCCGAGGTCGCGCAGGCGCAGTTCGCCCATAGCGTTTGCTTCGTCGAACTGGCCTCCGCGAATGCACGCGAGTCCATGCTCGCTACGATGGCACTGGCCCTTCAGGTGAGCCC
Source organism: Paraburkholderia sp. BR10882 (assembly GCF_040948855.1). Lineage (NCBI taxonomy): Bacteria > Pseudomonadati > Pseudomonadota > Betaproteobacteria > Burkholderiales > Burkholderiaceae > Paraburkholderia > Paraburkholderia sp. BR10882. Next base: position 35,619 of record NZ_JBFPKP010000033.1, on the reverse strand, counting down.
CGCCGAAGTCTTGCAGGACACGCGCGCGCTGCTCGCGAGAATGCCGCCGGAGGGCGTGCTGCTGGTGCTCGACAACGCCGAGCATGTGGTCGATGAAGTCGCGGAGCTTGTCGAAAATCTCGTCGCCCATGCGCGTTGGCTGCGCGTGCTCGTCACGAGCCGCGAGCCGCTCACCATCCGCGCGGAGACCGTCTATCGGGTCGAGCCGCTGGCCGTGCCCGCTACGGAAGATACCGTCGAAGCCATGCTCGATCATGGCGCGGTTCAGCTATTTCTTCAGCGCGCGCGTGATATCGCGCCGCGTTGCGCGGGGGACGAGGCCAGCGTCCGGGCGGTGGCGGACATCTGCCGTCAACTGGAGGGCTTGCCGCTCGCGATCGAACTTGCGGCGGCGCGCGTGGCGACGCTCGGCATCGAAGGCGTGGCGGCGCGGCTCGATGACCGGCTCGATCTCTTGAGCGGCGGCTTGCGCCTTGCGCTGCCGCGCCACCAGACCTTGCGCGCCACCTTCGACTGGAGCTATGCGCTGCTCGACGCTGAGGCAAAGGGGCTGTTCCGCAGCCTCGCGTTCTTCACCGGCACATTCGCCTTCGACGCGGTTTGCGCCGTGGCCACCGAACCCGGCGTGCCGATCGCGGCGGCCATTACGGCGCTCGGCGAACTGGCCGCGAAATCGCTGCTCACGGTCGAGTTTCATGGTGCGATCGCGCTCTACCGGCTCACGGAGTCGACGCGCGCCTATGCAATGGAAAAACTCCACGACGAAGGAGAGGTCCAGCGCGTCGCGCAGCGCCATCTGCGTTATTTGCAGCGCCAGATCGAAGATCGCTCGGCCCTCGTGCCGCATCGAAGCAAGAGCGCGCAAGCGCATTCCTCGCTCGACGCGGCGCGCAGCACGTGGGATTGGGCGTTTTCATCCGATGGCGATGCGGCACTGGGTGTGGCGCTGGCGGGCTCACTGGTGGGCACGCTGCTCGACGCCTCGCTGGTGCACGAATGCCGCGAGCGCGCCCATCGGGCGCTCGAAACGCTCGACGCGCTACCCAAGGGCGCCGTGGACGCCACCTGCGAAATGCGCGTGTGCTCCGCGTACGCGGCCGCGCTCCTGATGACGGATGGCGCGGCGGCCGACGCCGCCGCGCTCTGGCGCCGGGTGCTGGAGCGGGCCACGGGTTGCGCGGACGCCGTCTTCGAGACGCGCGCCATGTGGGGCCTGTGGAATGCAGCCATGACCGCGGGCGACATTCATGCGTCGCTGCGCTTCGCCACGCGTTTCGAGGCGCGCACGTTGCGGGGCGGTTCGGCGTGGCAAAAACTCTGCGCGAGCGCGACGCTGGCGGCATCGCTGCATTGCTTCGGCGAACACGAACAGGCGCGCGACCGGCTGGAGCGCACGCTCGCGTCGCTTGAGGTGAGCGGGCCGCAAAGCCGCGCCGACACCGACCTCGGCATCGATCCGCGCATCTTCGGCACGGGCACGCTCGCGCGCATCGCGTGGATGCAGGGGGAAACCGCGCTCGCGCTCGACCTGATCGAACGCGCGATCAACCTCGTGCGCGCGGACATGCTCGAGCCTTCGCTGTGCCATCTGCTTGCGGTCGTGGCGGTGCCCATTGCGCTGGCGTGCGGGGAGTCGGATCTCGCGGCGAGCCATCTGGCGTTGCTACGCTCGCAAGCGGCGCTCAACCGTTTCGAAGTGTGGAAAGACTACGGCGAATGCCTCGCGGGCCAGTTGGCGCTGGAGGCGGGCCGCCACGAAGAGGGGCTTTCCCGGCTCGAAGCGGGGTTGGCGAGCCTGGAGGCCCGTGGATTCCGCAGGCTGACCTCGGCCCTGACGGTTTCGTTCGCGCAAGCGTTGTTGCTGGAAGGGCGGCTCGACGAGGCGCTCGCGACAATCGACGAGGCGCAGCGGCGCACTGCCGCGGATGGCGACCACGCGTTTGAGGCCGAACTGATGCGGGCAAGCGCCCAGGTGCACCTCGCGCGTGCGCGGGCGGGTTACGCTTCAGGCGACAAGACGCGCGCGCGCCTCATCGACGCTGGGCATCGCAAGCTTGCTCAAGCGATGGCGCTTGCACGCGAGCAGGGCGCATGGCTGTTCGAACTGCGCGCGGCGCTCGATCTCGGCGAGTCGATGGTGCAGGAGGGCGCGCTTCGCGATGCCTATGCGTTGCTCGCGCCGTTCGAGCGCTTCGGCGGCGAGCAAGCGGCGCAGGGAGAACAGGGAGAAGGCCCGCGCCTGCCCGAAATGCGCAAGCTGGCCGCGCTGCGCCGCAAGCTCGACACGCCGGGGCTGCGTGACGTCGACATGGCCGACGCCATGTAGCGCGTGGGTAACACGCGCACTCGGCTTTCTGAAGAGCGGTTTCAGGATTATTCAGGTTTCACAAAAGACATGGCTTTTCCGCGTCGCTAAGCTGCGGTAGCGAAATCGGGGTGCAGACCGTTCGACGTTTCAGGGTCTGTGCGCCCATCGCTCATCAGCCTGAACGCAGTGAGCTCGCCCGGGCCTTCCGCGGCGAAGCAACGACGGAGAACACATGACTACGCAACAAATCAATACGAATACCATTCTCACCTCGCGCCGCCGCATCCTTTCCGCAGGCGCGGGCGTGGCCGGCGCCATGGCCGCCATGTCGAGCCTGCCGGCCGCGGCGGCCGCCACGACCGGGGCGCCCGCGCATGCGCACGGCACGGGCCATCATCACGGCGGCAACTATGTGAGCGCCAAGGACGGCACGCAGATCTACTTCAAGGATTGGGGCACGGGCACGCCGGTGGTGTTCTCGCACGGCTGGCCGCTGTGCGCCGACGCCTGGGACGCGCAAATGCTCTTCCTCGTGAACCAGGGCTACCGCGTGATCGCCCATGACCGCCGCGGGCACGGCCGCTCGGGCCAGCCCTCCGAGGGCAACGACATGGACACCTACGCCGACGACCTGGCCGCCGTGCTCGACGCGCTCGACGTGAAGGGCGCGATGCTCGTGGGCCATTCGACGGGCGGCGGTGAAGTTGCGCACTACATTGGCCGCCACGGTGAAAAGCGCGTGGCCAAGGCCGTGCTGATCGGCGCGGTGCCGCCGATCATGGTGAAGACGGCCAACAACCCGAACGGTCTGCCGATGTCGGTGTTCGACGGCATTCGCGCTGGCGTGGCCGCGAACCGCTCCCAGTTCTACCTCGATCTCGCCACGCCGTTCTACGGCTTCAACCGCCCGAACGCGAAGGTCTCGCAAGGTCTCGTGCAGGAATTCTGGCGCGAAGGCATGGCCGGCTCGATCAAAGGCCAGTACGAGTGCATCAAGCAATTCTCGGAAGTCGATTACACCGACGACCTGAAGAAGATCAGCGTGCCCACGCTGATCCTGCACGGCGACGACGACCAGATCGTGCCGATCGACGACTCGGCGAAGCTCTCGGCGAAGATCGTCAAGAACGCCACGCTCAAGATCTACCATGGCGCGCCGCACGGCATGTGCAGCACGCACGTCGATCAGGTCAACGCGGATCTGCTCGCCTTCCTCAAGGCCTGACGATCCTGCCTGAGAAGCAGAAGGGAAAGTGATTCAAGCCGCGCCGCCTATCCGGCGCGGCTTGAATGGCGTCGCCTCGCGCTTCGAAAAGCCGTCATAAATCTTCAGGTTTTACACAGGACTTTCAGTTGCAGATTCCATAGAGTGGGGTTCCTGCGAAGTCCTTGAAGACGCAACGATTTTTCGGATGCGATATTCGGACTGCAAAAGAACTCCCTCAAGACACAGGAGAGCGTCGATGAGCGCATCCGATCAACCTCGGCGTATTGCCGACCTGGTGATCTACAACGGCAAGATCGCGACGCAGGACGAGCGCCGCTCGTTCGCCACGGCGCTCGCGGTTGCCGACGGCAAGATCGTCGCGTCCGGCAACGAGCGCGACGTCATGCAATGGGCGCGCGACGACGCGCGCCGCATCGACCTCAACGGCCGCACCGTGATTCCCGGCCTGAATGACTCGCACTTGCATGTGATTCGCGGCGGCTTGAACTTCAACATGGAGTTGCGCTGGGACGGCGTGCCCTCGTTGCAGGACGCGCTGGAGATGCTGCGCGCGCAGGTCGCGCGCACGCCCGTGCCGCAATGGGTGCGCGTGGTGGGCGGCTGGAACGAATTCCAGTTCGCCGAAAAGCGCGGTCCCACGCTTGAAGAGGTCAATGCTATCGCGCCGGACACGCCGGTATTCATCCTGCACCTCTACGACAGCGCGCTGCTGAACGCGGCTGCGCTGCGCGCCGTCGGCTACACGCGCGACACGCCCAATCCGCCGGGCGGCGAGATCCAGCGCGACCGTCGCGGCAACCCCACCGGCATGCTGATCGCGCGACCCAATGCGGGCCTGCTGTACGCCACGCTTGCCAAGGGCCCCAAGCTGCCGATCGACGACCAGATGAATTCCTCGCGCCAGTTCATGCGCGAGTTGAACCGCCTCGGCGTGACGAGCGCGATCGACGCGGGCGGCGGCTACCAGGCCTACCCCGACGACTACGCCGTCATCATGGAACTCGCGCGCCGCGAGCAACTCACGATCCGCATCGCCTATAACCTCTTCACGCAGAACGCGAAGCGCGAGATCGAGGACTTCGCGCGCTGGGTTAAGGCCACGCGCCCAGGCGAAGGCGACGACTTCCTGAAGGTCAATGGCGCGGGCGAAATGCTGGTCTTTTCGGCCGCCGACTTCGAGGACTTCCTGGAGCCACGCCCCGATCTGCCCGAGGAGATGGAGAAGGAGCTGGAAGGCGTGGTGCGCCTGCTGGTGCAGAACCGTTGGCCGTGGCGCCTGCACGCGACCTACGACGAGTCGATCAGCCGCTTTCTCGACGTGTTCGAGCGCGTGAACGCCGACACGCCCTTCAACGGCCTGCGCTGGTTCTTCGACCATTGCGAAACGGTTTCGGACCGCAACATCGAGCGGATTGCGGCACTGGGCGGCGGCATTGCCGTGCAGCATCGCATGGCCTACCAGGGCGAGTATTTCATCGCGCGCTACGGCGCCGAAGCGGCGGCCCACACGCCGCCCGTACGCAAGATGCTGGAAGCGGGCCTGCCCGTGGGCGCGGGTACGGACGCCACGCGCGTGGCGAGCTACAACCCTTTCGTTTCGCTCTACTGGCTCATTTCGGGGCGCACGGTGGGCGGCACGCCGATGTACGCGCAGCGCGACCGGCTCGAGCGCATGGAAGCGTTGCGCCGCTACACGGTGGGAAGCGCCTGGTTCTCGAACGACGAAACCAGGAAGGGCGCACTCGTGCCGGGCCAGTTTGCCGACTTCGCCGTGCTGAGCGACGACTTCTTCACGATCGAGGAAGCGTCGATCAAGCATCTGACTTCGGTGCTGACGGTCGTGGGCGGACGCATCGTTTATGCCGCCGCGGAGTTCGACGCACTGAGCCCGCCCGCGCTGCCGGTGAGCCCGTCGTGGTCGCCCGTGGCCGAATTCGGCAGCTATGCGCGCTTCAAGCCGGCAACCGCGCTTCATGCCGCCGTGCCCGCGCAGTCGTGCAGCGATGCTTGCGTGATCCTGTGCGGCATTCACCAGCACGCGCATGGCCGGGCGTGGAGCAGCAACGCCCCGGTATCGGACCAGAACGGGTTCTGGGGCGCGCTGGGTTGCAGTTGCTTCGCGTTTTGAACGGGAGCACGCTGAGATGAAACGCATCGACGTCACTCGCGCCGCGCTTGCGTCAACCACCGAAAATAACGATCGGGACATCCGGAAGGACTTCTATGCAAACAGCGTCGTGGTGCACCGTCAGCGAAGTCGCTGGCGTGCGGATTCCGCGCACGCCCGTGGCGACCGCGGCTGTGGAAAGTGCATGGGCCACGTTGCCGCCCATTCTGCTCGGGCACGCCAACCGGGTGTTCATGTTCGCGATGCTCAGGGCGCAGCGCTCGGGCATGGAATGCGACACGGATTCGCTTTACGTCAGTGCAATGTACGCGAACATGGGCCTGAGCCCCGCGTATTCGCATTCGACGCTGCGCTATGAAATCGACAGCGCGGACGCGGCCCGGCATCTGCTGCATCACTACGGCGTGAACAGCCAGAAGCAGCATGACGCGTGGCTGGCGATCGCCCTGCATACATCGCCTGGCATTCCGGCGCGGGTGACGCCGCTTTCGGATCTGCTCGCGGCGGCGGTTCGCACGGATCTGATCGGTGCGAACCTGCATCTGTACACGGAGCACGAGCGGGCAAGCGTGCTTGCGGCGTTTCCTCGCGGGCAAGGCTACAAGCAGGAAGTCATTCGCGCCTTCGGGCGCGGCATCGCTTTTCGGCCACAGACCACCGTGGGCAATCAGTGCGCCGACGTGCTGGACCGGATCGACCCCAACTATCGCCGCATCAATTTTTGCGGGCAGATACTGGGTTCGCCCTGGCTGGAGTAGAGGATGCAGGGGCCGCGCTGTTTTTTGGAGAACGCGACATGTCGTCCATGAAATCCATCACACTCACGAGCGAATCATCGTGCAACAACGAACACTAAACACGCGAGCGCGCTTCGCGGGAAGCGTGCTCGAATCGCTTTCGGGCGAGAACGGCATGCTCGCTTTCATCGCGGGCTATGTCGACACGCTCGGCTTCGTGGCCCTCTACGGTCTTTTCACCGCACATGTCACCGGCAACTTCATCCTGATCGGTTCAGGGCTCGCGGGTGCGGGCAACGGCCTTTCGATCAAGCTGCTGGCGTTTCCGGCGTTCGTGAGCGGCATTGTTGTCGCGCGCCTGCTCGACGACACACTGCGCGAGCGCCCCGAAAGCACACGCGCGGTGGGCCTCTACCTCTTGCAGATCGCTTTCCTCGTTGCCTTCATGCTCGCAGGCTTATTCGCTGCGCCCATCACGAACGCGAATGCGCCGCTGACCATCGTTTGCGGGCTGCTGGGCGCGGCCGGCATGGGCGTGCAGAACGCCCACGCGCGGCTCGCGACGCGCAGCGTGGCCGCGAACACGGTGATGACGGGCAACGTCACGCAGGCCGTGATCGATGCATTCGATCTGCTCGCGCCCGGCACGGCGCACATTGACCGGGGCGAAGCGCGCACGCGGCTCGTGCGCACGCTGCCGCCGGTCCTCGCATTCGCGCTGGGCGCGGGCGGCGGGGCGCTGGGCTGGTTGATGGGCTCGTTCTGGGCGCTCATCTTGCCCCTCGTGCTGCTTGGGGTGCTCGCTTGCTGCGCGTCGCGAATGGGGCGCGAAAGCGCGTGACGACTGGCCGACACGCTTCAGCCTTCAATTCAGGCGCGTCCGGTCGTCCTTCACGACGATCCCCAGCCGATGCGCGAGAATGACAAGTTCTGCGAACGAACGCGCACGCATCTTGCGCATCGCACTGCTGCGGTAGACGCGCACGGTGACTTCGCTAATGCCAAGCTCGTCCGCGATCTGCTTGCTCAATTTACCGGCCGCGGCGGCGGCCATCACCTCGCGCTCGCGCTCGATCATCGCTTCGAAGCGCGCGAGCACATCGTTATCGTGCCGCTCGCGGGTCAACCTTGCGGCGTCGCGTTCCAGCGAGATCGCAATGGCGTCGAGCAGATCCTGATCGCGAAACGGCTTCGTGAGGAAGTCGATGGCGCCCGCCTTCATCGCCCGCACGCTCATGGGAATATCCGCATGACCGGTGACGAAAATCACCGGAATCGGGTCATGCTCCGATTTGAGCAGGTCTTGCAGAGCAAGCCCGCTGCTTCCCCTCAGTCGAATGTCGAGCACGAGGCAACTCGGCCCCGTGCTGCGCTTGCAAGTGAGGAAGTCCTGCACGCTCAGAAAGCCCTGTGCATCGACGCCAACGGAGCGCGCAAGCAGGCAGATGGCCTCGTTCATGACTATGTCGTCTTCGACGACATAGACCGTGAAGACTTCGCTGGCTAGCTCTTGGTTCAAGAATGTCGCTGATTTCACGATTCAACCCGGATTGCGTGGGATCCGAACAGACAGGAGGCTAACGCGCGTAACCGGGAAAGTCTTGAATGTTAATGCTGCGCGCGCGCCGGGGTGCGACATCGTGCCAGGCGATAGGCAGCGTCATGACAAACTCGGCGCCGTCCTCCACGTTAAAGGCATCGAGCGTCCCGTGATGGCTCTCGACGATGGAGCGGCAAATCGCCAGGCCCATCCCCATGCCCGACGCCTTCGTCGTATAGAGCGGATCGAATATCCGCTCGAGGACGTCTGCCGGAATTCCAGTGCCGCGATCACGCGCGGACATCACGACCTTTCCCTCACTCACTCTCGTGGAGATCGCAAGCGTGCGCGTTTCCAGCACCGTTTCGCTCATCGCCTCCACGGCGTTGGTAAACAGGTTGAGCACCACCTGCTGCAGCTGGACGCGATCCGCCTGAACGATCGCGTCGCCGGCTTCCAGTTGGGTGACGACGCGGATTTGCTGCGCTAGTGCTTCCGGTTGGAGCAGGTCCAGCACGTCGCGCACGACGTCGTCCATGCGTAGCGGCGCGAGAATCGCGGGCGCCTGCTTGGCGAGTGCGCGCAGCGCGCGAATGATTTCGACCGCACGCAAGCTCGTTCTCTTGATGTGGTCGAGGCCCGCCGCGACTTCCTCGAGATTGGGCGTGGCGCGCTGCAACCAGCGCAGGCTGGCGTCGACCGAAGTGGCGATTGCGGAGAGCGGTTGGTTCACCTCGTGGGCGATGGAGGCTGCGACGCTGCCCATGACCGTGAGATGCGAGGTGCGCGCGAGTTCGTCGCGCGCGTAGCGCAGGCTGACTTCCGCATTCAGGCGGTGCTCGCTTTCCTCGACGAGCCTTTCGTACAGGCGGGCGGTTTCGAGGGAAACCGCGACCTGCGGCGCGAGCACTTCAAGGCCGGCGACGCGGCTCGGGTCAAAGACGCCAGGCGCGAGATTGTTCTCCAGATAGACGACGCCAACGAGCGATCCGCCCCGCAACAGCGGCATGCAGAGCACCGAGCGTTGCGTGCGCCCGGCGCTAGTGCGCGCGCGCAGCGACGGCGATTCGACGCTTGCTTCCGCGAACACCAGCGTCTTTCGCGTGCGAACGACGCTATTGAGCACGGCGAGCGGCAAGGCTTCATCGTCGGGTGCCACGGATCTGAGCGTGACCGCCATGTGATTCGATTCGACGCGCGCCAACGCTTCGATTTTCGGCCCGTCGTCGTGCATGAGCAGCAAGAGGCCGTATTGCGCCCCGGCGTACACGGTGATGCCCGTCAGCAACCTCTCGACCAGGCGATCGGTCACGGCTTCGCCCGAGATTGCCTTCGCGGCTTCGACGCCGAGCTCGACAAAGGGCTGCTGCCGCACTTCGTTGCGCGGACTCGCTTCGTCGGTCGCCACGGACGCCAGTTGCGGGTGGCGTTCGCGAATACGCTCCTCGGGTAACGCCGCGCCCCAGCGGCCATAGCAGATTGCTGCCTGATGCAAATGATGGCGCGCGGAGCTCTCCAGCGCATGCGCCATGCAAAGCTCGCCCGCGAATTCGTGCGCGAGCGCCTGTTCGTGCGTGAATCCCGCTGCTTCGGCGGCTTGTGCGGACTTCTCGTAAGCGACGAGCGCGCCGAAGGCATCGCCCTGGAGCCGCGCGATTTCAGCGTCGATCAGGAGGAGCTTGTTGCGAAACGTCGCACCGTTTTGATTGGCCCAGCGCGCGAACTGCACGCGCTGCGTGCGAAGCTCGAAAAGCGCGCTGTCGTGCGAAGTGAATTGCCCGCGTGAAATTGCGAGCGCGCCATACCAGTGGCAGTCGGCCACGTTGATATGCGCGGGCACGGTCCAGGCAAGCGCCCGCGCATCGTCGAGGCGAGTGCGCGCGGCGCAATACGCTCCGGCGAATAGCTTCGCGAGGCCGTCATAAAAGTACAGGAAAAAGCGGGCGATCTGCGAAACCGCGGCGCCGGTGTGCTCGGGTCGATCCGTGCTGTCCTTCGCTCGCTGCAACCGGTGAACGAAATCGCGTTGTGCCAGCAGGACCGCTTCGATATCGCGGTACTGGATGATCGCTGTGAGTTCGAGTCCCCGTTCGACCTCTTCGTCGACGAGCGACAAATTCTCGCCCATGGCAATCAGGTCGGAAACAATGTGATTGCACGCGTAACAGGCCATGCCGATGTCGCCCGAGGCACGCCCCAGCACGCGCGCCTGCCGCGCGTGCTCGAGCGCGAAAGAGAGCGGGCGCGTCCATACGCTGACCTGATCGATGGCAACGAGCGTGGCCACGCGCTGCGCTTCGAAACCGTGCTGATCGACCAGCGTCAGCGCAGCCTGTCCATATGCGAGCCCTTCGTCAGCCGCTTCGTACATGCCTGCGAACAGGACGCCGAACCACGCGAGACCATACGGCGACTCGGGCGTCACGCCATGTTCGAGCGTGAGTTCGACCATCTTGGCGAGATGCAGGATGCCGAGCCCGTCAGTCACGAAGAACGAGGAAGTGAGCGTGGCGAGCAGGCCCATGACGATCTGAATGCGCCGGTCCTCGCAGGGTGGCAGATGGCGCACGCTCGCGATCGCGCGGCCCCGCAACGCGATCTGTACCGACTCGCACGCGGCGCGCATCTGTTCGGCCGTTGGCGAGCGGTGCAGATGTACGCCAAGCAGCGCAAGCCCGGCCAGCGCGGTGGACAAAGCGCCTTCGTAATCGGACTGGACGGTCTGCAGGACGGCCTTGAGGCGATGCACGCCGGCCCGGTCGAGAATCGCGAGCGGGTGGGCGAGCAACGCGTCGATGCGTTGTTGAGCATCCGTGAGTCTGGCCTGCGCCAGCAAACACTCGCAGTGCAGCAGTTGGGCGCCGTAAGTCAGGCCATAGTGGTTCGACCACCACTGTTCATCGACCATGCCGAGGGCCACGTTGGCATATTCCGTTGCCTGGTCCAGGGCCGCGGCGTTGCGTGCGCGCTTGCCCGCCAGGATCAATACACGAACATACGCAACCCGCGTTTCGGGGTCGAGCGCTTCTTTGGGTGCGCGCTCGATCTGACTGGCAATATCGAACGCAGACTCGGGGAGACTCGCACGCCAGTAGTCGATCATCACGGAGGCGATGCGCGCGTGATAATGCGGCTTCGTTTGCGCATCGATACGCGCGTAAGCGGATTCGAGCACGCGATCGTGCAAAAACGCGTAAGCCTCGGGTTGAGCCGCGAGCAGATTCGCATCGACGAATGGGCGCAGACGCTCATGAACGTCGCCCGGCGTGATGCCGCCAATTTGCGCGAGCAGTGCCACGTCGCATCGCATCCCGACGCAGGCGAGCCACTCGACCAGTTTCACGCTTTCCTGCGGAAATCGATCGAAGCGGCGAATCAGCAGGTCAATCACGTTGTCGGAGTAAAGGCGCTGCGCGATGCTCGCTTCGTCCCACGTCCAGGCCGCGGCTTTGACGCTGTAGCCCAGCACTTCGTCGTCGATCAGCATGCGCAGGAGCTGGCGCGAGAAGAATGGATTGCCGGCCGTTTTCGCGTGTACGGCGCGCGCCAGAGGCTCGACGCGCTCGGCCGGTTCGTTGAGCGTCGCGCCAATCAGACCGGCGAGGTCACGCTCCGAAAGCGCTTGCAGACGCACTTGCGTCACGCGCATCGTCTTGCATGCGTCGAGCTCGCGCAGCCACTGGTGCGGGCCAGGCCGCTCGACGGAGGATTCGCGGTGCGCGCAAAGAAGCAGCACGTTCGGCGGCGGTTCCGAAGAGAACGCCCTCAGAAACGCGAGGCTCGCGGGGTCGGCCCATTGAACGTCGTCGAAGAAAATGACGAGCGGCGCGCCTGGCTGTGCGAGCGCTGCGAATGTGTGCAGCAGCGCGCGCACGAGACGCGCCTGGGCGAGCGGCGCGGCCACGTCGGCAAGCGGCGCGCCGGGGCCGATGACGTGTTCGACTTCTGGTACGAGTTCGGCGATCGCTCGCCCTTGCCCCTCGAGGCGTTGAGTCCAGCGTTCGCGAACGGACTCGAGCAGGTTGTCGGCCTCGCCGAGCAGCGCCAGCGTCAAGGCGCGCACGATCTGGACGACCGGCGCGTAAGGGATGGTGGTGCGAAGCTTGTCGGCCTTGCCGGACGCGAATCGAGAGCCGAGGGGCTGCACGTCGTTGAAAAGCGATTCGACGAGCGCTGACTTTCCGCAGCCGCCGCTGCCGGAGATCAGCACGACTTCGGTCTTGCCGGTCGCGGCCACGCGCGCAAGCGCATCGTCGAGCAAGGCTTTCTCGGTTGCCCGGCCAAACAACCGGCCAGGCAGGCTGAGGAGATGAGACGATGCGCCGGCATCCACGGCCACGCGGGCTTCGCCGCCAGGCGCGCAAAGCGAGTTGCGGATGCGTTGCAAGTCCGCATAGGCGGCAGCGGCCGTGACATAGCGTTCGCGCGGGTCTTTCGCGAGCAGCCTGAGCAGGACTTCGGCGAGCGGTTCGGGCACGTCCGCGCGGCGTCGGCGCGGATGGAGAGGTTCGATTGCGAGGCGCGCGTGATACCAACCCGCCGCGCTTCGCGCGTCGATGGGCAATTCGCCGGTCAGCAGGGCGTAGAGCGCCACGCCCAGCGCATAGAGGTCTGCGCTTTTGCGATCGGCAGGGGCGTCATTGAGCGCGACTTCCGGAGCCAGATACGGCTGTGCGCTCAGGCGTTCGCGATACGCCTCAGGCGGCGCGGGATCGAATCCGGTCAGGCGGATTGCGCAGGCTTCGGCGTCGGCTTCGAGGTCGGCCTGGGCATTGGCGAGCACGATGCTGGAGAGTTTCAGATCCCCGTGGCAAAGGCCCGCTGAATGCGCTTCGCCTAGTGCGCGCGCTGCGCCCGCGGCCACGGCGAGAAACGCTTCGAGGCCGAGTTGCCGAGTGTCCAGAGAGGAGGCGAGCGTGCTGCTCGCGCCTGCCTCGTACACGATGACGAAGCGTTCGCCACCCCAGACGGACTCCACCGGCGGCAGGCCCCAAGGGAGGCTAATTCGTGCGCTGACGGCAAGTTCGCGCTTCAGGCGCTCACAGCCGATCGCCGACGTGTTCAGCGCATGGCGCGCGAGCCAATACCTGCCGTCAACGGGCTCGCGCAGCAGGCAGGTCGTGACGCCGTCGGCATGGTCGAGTTCGCGCTTCTCGCAGCGCTCGAACCAGGCGATGTCGAAGGGCACGCCAGGGAAAGCGGCGTCCTCGGCCGCGCCATTCTCAATCTGTGCGGCAACCGGGTGGGAGGGCTTGGCATGCGTGGTCATTGAATGGGCAGCTTGTTAGCTTCGCGTTCGCGGGCCGCGGATGCGCCGTCGCAAGAACCTCCTGGAGAAGTATTCAAGGAATACTGCAATAGCGTATTCCTCGCGCGTAAGCCGCAGTATGGAGGACAGGTTTCGGCATATCCAGCGATTGCCGCCTGCGTTCATAACACTTAAGGATTTTTAGCGAATGCAGGCGTTGTCGTAATGATTGAGCAAGGCGGCTCAATCATTAGCGTAGTGTTGGGGAAAATCGCCGGCGTGCTGAAATGTGGAGCAGATTAATTCAGAACCCGCTGAACCCGCCGTTAATGCGAGTACAGCTTGCTGTTCGAGTCGCGCAGTGACCGAATGTTCGCGCAATCCGGTGCAAGGGCGCTCGAAAGCGGGCTTTGCGGCGCAAGGGGAACGCGCTTCCCGGACTCGGCCAGCCGCTCGGCAGCGTAGGCGCGCACGATGGGAAAGAGCGAGTAGAGCCGGTTCGCCCCTTCGGAGTGCAAAGTCAGCAGCGATTTTGCGGCGAGCCCGTGTACGCATTCCAAAGCCGTGTCGCGCTGAATGCCGTCGACAGCGGCGACTTTGCAGGCGCTGGCCAGGTCGAATGGCGCCTCGAAAGCGGCCAGACGATGCAGCACCGCGCGTTCGGCTGCGCCAAGCTGGAGATAGCTCCATTCGATCGAAGCGCGCAGGGTGCGCTGGCGAGGATGCGCGGTTCGCGACCTGCCGGCGAGACCCAAAGCAGAACCCTGTAGCTCATGCGCGAGCGCCTGTGCGCCCAGCAACGCGGCGCGCGCAACCGCGAGTTCGAGCGCGAGCGGCAGGCCGCTCAGGCGCCGGCAAACATCGGCGATTGCCGCGAGTGTTTGCGGGTTTTGCGGAAATTCGGTTCCCGTGGCTCTCGCGCGATCGAAGAACATCGTTACGGCACCGCTGGCGAGAATGGCCGCTTCGTCCGCACCTTCATGGGGCAGTGAAAGCGGCGGTACCGTGTGAAGATATTCGCCCTTTGCGCGCAGCGGCTCGCGGCTGGTCGCGAGCAGCACCGCGTTGCGGTTCGCGGCGAGAATGCACTCGCATAGTGCGGCGACGCTCCCCACTTCACGCTCGCAATTGTCCAGCACGAGCACGATGCGCCGATCGCCAATTTCGCTCGCGATTTCCGCAATCCCGGCGCTGCCGTCGCGAAGTTCCTGCAACAGCATAGGCAGTCGTTCCGCATAACAGGAACAGCGATCGATATGGTCGGCGAAATCGACGTGGCAAAAAGCGGCGCGATTGTCCTCGGCCCACGCTTTCGCCACGGTGAGGGCAAGCCGCGTTTTACCCACGCCGCCGGGCCCGGTGACCGTGATGAGCGATTCGTGCTGAAGCCGTTCGTACAGTCGGCGCGCCTGATCTTCACGGCCGGCGAGCGCCCATGCGCGCTGGCGGTTGTCGCTATCCTGCTTCAGCACGGCCGCACCCTCAACGGTGCTCGACGCGCTTGATGGCTGCGACGAAGGGCGCACGAGCCGATAGCCTCGCCCCGAGACAGTGCGAATCCATCCTTCGCCAAGCAGCTTGCGCAGCGCCGAAATATGCACCTGAATATTATTCTCGACAACGAAGGTGGTGGGCCAGACGAGCCGCAAGATCTCGTCTTTGGTCACGATGGCGCCTTCGGCACGAATGAGCAATTCGAGAATGTCGAACGCCCGTGCGCCCAGCGCCAACGGCTGTCCATCGAGATATACCTGACGCCCCCCGAGGGAGACCGAAACTCGACCGAAAACGTACATGTTCTGCCTCCCTTCTTTAATGTTGAATGGCGCGTCGACAAAATGAACGGCGCAATGGAGTGCTCAAGTGTAAACGCGCTTCATTGCAATTTGTAGCGTGTTTCCTTCTAAATGGATAATCTCTCGACAAATCGAATGAATGCGCGAACTTTGCGCGAAAGGCGCCGGTTGGGAAGGTAGGTCGCGTAGACGAATGCCTCGCCCGAGTCGGCCGTGATCTCGCTGTCCTCGAACAGCCTCACGAGGCGACCGGCCGCGACGTCGGGCGCGACGAGCCATTTCGGCAGCAAGGCCACGCCCTGGCCGCCAACCGCGGCGCCCGCGATCATGTCGAGGTTATTGGTCACGAGTTGGCCGGTCACTATAACGGGCACGATCGCGTCGCCCGAGCGAAAATTCCAGCGTTGCCGCCGGCCCGGCTTATAGGCGAATTGCAGGCATTCCGCGCGTGCCAGGTCAGTGGGCGTTGCGGGGTGTCCATAGCGCTGCAGCCATGCCGGGCTCGCCACGAGAAAGCGCTCGCTTCTGCCGGGCGTCTTGACGATGAGACGGTCGTCGAGGTCGGGCACGCCCACACGCAGGGCCACATCTGGATGCGGATATTGTTGAACGTGTTGTCGCTGTCGCCACCGCTGCCCAGCCAGCTCCACGCAATATTCGGCCCGAGGTAATCGACCACGGCGTCATATTGACGGCCGGCCGTGAGCGTGCCCCATCTCTGGCTGGAAAGGCCCACATAGGCCTGGCGTCCGAACAGGCGGCCAATTTGGCTTGCGCCGCCGGTGTAGGGATTGAAGCCGTTTTTCAGCACGAATACGGCGCTATTGCCGCCGCCCAGGTCCTCCGTGCCGCGCAGGCCCCAGCGGGGGCTTTGATTCTGCCCGCTCAGCGCTTGCCAGGTGTGATGGCCGGATTGATTGGGCGACCACGCAATGCCCACGGAAATGAGACCGTACAGATACGCGAGCGCCCGCGCTGTGGCGGGACGCTCGCGTATTGAGGCGGGAGGGCGCGGCTAGATGCGCAGCAGTCGGGCGGCGTTGCCGCCCACGATCATGTTGCGTTCGGCGTTGTCGAGTGGAACGCGGTCGAGAAAACGCACGGGCTGTTCGTATCCCATATCGAAGCAGTAGTCGCTGCCAAGCACGAGTCGATCCACGCCGACGTTCTTGATGAGAAACTCGAGTACGGGCCCGGAATGCGAAACCGAGTCGTAGCTGAAGCGGCGCGCGTAGCTGCTGGGCTGCTGGGCGAGCTTGCGCGTTTCGGGCCGCACGTTCCACCCGGCATCGATGCGCCCCAGCAGAATCGGCAAAGCCCCGCCCGCATGTGGGAGCGTGATTTCCAGCGTGGGATAGCGGTCCATCACGCCGCCGAGAATCAGATGCGACGCGGCAATGGCGGTGTCGAAAGGATTGCCGAGCAGATTGCTCAGGTAGTAGTCGGCCAGGCGGCTCCCGCCGACGGTTTGTTGGGGATGCAGAAAGACCGGCAACCCCATCTGCGCGATGCGGGCGAAAATCGGATCGAAGCGGGGATCGTCGAGATCGCGATTGTCGATGTTCGTGCCCATATACACGCCGCGCACGCCCGGCAACGCCGCTGCGCGATCGAGTTCGTCGAGCGCGTCGTGCGCGTCCAGCATCGGCAGCGTGGCCAGCACGACGAATCGTGTGGGGTGTGCGCGATAGACGTCCGACGCGGCCGCGTTCCACGTTTTCGCCAATCGCGCATTGAACGCGCGGTCGCCCCAGTACGCCATGGGGACGCTCAGGGAGAGCGCCTGAACGTCTACGCCACTTGCGTCCATGTCCCGCAGGCGTTGGTCGACGTTGATGAACTTCATCGGCAACGGACCCAGGCCGCCGGCCGGTGTCTTGAAGGTGAACGAGTGCCCGTCGCATACGAAACTGCCGCCGTATTTCGAGCCTTCCTTACCCACGAGGTCGCAGTACGATTCGGGGTAATAGTGCGCATGAACATCGATCGAACGCTGGGTGATGGGCGCCGCCACGGCTTGCGCCGCCTGCGCGGGTTTGGCGCTCACGCCGAGTGCGGCTCCCCCGGCAACCGCGCCCAGTGCGCCGAGCAAACGGCGGCGAGCCGGAGAAATACAGCACGTGCAATCCATACGCTGTCTCCTTCTGTTTTTATGTTGAGAGTGTCTTGAGAGGCTTACGCACCATGCGTGGCGCCCATTTCACATCTGACGGTTTGCGAATCGAACAGCATGCGCTCGCGTTGCGCGCGCGCTGAACGGTCGGTGACCGAAAAAAGCCACGTGCCCGCGAAAGCGCAGATCATCGAGAAGAGCGCGGGATATTCGTACGGATAAGCCGCGTGAGCGTGGCCGAGCACCTGCACCCACACCGTTGGGCTGAGCACGGTCAGCGCCACGGCTACGGCGAGTCCAATCGTGCCGCCCGCCACGGCGCCGCGCGTGGTCATGCCACGCCAGTAAATCGACAACAGCAGCACCGGGAAATTCGAGCTTGCGGCAATCGAAAACGTCAGGCTGACGATGAACGCGATATTCTGCTTTTCGAAAGCGAGCCCGAGCAGAATGGCAAGTACGCCCAGAACGAGGGTGGTGATGCGCGAGACGCGCATTTCGTCGCGCTCGGAAGCCTTGCCACGGCGCAGCACGTTCGCGTAGAGGTCATGCGAGATCGCGGAGGACCCCGCGAGCGTGAGACCCGCCACGACGGCAAGAATGGTCGAGAACGCAACGGCGCAGATAAAGCCCAGAAAGACGTTGCCGCCCACCGCGTGCGCGAGATGAATCGCGACCATATTGACGCCGCCGATCACCGCGCCCGAAGGCGTGTGATAGCTTGGGTCCGTCGCCACGAGCGCAATCGTGCCAAAGCCGATCACGATGATGAGGGCGTAGCCAATGCCGACGATGCCCGTAGCGTAAAGAATGCTCGTGCGCGCAGCCTTGACGTCGCGGACCGTGAAAAAGCGCATCAGGATATGCGGCAAACCCGCGGTGCCGAATATGAGCGCGAGGCCCAGTGACACGGCCGAAACCGGATCGGAGACCAGGCCGCCCGGCCGCATGATCGCGTCATGCGCCGGATGCACGGCAACCGCCTGGGCAAAAAGCGCATTGAGGCTGAAGCCAAAGCGCGCGAGCACCATGAACGCCATGAACGCCGCGCCCGCGACCAACAGCACCGCCTTGATGATCTGGATCCACGTGGTGGCGAGCATGCCGCCGAAGAACACATAAACGACCATCAGCACGCCCACCGTCACCACGGCCACGCTGTAGTGCAAGCCGAACAGCAGTTCGATCAGCTTGCCCGCGCCCACCATCTGCGAGACGAGATAAAGCAGCACGATGACGATGGAACTGGACGCCGCGAACGCACGGATCGGGCGCTGCGCGAGGCGCCATGACACAACGTCCGCGAGCGTGTATTTGCCGAGGTTGCGCAGCGGCTCCGCGATCAGGAACAGAATAATCGGCCAGCTTGCGAGAAAGCCGATCGAGTAGATCAAGCCGTCGTAGCCGCTCGTAAACACCAGCGCGGAGATCCCGAGCAGCGAAGCGGCCGACATGTAGTCGCCCGCAATGGCCCAGCCGTTCTGGAGCGCGGTGATCTTGCCGCCCGCCGCATAATGGTCGGATACGCTGTTGTTCCTGCGCGCCGCCCATTTGGTGATGAAGAGCGTGGAGGCGACGAAAACAAGGAACATGCCGATGGCCAGCGTATTGTGGCCTTGTGCGATGGACGGGGCCGGCGCCGCTTGCGCCGCGGCGGGCACGACCGACAGCGTATAACACGCGAGGAGTGCCAGGCGTTTCATGACTTCTCCCCTTTGGCGCAGGCTTCGACCATCGCGTCGTGTACGCCGTTGGCACGTGCGACATAGATGGCCACGAGCGCGAACGTGAACACGAACATGCCAAAGCCGACCGGGAGCCCCCAGGTCATCGGCTCGCCTTGCGTGATTGGCATGCCGAGCCATTTCGCGTTGAACGCGAGCGACAGGATGAACGCGAAATAAGCGCTGAGCATGAAGGCGGTGAGTCCCCATGAGAAGGCGCGGCGCTTTTTCACGAGCGCGGCGAAGCGGGGATTGCCGACCAGTGTTTGCGGGGGGGCGGCGGGCAGCGCCGCCTCTTCGGGCCCGTATGCGCCGTGAGAGGAAAGAGTATGTTCCACGTTGTCTCCGTATATGTCGTGTTTGGCTCGCGCGGCGTCGCCTGGGTATGGCATCGCCGTTGTGCGCCGTGCGTGTGTCGTCAAGCCGCCCAGGGAACGGCCGTCTCGCGCATCACCGCCTCGGGCGTGCGGTAACGTTCGGCCATCTCGCGCTCGGACTCATCCTTGAGCTGCGCCTGCATGTACGCGCCCAGGTGGCGCGCATGCTGAACGATGGCGGCCCCGAATTCCGTGCGAACGGCGCTATAGGCTTCCAGCGCAGCGCGCACGTCGGCGCCTTCGCGCAACGCCTTGACGAGTTCCATCGCATCGCCCGCGGCCTTGGTCACGCCCATTCCGCAGTGCGGGCGCGCCACGAACGCGGCGTCGCCGAGCAGGGCGATGCGGCCAAAGGCCATGCGCGGCACTTCGAGATCGAAGATGGGCTGAAAGAGCGGCTGCGCGGCTTTCGTCACGATCTCGGCGAACTGCGGCGCGAGCAGCGCATGCGCGGCGTCTTCCATGTCGGCCAGCACGTCGTCGCGAATCAGCGTGGGCGGGATGCCGCCTTCCCAGCGCTTGCCCGACGCGTCGGTGAGCATGTCGCGAAGCGCTATCTGCTCGTCGGTCGCGCGGTACCAGACGAAGTTGTAGCGCCGCTCGCCGGGCCGGGTGCTGTTGGCGTGGCCGGCCACGGGGTAGCCGAGAATCTGTTCGCGCGGGGGCAGGCAGAACGCGAACTTGTCGAAGAGCGCCGCGTGCGTGGGCGCGGAAATGGCCGCTTCATCGACCAGACCGCGCCATGCGACATAGCCCGCGTACTGCAAGGCCACGCGCGGCAAAAACTGCTCGCGAATTGCCGAGCGCAGGCCGTCCGCCGCGATCACGAGGTCTGCCGTGTGCGTCGTGCCGTCTGCCAGCGTGACGGTGGCGCGCTCGGCGTCCTCGTCCACGCGCACGACCGACACGCCGGGGTAATAGTGAGCGTCGTGGATCGAGCCGCGCAGCACGCTATACATTTTTCCCCACGCAGTGAGCACCTGAGGCATTTCGCAGGCGGAAATCAATTCGCCATCCTGATCGAATGTGGCGCGCTTGTCGACGCTCACGCCGATCGTGTCGTCAAAGCGGATGTCCGCCGCACTCAGCGCCGCGAACAGCTCCGGGTGCGTGACGATGCCCGCGCCGCGTCCCGAGAGCGCTTCCGGCACGCGTTCGAAAATCTTTACCACCCAGCCGTCACGTGCGAGCAGGTTGGCGGCGAACAAGCCGCCAAGCGAGCCACCCACCACGATCGCGGTGCCCTTCGTAGTTTTGCCGTTCATCTCAGTTCCCTGCCTTTGCCAGATCGCTTGTTTCGTTCAATGCTGCCAACGCTTTCGCCTCGCCTTGTTCGACTTCAGCGGCGGGGAAGTTCAGTTCGATGGTGACGCCCGAGGGGTCTTCCACGAAGATCTGATGCAGGCCGAGGCTCGGCACCGTGCGGTCGCGCCATTCGAGCCCTTCGGCGCGCAGCGTTTCCCACATTGCCTGCACGCCGGTTGCAAGAAATGCGATGTGATCGACGGTTCCTGTGCCGCTTTCCACCGGGGCCTTGTCTCCCAGGTACGCGGCCAGTCCCTCGGGGTTGTCCGCGTCCACGCCGATGATGTGGACGATGCCGTAGTCGGCTTCGTCGCCGCCCCGGTATAGCCACGCGCCGGGAAAGTCGAAGGGCGGGCGGTAGCCGCGCTTGAAGCCGAGCACGCGTTCGTAGAACCGGCACGAACGTTCGAGATCGGTCGCGCGGATCGAGTAGTGGGCGAGTTGGGAAATCGGCATGAGACGCTCCTCGTAATTTATCGATCGATAACTGATCGGTTGATAAATTGTAGGGAAGAACCCGCCCGATTACCAAGCGCAAACGCGCGGGTGTTTACCCTGGAGCGGGCATGCGCTCCTGGGGGCATATCGCTCGAATCAGGCGAGGCTCAGAGCATCGTGAGGGCGCAGCAGGGCGGCTCCGCGCCAGTGCGGTGCGCCCGCGCGTTCGTACTGCGGCGGGTATTGAATCGCGTC
Organism: Paraburkholderia sp. BR10882; assembly: GCF_040948855.1. Classification (NCBI taxonomy): domain Bacteria; kingdom Pseudomonadati; phylum Pseudomonadota; class Betaproteobacteria; order Burkholderiales; family Burkholderiaceae; genus Paraburkholderia; species Paraburkholderia sp. BR10882. The sequence continues at coordinate 14,422 of NZ_JBFPKP010000033.1, read as the reverse complement.
GAGCGCATCGAGGCGTTCGGCGGCGTGCCAGACCCAGCGCGGGTCGTCCAGAAACGCGCGGCCAATGGCGACGATATCGGCCTGGCCTTCGGCGATGATGGCTTCGGCCTGATGCGGATCGACGATCATGCCGACGGTTCGCGTGACGATGCCGCTGGCGGCCTTCACGTGCTCGGCGAGCGGCACCTGATAGCCCGGCGTAACCTTGATCGAGGCGTGCGTCACGCCGCCCGACGTCACGCACACGTAGCTCACGCCGCGCGCCTTCACGGCCGTGGCCAGCGTCGCCGCTTCTTCCACCGTGATCCCTCCGGGCAGCCAGTCCGTGCCGGTGATGCGAAAGCCGAGCGCCACGTGGTCGGGCAGCGCGGCGGCCACGGCATCGGCAACCTCCAGCGCGAAGCGCATGCGGTTTTCGAGGCTGCCGCCGTATTCGTCGTCGCGCTGGTTCGCGAGCGGCGAGAGGAACTGGTGCAGGAGGTAGCCGTGTGCGGCGTGGATCTCGACGATGTCGAAGCCGAGGCGCACGGCACGCCGAGCCGATTCGACGAAGTGTTCACGAACCCGGGCGATGTCGCTCGTTGTCATGGCGCGCGGCGTGTGCCAGTCCGCGGCGAAAGGAATGGCGGAAGGGGCTTCGGTCGTCCACGGCTGCTCGTTCTCGCCGAGCGCGCCGCGGCCTTCCCACGGCCGTTGCGCCGACGCCTTGCGTCCCGCATGGCCAAGCTGGATGCCCCATCGCGCGCCTTGCGGCGCGACCGCGCGTGCCGATGCCATGACGCGGGCAAGCGCCGCTTCCGTTGCGTCGTCATAGAGTCCGAGGCAGCCGTGTGTGATGCGCGCGCGCGGCTCGATGGCGGTCGCCTCCAGCATGATAAGTCCCGCGTCCGAAATGCCGAGCTGCATGAGATTCATGAGGTGCCAGTCGTTTGCTTCGCCGTTCGTGGCGCTGTACTGGCACATGGGTGAAACGGCAACGCGGTTGGACAGGCGGACCGGGCCGACATCGACGGGGGAGAAAAGCGTGCTGGACATGGCGATCCCTTTGCGTAGTGTGTGACGGTGTGGGATTCGCGCTCTCGCGAATCCCGTAACGAAACCTTACGCGGCGAGCGCCACGCTGAGAATCACGGCAAAGTGGAAAGCGACGTTGCGTGCAGCGCAATATGGGCTAGATACCGCAACTGCTCGCGCTTTGATTCGCCGCCTCTGCCTTGCCGTAGCGCACCCGCATGTGCGCGGGCACGAGCACGCCGTTTTTCGCGGCGGTCAGCTCCGCGAGTATCGATATGGCGATCTCGGGCGGCGTGCGGCTGCCGATATACAGGCCGGCGGGGCCGCTCATCCGGGCGATTTGCTCGTCGTCGAGATCGAACTCGCGCAGGCGGATGCGCCGGGCGTCGTTGTTGCGCCGCGAGCCCAGCGCGCCGATATAGAACGCGGGCGTCCTGAGCGCCTCCATCAGCGCGAGATCGTCGAGCTTGGGATCGTGTGTGAGCGCAACGACCGCGCTACGCTCATCGAGCCGCATGGCGGTCACCACGTCGTCGGGCATGTCGCGCACGAGCTTCGCTTCGGGCACGTCCCACGTGTCGGCGTAGTCGTCGCGCGGGTCGCATACGGTCACGTGGTAGTCGAGTCCCACGGCCATCCGCGCGAAGTACTGCGAGAGCTGGCCGCCGCCGATGACGAGCAGGCGGTAGCGCGGGCCGAGCACCGTGTGCAGGCGCTCGCCGTCAAAACGCAGCCCATCCGTCGCGAATGCGGGGCCGATGCGTACGGCCCCCGTGGCGAGATCGAGCGTGCGGGTCACGAGCCGCCCGGCCTGCAGGGAATCGAGTAGCTGCGGCAACTGGCTCGCAACGCCCAGGGTTTCGAGCACGAGTTCGAGGGTACCGCCGCATGGCAGACCGAAACGGTGGGCTTCGTCGGCGGTGATGCCGTAGCGCACCACGCGCGGCGCTCCCGCCGCGATTCCCGAGGCGCGCACCTGCGCAATCAGGTCGTCTTCGATACAGCCGCCCGACACGGAACCGGCCGCGAGCCCGTCGTCGCGGATCGCCAGCATCGAGCCCGGCGCCCGCGGCGACGAGCCCCACGTCTTGACGACCGTGACCAGCAAAACCCTGCGATGCTCGCCGAGCCACCGGGCCGCCGTTTTCACTACCTTCATGTTCACGCTGTCCATACGATCCTGCCGGATGATGAGGGCGCGATTCGCACGGGGCGCGCGCGAGATCGCGGGTTGTTTGCGAAGTGGAACGTGTAGCTTAAGGAGGGCGCGGCGACGCGGAATCTACGGGCAATGCAATCCCGCGTTTCGGATCGCGCAACAACATGCGAAGTAAGTGCGTCAACGCGGGCGTCATTCGCGTGAAGCGCGATGACGAACGCCAGCGTCAGGACGCCGTTTTCGCCTGTTTCGCGCGGGGCGATTTTGCCGCGGGCGCGGGCCGCAGATGCTTGAGCGCTGCCGGAACGCCGTTGAGGAAGGCATCGATCTGCAAGGCAATCTGGGCTTCGAGGTCGTCGGGAACCGGCAGCCCGTAAATCCATTTGCGCACGCCGATATAGAAAATGCTGGCGTGCAGGCTCCAGATCAGTTCGAGATCGGCCGCGCGTTGCTGCGCACTGTTCGCGGGCTCGACGCCGTAAGCCTCGCGAATCTCGTTCATCACCGGAACGAACACGCGCTCGCGCAGGCGCGCGAGGTATTTCGAGTTGATGCCTTCCTTGGTCAGCCCCGCGAAGATGAAAATACGGATCCACTCGCGGCGCAGGATGATGCGGGAATAGCCGTGATAAAACGTGACCATGCGCTCCTGAATGGGAATCGAGCGGTCGAGAATCAGCTTTTCCCACGACGAGTCCCATTGGTAGACCTCGTCGTACACGCGGTCGATGAGCGCTTCCTTGCTTGGGAAATAGCGGTAGAGCAGGGGTTGCGTGACCCCGAGCTGACGCGCCAGTTCGCGCGTGCTGCCCGAAAAGCCGTGCGTGGCGAAGTGGTCGACAGCCTTGAGCAGGATCTGCCGCTCGCGCACTTCGGGCGCGAGGCGGCGCGCCGTGGCCGGTTGCGCTTGCGGCGTCGCGGCTTCCTCCGTTTTCTTTCGCGGCATGCTGGATCACCACTGGTTGCGTCGTGGGGATCATACAAAGATTGTCCGCCGATGGCTAGCAGGCGCCATGCCTCGCTCTCCGGTACCCATGTGAGCGCGCGCTCATGAAAGACGCTGCCCCTGCAACGCCGGAATGCCCGCGTAGAGCGCCGAGAGCCATTCGATGAACACCTTCAGCTTCGGTGGCATGTGGCGATTGGGCGGATACACCACGGAAACCGGTCGTGGCGGCGTGTTGAACTCGGCCAGCACTTCCTGCAACCGGCCGGCGCGAATCGCGGGCTCCACGAGGTAGAGCGACGTTTTGACGAGGCCGAGACCGGCGAGCGCGCACTCGACCTGCGCGTCGGCGTCGCTCACTGCTATCGCTCCGCGCATGGGCACCGTGCGCCACGCGCCGTCCACCACATACTCCCAGGGGCGCGGGCGCCCCGTGTCCGCCGATACGTAGGCGACGGCGCTATGATGCGTCAGGTCGTCCACGTTCTCGGGCGTGCCGTGCCGCTCCAGGTAGGCGGGCGTCGCGCAGGTACAGGTGGACATGCTGCCTATGCGTCTTGCCACCATGGCGGAGTCCGGTAATTCGCCCACGCGCACGACGCAATCCACGCCTTCGCCCACGAGGTCCACCTGGCGGTCGGTGACCGCCAGGTCGATCGAGATGTCGGCAAAGCGGTCGACGAACTCGGGCAGAGCGGGAATCACGACGCGTTTGGCCATGGCCGTCGGCATATTGACCCGCAGCTTGCCTCTGGGCGCAACACGCGCGCGTGACAGCGAGGCCTCCATGTCATCGATCTCGCCCAGTACCGCAACGCAGCGCTGATAGTAGGTGCTGCCGTCTTCCGTTGGCGACACACGGCGCGTGGTGCGGTTGAGCAGCTTGCAGCGCAAGTGCTGCTCCAGTTGCCGCAGGAGCGCGGAAACGCGCGGCGTAGTGAACCCCGTGAGTTCGGCAGCGCGGGTGAAGCTGCCGGTTTCGACGATGCGTGCGAACACGCGCATCGACAATAGCGTATCCATGGTCGTTCACACCTCGATGAGCTTGCGCAGCGAGTCGCCGGCCAGCGGCATGTCGCGAACGCGCTTGCCGCTCGCGTCGAACAGCGCGTTGCCGAGCGCGCCGGCGGTCGGTCCCATGGCCGCTTCGGCCGCGCCGAGAAAGGGGGCGCCGGGGCGGTCGATCAAGTGCACGTTGATCTGTTTCGGTACCGACGAGTAGCGCAGGATGGGGTACGTGCCCCAGTCGAAGCTGCGAATGCGCTGTGTGTCGAATTGCAGGGACTCGTGCAGTGTCCAGCTCGCAGACTGGATGATGCCGCCCTCGATCTGGTTGCGGATGCCATCGGGATTGACGATCTGCCCGCAATCGACCGCCGCTTCCGCGTGTTCGAGCGTCACCTGGCCCGTCTCCGGCTCGATCGAGATTTCAACGGCAACGGCCACGTACCCCATGAGGTTCTTGTACTTGGCGAATCCGAAGCCCACGCCATGATTGCGGGCGCGCGGCGCGCGCGGCCAGCCGAATTGTTTCGCGGCGAGCTTGATGACATCCTTCGCGCGCTCGTCGTCGAGATGCCGCAAGCGGAACTCGACGGGATCGAGGCCGGCCATATGGGCGAGGTCGTCCATCGTGCTTTCGATGGAGAACACGTTCATGTGCGCACCGAGCGATCGCATGGCCGAGGTTTGCAGCGGCATGGTCGGCGAGAAGTTGTTCATCACGTAGATGTTCGGCAACACGTAAAGCGGAATGCCGTTGCGGTCGCCGCCGCCTTCGGGTTGCAGCATCGGGGTGGACGGCGCGGAGACGAATGGCTTTTCCAGCATGCGCGCGGGCAGCAGACGCCCCGCGTTGACGATGCGCTCGTTGTGCGAGCTGCTCCACAGCGCGTAGTTCCAGTCGACAATGCGGCCGTTCGCGTCGATCGCGGCTTTCACCTCCGTCACCATGGCGGGGGTGTAGTGGTCCCAGGTATGTTCCTGTTCGCGCATCCATTGCACGCGAACCGGATGGCCCGGCATGGCCGCGGCGATCAGCGCCGCATGGGCGGCGACGTCGTCGGCGCCGTTGTGGCCATAGCAGCCCGAGCCTTCCACGTGTACGCAGCGCACCTGCATCTTGGGCAGCGAGAGCATTTCGGCGAGCGCCTCTCGCAGTGGATACACCCCTTGCGAATGCGTCCAGACGGTCATCTGCGTGCCGTCGAACAGGGCGACCGAGCACGACGGACCGATCGAGCCGTGCATCATGTAGCGCTTCGTGAACTGTGCGCTGAGCGTCGTGACGGCGGGCGCCATGGGCGCGTGGTGATCCGCGATCTTGATCGGCTCCGTCGAGATGACTTTCAGGTCGCGATGCACCGTGTGCGGATCGGGCAGCGCGCGGCCATTCGTCCAGGTGCTGCCCGCGGCGAGCGCGCGTTGCGCCTTGACCGCTTGCCATTCGCCTTTCGCCACGACGGCCAGCATGCTGCCGTTGCGCACGATCTTGACCACGCCCGGCATTTTCATGACCGTGGCTTCGTCATACGCCATGAGGCGTGCGTCGTAGACCGGCGGCATCACCACGCGCGCGTGCAGCATGCCCGGCAACGCCATGTCCTGAACGTAGCTCATGCCGCCGGTGACTTTCGAGGGGATATCCACGCGCGGCAGCGAGGTTCCGATTACGCGGAACGTTTTCGGGTCCTTGAGCGGCGAGGCGGGCGTGGCGCTGCGATGGAGATTGACGAGCCCGACGGCCTCGCCATAGCTCATCATTCGGCCGTCGCGCGCGCGGATCACGGCGTTGTTCGCGACGAGCGTCGCGCTGTCCACGTCGAAGTGCTTCGCGGCGGCTTCCACAAGATGTCCGCGCACCTGGGCGGCGGCGTTGAGCAAGGCCGTGCCGCTATCCGCGATGGTGTGGCTGCCCGCGGTCAGGCCTTCGTCGGGCGACGCGCCGGTGTCGGCGGTCAGGAAGGTGATGAGCGCGGGCGCCATGTTCAGTTCTTCCGCCGCGACCTGGAGCAGCGCCGTGCGCACGCCCGTGCCGAGTTCGACCTTGCCCGTGAATACGGTGACCTTGCCTTCGGGCGTGATCTTGATCCACGCGTCGAGCATCGGGTTGGTCTTGAGACTGCCCGCGAGCGCCTGGGTCTCCTTCGAGACATGCACCGCCGCGCCTTCGTCGGCGATCACCTCCTGGGCGAACGCCTTTGCGCCCGGCGCCATGCTGAAGGCAACGAACAGCGCGCCCGAAATCATGAAGTGGCGGCGGCCTTCGTCGACGAAATCGTCCTGGTGGCTCATCGTTGCGCCTTCGTTTCGGTGTGGGGTTGAGCGATGCCTGCAACTTCGCGCACGGCTGCGAGAATGCGCATGTGCGTGCCGCAGCGGCAGAGATTCGGCTCCATGTGATCGCGCAGTTCCTGCTCGCCTGGGTGCGGGTTCTTGTCGAGCAGCGCCTGGGCGCGCATGATCATGCCCGCGATGCAATAGCCGCATTGCGCCGCCTGGTGCTTGATGAAGGCGTTCTGCAAGGCTCCGGGATGCGCGGCGCTGCCCAGTCCTTCGAGTGTGCGTACGGGGCGCGCGCCAATCGCGCTCACCGGCACGAGGCAGGAGAACGTGGCCTCGCCGTCGACGATCACCGTGCACGCGCCGCATTGACCCAGGCCGCAGCCGAACTTCGCGCCGTGCAGTTCGAGATCGTTGCGCAGTGCATACAACAGCGGCGTGGACGGATCGATATCGAGCGTGTGCGGGACGCCGTTGACATTCAGGGTAATCATCGCGCACTGTCCTCCTTTCTGAGCTTGGCGACGAGCGGGGTGGCGTCGGGCCACGCGGGTTTCGCGGACCACGTTGCGCGCACGTAAGCGAGGAGATCGGCAACCTGCCGGTCGTCATAAACGCCGCTGAATGCGGGCATGTAGTTCATCGCGTCCTCGCCGTGCCAGTTGATGCCGTTCAGGATCATCTGGATCGCGTTGCGCGGCGTGTCGGCGTTGACGGCCGTGCTGAAGGCGAGCGTGGGGCGTTCGCCGATCGTCTGCATGGGCGAGCCGTTGCCGTGGCACTGCGCGCAGGATGCGGCGAACAGCACCGCACCGCGTTGCTCGGCCGGTGTAGCCTCATGCGAGGTGCTCGTCGCGACCGTTGGCGACGGATGCGGCGGCTCGCCCTTTTGCAGCGACAGGATGTACGTGGCGATCGCCTCGACGTCCGACTGCGGCACGGTTGCGAGGTCGCGCGTGACGGGCAGCATCGGGCCCGCGGCCGCGCCATGCTCGGAGGCGCGGCCAGTGCGCAGGTACGTGACGAGCTGCTCGCGCGTCCACGGCCTCGATGCGCCGTAGAGCGCGTTGAGGGGAGGCGCTTCCCAGCCGTCGACAATGCCGCCGTCGAACGCCTGCCCCGACTTTTCTCCGCCAATGGCGTTGAGCGGCGAGTGACACGACGCGCAGTGGCCGAGCCCGTCCACCAGCAGCTTGCCGCGGTTCCATTGCGTGCCTTGCGCCGGGTCCGGCTGGAGCGGGCCGGGGCGCAGGAACAGCACATTCCAGAAGGCCACGAGCGGGCGGAAGTTCAGCGGAAAGATGAGTGCGTTCGCGGGCACGGTGGCCTGCACCGGCTCGCGGCTCATCAGATAGGCGTAGGCCGCCGAAACATCATGGTCGGTCATGTGCGTGAAGTGCACGTACGGAAAGGCGGGATAAAGCTGGTGCCCGTCGCGCGCGATGCCGTGGCGCAGGGCACGGGCGAACGCAGCCTCCGACCAGTTGCCGATGCCCGTTTGCGAGTCGGGCGTGATGTTCGTCGCGTAGATCGTGCCGAACGGCGTGGCGAGCGGCAGGCCGCCCGCGAACGGCTTGCCGTTCTTCGCGGTGTGGCACACCACGCAGTCGCCCAGGGCGACAACGCGCGCACCTTCCTGCTTGAGCTGGGCGTCGAAGCTGTCGGGGGCTGGGGGCGTGATGGGCGCGATGGCAGGCTCGTACATGATGGCGCCCGCCACCGCCAGCCCCACGACCGCGAGCGCGCCAACGGCCAGCACAATGTGTTTGCGATTCATGCAATCTCCTCGTTCACGAGGGGAGGGCATTTGCCGCAGCCGGTTCGCCGGAGGGGGCGCCATGCGGCGGGTAATCGACATAGCCGACGTTGTCCCCGCCATACCAGCCCACCGGGCGCGGCGCGGCCAGTTCGACGTTCGCGGCGATGCGCTCGACGAGGTCCGGGTTCGCGATATACGCGCGGCCGAACGCGACGAGATCCGCGTCGCCCGTGGCGATCAGGCGATCAGCCGCCGCAGGCGTGATGGAGCCGTTGAGCATCAGCGTCCCCTGGAACGCGGGGCGCAGGGTCTCGATCATGCGGGGCAAGTCGGGTTGGCCGCTCCAGCCGTTCGTGTCGGCCGCATGCAGATACGCAATGCCCGCTTCGTCGAGCATCCGCGCGACGTAGGCGTAGGTGCCATCGGGGTCCGCGTCGCGCACGTTGTTGTAGCCCGCATACGGCGAGACGCGCACGCCCACTTTGGCGAGCGGCATGACTTCGCCCACGGCCTTGACGACTTCGGCGAGAAAGCGCGCGCGGTTGGCGAGCGAGCCGCCAAATTGGTCGTCGCGCGTATTCGTTGTCGATGAGAGGAACTGATGCAGCAGATAGCCGTTGGCGGCGTGGATTTCGACGCCATCGAAACCGGCGGCGAGCGCATTGACGGCGGCGCGCTTGTACTCGGCGATGGCCTGGATGACTTCGTCGGTCGTCATGGCGCGCGAGGGCGTGGCGTGGATCTTCGTGTAGTAGCCGTTTTGCAGTTGGCCCCACACCTGCAGTTGTTCGAGGTCGTCGTTGAGCCCCGAGGGCGAGAGCGGCTGATTGCCGTCGAGCAGCGCCATCGAACTGACCCGGCCGCTATGCCAGAGTTGCGCGAAGAGGTGGCCGTGCTTCGCGTGCACCGCTTCGGTCACGGGCTTCCAGGCCGCTACCTGGGCGTCGGTCACGAGGCCCGGCGCGAGTTCGAACGCGGCGGAGTGCGGGCTGACGTTCGTCGCCTCGCTGATCAAGAGGCCCGCCGACGCGCGCTGCGCGTAATACTGCGCCATCAGCGCGGTGGCTTCGCCGCGATGCGGCGCGCGGGCGCGCGTCATGGGCGCCATCGCGACGCGGTTGGGCAGCGCGAGGCCGGACAGATCGTAAGGAGTAAGCAAGGACGACATGGCGAGTTTCCTGTGGGGGCACGTTCTCGAAATTGAACTGCGGGTACGAACTGCGCGTTCTATCGGCTGCTGCGCACGTGGGCGCGTCCGACAAACAGAAAGTGGACGAACGCGATGAGCGGGAAAACGAGGGCAACGCTGGCAACGAGCGTCCATCCGCCGCGCTCGAACAGCGTGCTGGCGAGCGCCGAGCCGATCGCGCCGCCCACGAAGATGCTCGTCATGTAAAGTGCGTTGAGGCGGTTGCGGCTCGACGCATGCAGGGCATAGATCTCGCGCTGGCCGAGCACCATGTTCATTTGCACGGCGAAATCGAGCGTGATGCCGGTGACGACGAGGCCGAATACGCCCCATGCGGGATGCACGAGCGCGGGCAGGAACGACAGCGCGGCCGTGCTCAGGGCGACGAGCGTGGCGCGCACGGAATGACCGGCGTCGGCAAGGCGTCCCGCCACCGGTGCGGAGGTGGCGCCGATCGCGCCCACGAGTGCGAACAGTGCGATCTCCGACTGCGTGAGGCCGTACTGACGCGTCAATTCGATCGGCACCGCCGTCCAGAAGAGGCTGAACGTGGCGAACATGAGGCCTTGGTAGAGCGCCCGGTGACGCAGCACGGGCAGGCTGCGCGTAAGCGCGATGAGCGAGCCGAGCAGTTCGAGGTAGGTGGCGCGATGCTCGGGACGGCGCTGCGGGATCGTGAGCGCGAGCACGGCCGTGACGAGCGCCATCAGAACCGCGGCGCCGCCGAACACCACGCGCCAGCCCAGGTGGTCGGCGACCACGCTCGCGAGCGGGCGCGAGAGCAGCACGCCGAGCAGCAGGCCGCCCATGATGGTGCCGACGATGCGTCCGCGCGAGTGGTCGGGCGCGAGGTGCGCCGCGAGCGGAATCAGGATCTGCACGGCGACGGAGCTGAAGCCGATCAGAAACGAGAGCACGAGAAACCAGCTCGCCGAATGCACGACCGAGGCCGCCGCGAGGCTCGCGATCGAGACCAGTGCGGTCGCGATCATGAGCTTGCGGTTTTCCAGCAGGTCGCCGAGCGGAACGATGAAGAACAGCCCGAGCGCATAGCCGATCTGCGTGAGCGAGACGACGAGGCTCGCGGTGTCGCCGGACATATGAAGCGAGGTGCCGATCAGCAGCGTGATCGGTTGCGCGTAGTACAGGTTCGCGACGATGGCGCCGCAGGCGAAGGCGAACAGCGCGACGAGTCCCGACGTGAGCCGGACCGTTTCGCTTTTGCCGCCGAGGGTCCGTGAGGGCGTGGACATGCTAACTCCTTGAACGATGGCCTCCCGGTCTGGCGAGGCGGGACCCCGTATTCGCCGCCGGCGACCTCTGGCGCGGATAAAGGGCAACATTTGTCAGATCGGAAGGTTAGAAGAGGCGCCAGCCCTGCGGAAGCCGGACGCCACGCAACCCCACGTTGCAAAAATCGCAATGAAAACGCGGTTTCAGGCGCAGTGTGCGCACGCCGGAAAGCTTGTGTTTGCGCGCTGCGGCCCGCTTTGCGGATTCGCACGATGCCGGTTGGGCATGCGTTGCGTGAGCCGTTAGGGCCGCGCCGACGGCGTGAGTGTCACGGTGCAGGTCATGCCCATGGCAAGCTTGACGCCATCGGGAACACGGTCGAGGTGAATCCGCACGGGCACGCGCTGCGCGAGGCGCACCCACGTAAAGATCGGATTGACGTCGGCGAGCAGGTCGCCGCGGCTCGTGGGGTTGTCGCGATCGGCAATGCCGCTGGCGAGGCTCTCCACGTGTCCATCGATCGGCGTGCCGCCCGAGAGCAGACGCACCTGCGCCGGGTCACCCACCCGCACCGAAGGCAGTTTCGTTTCCTCGAAATAGCCGTACACCCAAAAGGAATGCGCGTCGATCAGCGCCACGCGCGCGACGCCCGCGCTCGCGAAGTCGCCGGGGTACAGGTCGAGGTTGGTGATATAGCCGTCGGCGGGGGCGTGCGCCTCGCTGCGCGCGAGGTTGAGCACGGCCGTGCGCTGCGCAACCTGGGCCGCCTTCACCTGCGCCTGCGCCGACGCGTACGCTGCCGCCGCGCCTTCATAGGACGATTGGGATTGCAGGGCGAGCGAATCGGCGTCGGCGCGGTTTTCCTCGGAAATCGCGTCGCCAGCGAGACTTGCGCGGCGCGCGGCCTGGGCGCGCTTCATCCCGTACTCGGTCTGGGCCGCCGCCATGCGCGCCTTCGTTTCGGCGAGTTGCGCCTGGGCGCGCTGGAGGTCGGCATCGGCCTGGGCGATGGCGTACTGAAAGCGCGCCGGGTCGAGCACGAACAGCACGTCGCCCTTGTGCACGTACTGGTTGTCGCGCACGCGCACGTCGCTCACGAGACCGGACACGTCGGTTGCGATCTGCACGACCTTGGCGCGCACGCGTCCGTCGCGCGTCCAGGGCGAGAACATGTAGTCGAGCCACAGCGCTCGCACGAGCGCGATGGACACGGCGAGCAGCACGAGCGTGGTGGCGGCGCGCAGGAGGGTTCGGGTATTCATCGTGGGTCACACAGTGTGGGCGCGGTCACTGACGCAACAGCAGTGACGCGCCGCTGAACAGCGCCGCGAACAGTGCGACGCGAAAGAGGCCAGGATGCCAAACGAAGCGATACAGGCCGAGCCGCGCGAACGCGAGATCGAGCGCGACGAACAACAGCGCGCAGGCCGCGAGAATGGGCAGCAAGCCCGGCACGAGCAGCGAAAAGCACTCAATCTCGCGCGGCATCGCTCGCTCCTGGATTGGGTCGGGCTGAATTCACGGAGCGCGCGGCGTCATAGCCGCCGCCCAGCGCGCTCATCAGCAACGCCCACGCGTCGAGCCGCTGCGCCTGCACCTGCGCGAGACTCTGCTCCTGCTGCAACTGCGTGTTCTGCGCGGCCAGCACGTTGAGAAACTCGCTGATGCCGCTGCGGTAGCCCGCGTCGGCCAGGCGGTATGCCGTACGCGCGGCGTCGAGCGTCGACTGGGTCGAGGCCTGCTGATCCTCCAGCGCGCGCAGCGACACCGCCTGCACGGCCACGTCGCGCATCGCGTTCACGACCGTGCGGTTGTAGACGTCCACGGCGGCGTCGCGCGACGAGACCGCCACGCCGTACTGACCGCGCCGGCGTCCGCCGTCGAAAATCGGCAGCGAGATCGCCGCGCCGACGCCATGCCCGATGCCGTCGCTATTGAGGAAGTTGAAGAAGCCGCCGAAGGTGGCCGCCGAACCGAGCGAAGCCGTCGCAAGCAGATTGATGTCGGGATAGAAGTCGGCGTGCGCGGCGTCGATGCGCTTGTCCGCTTCGAGCACGCGCCAGCGCGCCGCCACGACGTCCGCGCGATGACCGACCAGCTCCGCCGGCAACGCATCCGGCAGCGCGAGCGGCACGCTCAGGGCGAGCGTTGGCCGCGCGAGCGCGTCGCCGTAACCGGGGCCTTTGCCGCACAGCGCGGCAATCGCGAGACAATCCAGCGCGATTTGCTGCTGCGCGCGTTGCAGGCGCGTCGCGCTCATGGAGAGCTGCGTTTGCGCCTGGGTCGCTTCGAGGCGGCTGCCGATGCCCGCGCGCCAGCGCTGCGTCGCGATCTCGAAGGTGCGCCGCTCCTCGTCCTGAACCGCGCGATACACGTCGGCGAGCGCGTAGTCGAGCGAAAGCTGGACATAGGTGCGCACGACGCTGGTTTGCAGTTCGACCATGGCAAAGCGCGCGTCGGCGGCTGTGGCGTGCAGATTGTCGAGCGCGCCCGCGCGGATCGCACGCTGTTTGCCCCAGAGATCGAGGTCGTAAGACAGCGTCGCGCCGATGTCGTTGCTCCACACTGTCGTGCCTCCCGGCGGCGCGGGCGTGGTGTAACGCGCGTAGCGGCGGCGCTCCAACGAGCCGTCCATGTTCGCCTGCGGCAGTGCGCTCGCCCCGGCGATTTCCGTCTGGAAGCGCGCGGCCTCCACCCGCGCGGCGAGCGCTTGCAGGTCGGGATTGCCCGCCGTGGCGTCGCCCACCACGCGATCGAGTTGCTCGTCGCCCCAGTGCCGCCACCAGTCGTCTGGCGGCCATTGCGCATCGGCTTGCGTCTCGCGCAAGGCGGCGCCGGGATCGAGCGTGCTTGCATCGACCATCGTCGCGTGCGTGTGGATGCCGCCGCTGTTGATGCACCCGCCGAGCAGGAGCGCCGCCGACACCTCCGCCGCGAATGCGACTGTGCGCCGACCGAAAAAGGACAGCACGGTACGCGTTTTCATGCGGAACGCTCCGTGTGCGCCCAGAGTGCGAGCGCGTCGTCGCGCAGCCCCAGTTCCGTGAAGTGCAGCAACGCCTGCATGCGGCAACGAATGAGCGCTTCGTGATCGGCCGGGGCGTCACCCTGCGCATTCGGGCCCGGATCGATGCCCGGCGGCAGCGCCGCGAGCGCTTCGTCGGTGGCGGCGAGCGCACGTCTCGCGCGCTCGGGCGCGGGCGCATCGAACAATTCGGCCAGCGCCTGGAGCCACGCTTGCAGACGATCGGCCCACGCCGCGGGCAGCGAGTCGCCAAGCTGCTGCGTGTCGAGGCGCATCAGGATCATCGCGCGGCCCGCTTCGAGCACGGCAAATGCCCACGCGATCATACGCTCGCGATCCACGCGCGGATCGGCGGGCGCGGAGGCGATCTGCATGATGCAGTCGCGCACTTTCTGTTCGAACGCGTAGAGCAGATCGTCGTCCAGTTCGCCGTCGCGCGCGTCGCTGGTAATGAGGGCGCGCACGTCCGCGAGGTAGCGGCGCGCAATCCATTCGCCCGCGCGCGGCGCGAGCACGGAAAACGCCACGGCGGCGGTGGCGATCCCGCACAGCAGCGCAAAGCCCGTGTCGAGATACGCGCTCGGGTTATAGACGGCCGGATTCGAAATGCCGACGATGAAGCAGAAGTAGATGTTGAAGCCGAGCCCTAGTACGGCCGTCCTCGGGAACGTGTTGAGGTAGCCGCCGACCATCACGACGATGGCGGTCGCCGCCGCAAGCAGCGTGAAGGTGCCGAGATGGGGCAGCGCGAAAAAGCTGAAGCCGAAGCCGGTGAGCCAACCCGCCAGACAGCCCATGAAGATTTGCCACGCGGC
>NZ_JBFPKP010000032.1:0-56719 GCF_040948855.1 Paraburkholderia sp. BR10882 | reverse complement strand
CGCCTGCACCCAGTTCGAGATCGTCTGGCTCGACACCCCCAGAATCGCCGACACCGCTGCCAGGCTCTGGCCGGCCTTCACCAGCCGCACCGCCTCCAGCTTGAATTCCAGGGTGTACCGCGCACGCCTCAATTGGCTCATCTTCGTTTCTCCTTGCTGCAGTTTAAACCTCAGCAAGGGATACGTTTTTCAGGGGCAAGCTCAGATCTTCGACTTGTTACGGTTCTTGCGCCACGCCACCTCGTCGACGACGCCCTTGCGACGCGTGCGCTTGTTGGTGAAGTCTAGCGCCTGGCCCAGTTGCGATGGTTGCCGGCCTCGCCTTGCTCAGCCTCGTTGTCGCATCATGATTTACCAGTTCGATACTACCGAAGAACTTCTTGATGTCGAGGCCCAGCGCCCAAGCATAGCCCCCGGCCGCGCCGCCGGCCAACGTCGGGCGCCTGATGCGCGGACCGCCCAGGATGATAGCCGCATGAGTCGTCGTGAAACCACAAGCGATTACAGATATCGCTTGACCACCGTCTGAGCGATGCATTGAGATGTGGGAATTCCAACGGCCTCGTCCCCACACCCTGCCTTCCGGGGGTATGTCAACCTTCGGCACCGGTGGTCTTCGCGGCATGACTGCCGCCCTCGTGAGACGAATTGTTGAGCGCGACTCGTGACAAGCCCCCCGTTTTACACGACTAGTCAAGGACGCTACCGGCTTCACGATCTCTTACGAGGGTTCTTGTTCGAATAGACGCCTCTTCAGCCCATGTCGATTGTCGCGTATTGACCAAATGCTCACAAACGAAATGAGGACTGTCGCACATCGGGCGGTCCGCACGACAATCTTCATCGGATATCAATCCACCTGAAGACGTCGCACTGCGCCTGGTGGCTCCTTTTCGCCGACTAATCTGAGTCGGCACGATCTGTGCTCTGGAAATGTGAAGCGATCTCGCGCTCAACCCGTTTGACACCTTGGACGCCATACAGTAAAGCCTAAGTCGCACAGATATGATCTCCAAAAAATGCAAAGAGGCAACTGCACATATCAACGATACAGTGGCTTTCTTCCGCTGTAGCGCTCTATTTTGGAGCACACCAACATCGGCGCAATCGTGGCAGCACGTCGCAGCGCTGTACAGACAGATGTCGTCGAGCGAAACAGAGCTTCTCACTCACACGCTCCTGGAAATCTAATTATGCGTGGTTGGGAAAGGTCGATATTTCTGGCTTTATTTGGTGCGTCATCCTTGGCTCAAGCACAAGGGACTGTGAATCTCTACGGTGTACTCGACGAAGGCATTATGTACCAAAGCAACGTTGCTGATAGCAAGAGAATTTCGCTTGACTCGCTTAGCGGCCTCATGGGAAGTCGATGGGGCCTGACCGGAAGCGAGGACCTCAGTGGCGGTTTACATGCAACGTTCACCCTTGAGTCAGGCGTAAACCTAAATCAAGGTCAGGCTGGTCAGGGCGGCCTGCTATTTGGTCGTCAAGCCTTCATCGGTATCAAAAGCGACAACTGCGGCGGCCTGACATTTGGACGTCAATACGACATGATCTTCTACTTTCCCGAGCCGCTGACTGCCGAAGCACTGGTCGGAGGCGCGCCGGCGGGACACCCAGGGGATCTGGACAATGCGTCCAACACGGTTCGACCGAATAATTCTGTCCGATACATGAGCCCTGACATCTACGGCGCGAGCTTCGGAATTGAGTACAGCTTTGGTGGTATTGCCGGTAACTTCACATCTACCAGTGGTTATTCGGTAGGTGCAGGTTACGTGAACGGGCCATTGAAACTGGGGGCATCATTCGAGTACTTTAAGAACCCCACCGCAGCGCCAGGCACAGGATTTTTTACTGCTTATTTGAATGGAATCTCTCCTCTTCAAGGTGCTATCAACCGTGGATATGCCTCCGCCCAAGCGTATCAGTCTGTAGTCGTAGCATCCAACTTCACAATCGGCCCCGTCATCGTGGCAGCATCGTTCTCTAATGTTCAATACGCGAATCTCGCCCTGCCTCAGCTGGACGGAACAGTCATATTCAACAACTACGATGTCGGAATAATGTATCGTTTCAGCCAAGCGTGGACAGTCGCAGCATCATACGACTACTTGCAATCGAATGGCATTCAAGACGTTTCGGGACACATACTCGGAAACCAGCACTTCAACCAAGTAACGATTTCAACAGACTACTTTTTATCCAAGCGAACCGACGTCTATTTCGAAATCGGTTGGCAACAAGCATCTGGGACATCGTCTCTTGGGGTTCCCGCTGTTGCGAGCGTCGCGAATGTGGGTGACTCATCCAGCAATCGCCAGATCCTTGCTCGCGCCGCGATCCGTCAAAAGTTCTGAATAGAGCTAAACATGCTGGAATGCAACGACTCACAGCACCGATCGATCCTCCCAAATGACGCGACTGACGCTGCCAGCGTTGGCGAGTCACGCCCCCACTTTCGATGCATGACTAAATTTTCTGACCTTCCTGGCATTCCTGATCGGCGTTGCGTCTTATTGGTTAAACTGGCGAAACCATCACACCAATTAATTATCTTAACTTCAACAGGAGACTACAGTCCGCGCACTAATTTGCATACGTTCCGCCGCGTATTCTCAATATCGTCGATATCAAAGAACAATGTTGATATGGATTAAGGATGAAATGAGAAATCATAATATGATAATTAGATACCCCGGACGAAAATTGACAGCCACCACACCAACCACCACCCGCGGGGAGCACCCGCCTGCGATAAAGTTAAATCGATCGGCAAGCACCAACTGAAATGAGCTCTCTACGTTAGCAGACTGGATCATCGCGCGCGTCGACGCTCGTTCGTGTCGCGCGTCCACTAACACGAACCTCCCCTGGACTCAAACAGAATGCAAAAATATGACCTACCAAGAGAAATAGCGAACCGCATCGTCGATCCGAAGTCCCACACGGACATCGATGGCCTCCACGAAATTTACACTTGGGCACGCGCAAACAACCCTGTCGGGAGAGCGACGGCTGCCGGGCATGACCCGTTTTGGGTGATTACAAAACACGCCGACGTCTCTATGATCTCACGGAATAATTCTCTATTCCATAATGGAGATTATTCTGTCGTGTGTCGCCCTAGAGCATCGATAGAGCATATTATGTCCACGACCGGTTCACCGAACATTGTTCGGTCGCTCGTGCACATCGATGGCGAAGAACACAAAAGTTTACGCGCGCTGACTCAATCCTGGTTCATGCCGAACAGTATTCTCAAGCTTGAAGACCGTATTAGATCGCTAGCCCGTGCGATGGTCGCGAAGCTGCAGCAACACAACGGAAAGGTGATCGATTTTTCAGGCGCATTCGCGTCGCAGTACCCACTGCACGTAATCATGGATATTCTCGGTGTCCCTCAGGAGGATTTTCCTCGCATACTTGCACTAACTTACGAGATGTTCGGGAGTGAAGACGAGGAATACACACGCGATACGGTGCGCCAAGGCGACGCGAGCAGTGCGACGGGCAATGCGCTCCTGTCTGTAGTTGACGACTTCAGGGAGTACTTCGAAAGCTTAAACGAAGCGCGCCGGAAGGACCCGCGCAATGATGTCGCGACTTTGCTAGCCAACGCGGTCATCAATGGGCAGCCTATCGATGACGTAACCCGCCTCGGCTATTACGTAATTATCGCTGCCGCAGGGCATCATACAGTGTCGTCGTCCACGTCGGTCGCAATGTGGGCATTGTGCCGCTTTATGGAGTTGCTACCACAGCTTCAGGCAAATCGATCGCTCATTCCACATTTTATCGATGAATGCCTTAGATTCGCATCGCCGGTTCATCATTTCATGCGTACAGCGACTGCCGACACTAATATCCGGGGCCGCAAAATTCGCAAAGGAGATTGGCTGATGTTGTGCTATGGCTCGGCGAATCGCGACGAAGAAGTCTTCCCTTCGCCATTCACATTCAATATTGATCGCAGACCCAACCCACATATCGCGTTCGGTGTCGGCGGCCACGTATGCCTTGGTCGACATCTCGCGCACATGGAGATGCGGATTCTGTTCGATGAGCTGATTCCGAGATTGCAACGCGCTGAGCTAGTGGGTGAGATCGAATACATGGAGTCAAACTTCGTTTGTGGACCGAAACACCTTCCCGTTCGCTGCATGTTGCAATAACACAACCCGCGATATCCGCATGCACGAAACAGCTAGCCGTGTATCGAACGAGCACGTCAATAACAGGGGTGGCATCATATCCGGCATGAGGTGATAGGCCTACACAGAAAGCAGCCCAGGCCCAACCTTCGATCCGGGCGCCATACACGCTGGCTCTATGACATTGACATGCCAAGCTGCGAATTGGACTCTAGAACCGTGCGCATTGCCGGGATTGCATCGCACCCTTGCGTTCGCGATGAGGACAGCTGCCGTATCACGCGCAGCGACCATTCCGCCGCTGTGTCACCTCGGCTATCAACCAGTGTTAGGTTCCAGCTCTCCTCGCCCAGATTAAACGCCACCTACCGGCGGCCACCTGATGCCGCATTGCGCCGATGTCTTCCTTGCTGCCGCGGCATTACCAGAAAGCGCATGGTCAGTGCGGCTGGATGCTTATCGCCTGCCTGCCCTTGGGCCCGTTTTTTGCTTCGAAGGTTACCCTTTGATTATCCTGTAGCGTCTTGAATCCCTCTATCTGGATATCAGAGTAATGCACAAACAGATCGCAGCTTCCGTCGTCTGGCTGAATGAATCCGTACCCTCTTTCATCGTTGAACCATTTAACCTTACCCGTTGCCATTTTCATTTCCTTATCGACGTTTTCTATCAATATAGGATATGCTTAAAGAAAAGTAGCCGACGCACCAAACTCGCAAATTGATTTGCGTCGACCTACCTTGTCCAAATACAGACCATTGCCGCGCGTCGCGCTCTTTAACCGCATATGGCCCCCCAAATCTCCCCTTCCGGACACCCCCGGGTTATGCAGCAGAATCCCCTTCCCGCTGCGCCGCCAGCCAGGCTTACACGAACCGGGTTGGCGTCATGAAGCCAAGCGATGGATGAGATGACTGTTCTACATGCAAGTTTCAACCGGGAATCTTGGTCCGGGACATCGGAGCGCGGCCGCAGTCACACCCCCCTCATTCATTCGCCCTCATTCACTCACAATGAGCGGAATCCACGATCTCTTTGTCTTCACGCAACACGAAACAGAGCTAACGTCAAGAGTGGTGTATGGGCAGCATCGTGACGGTCGATATCAAGCGGCGAGTTTCTGCTGAACCGGTCGATCGTCTTGCACCGAGTCGCCGCCCAGAAGCCCATTGCGCCGTCGCCGACCGCCAGCCAGAGGTCCTGCCTTCAGACCGCGCTTTTTCAGGTCGAGCAGAAGCTCCAGCCACGACGCTTTCGTCTCGCGATACCCATCGCCGATCGCCACACGCTCTTTGCTCCCGTCCGGTTTCACGCCGATGATCACGAGCAAGCATTGCCCATCGGAGTTCTCGCTGCGCAGCCCCGTGTGAATGCCGTCGACCCACCAATAGACATAGTGCGACTCCGACAGATCACGCCGGCTCCAGGCCACATGCTCGTCGGCCCATTGCGCCTTAAGCCGGCTTACCACGTTGGCCGACAAGCCCTTGGCGTCATCGCCTGGCAGCACGCTCAACGCTTCGCTCATATCGCCCGTCGAGATACCCTTCAGATACAGCCAGGGCAGCGCTGCGCTCACGCGAGGCGACTCCTCACGTACGGCGGCCAATCGTCGAATTGAACTTCACGCCCGATCCCGATCGGTCGCGCACCTTTTGGCACCTTCACGGCAATCGGGCCGGCGGCTGTCAACACCTCGCGCTCTGGCAAGCAGCCGTTGCGCACGACGGCGCGCTGCCCGTGCAAAGTCTTGACGTTCGCGAACCGCTCCATCAGTTCTGCCAGCTCCGCTTCGATCGCTTATTGAATCACTTGCTGCGCCCCGTGACGAACCAATTCGTCCAGACCAAGTCCACCGCCTTCAATTCCCCGCCTCAGATCCCCCGTACACCGTGGGTGAGTAGCCCGCGGGAATCGCACCCGCAGGCCCTCTCAGGTAGGGTCGAGAACTGGCGCGCGCACGGTAGGCTCCGGTGGTCTTTCCACCGCTTTCGCGGTGGCCCTCAGTCCGGCTGCCATAGTCACGTTTCCAGCTCCCGCCACGTCGAACGCAGCTTGCGGTTTTCCCGCACTACGCTCTCCTGTTTGCTTCACGTCAAGGTTTATGGGGCCTATCATGCCGGGCGCGCTTTCGGTGCGACGGTACGGCGGACCCTGTAGCCATTGAACAGCCCCAGTTCCTCATACAGCCAACGCCTACTCCACCGCTTCCAGCCGAAGCCCCGTCGGTTCCGGGATCGCCCCATGTGGCGCCGGATCTTCTTTTCCACCCAGTCCCTGATGAAGTTGAAGCACTCGTTGGAGTCCCCGATAGCGAAGTAATGCACCCAGCCCCGCAGCACCGGATTAATCAGTTAGACTACTGGATTTACCGGCTGTGACTGGTATCGCCGGAACACCTCCTTGAGCTTGCGCAGTAACGCCGTACGCTTCTTCAGCTTCGGCGTGTAGTGCGCTCGCCACGCCCTGTCCCGAAGCTGCGGAATTGACGGAAGTCAAACCCCAGAAAGCCGAAGCTCTCCTTGCATCTCAGATCCACGGTGCGGCTCTTCTCCTCGTTCACCTCGACCTGTAGCCTGTCAAACTCCTCCCGTAGTCGTCTGCTTACCGCCCCCAGCAGCCAGTCATGGCGCGGGTGTGCATCGATCAGCACGACGAGATCATCAGCGAAGCGGGCATACTCGACGTAGGTATACTTCCCATTGCGCGTGGCTTCTTTCGCCCGCCCCAGCATCCGATCCACCTCAGTGAGGTAGACGTTACTGAGCAGTGGCGAAATCACCCCGCCTTGCGGAACACCTTGCTTACCCGATGCCGTCAGCATCAGCTTCAGCAAATGCATGGCGTCCCGGTCATTGACCCGACGCGCCACTTTTTCGAGCAGTAGGTGATGCCGCACGGTGTCAAAGTACGCACGCAAATTCAGATCTATGACTCGGGTCTTCCACTGAACAATCGCCGTCGCCACCCGATGCACCGCTTCATGCGTGGTACGCTTGGGACGATAACCATACGAATCCGCATGGAATAGTGGATCGAGGATCGGCTCAATGAGCCCCCGGCGTCATAGTAGTTGTCGCCTCTGAACTTTCTTATCGAGAAGAGTCAGAGGTACGAGTTGAAGACGAAACAAACGTATTCTGTTGAGTTCAAGGACAACCGAGCGCTTGAACCGCACGCTGTACTTGCTCATGAAAAAACACCCCAAATTGTTGGACGGGTGTCGCATGCAGCGCGTCACCGAGCGCTCCCTTCGGCCAGTTCCGATCGAGTTTGCCATCTGTTTTCATGTGGCCGATGGCTGGCTCAATCGCACTGCGGCGTCTGATCATCGCCCGCCATCCGCGCGTGACGCCTCGCCGCAGTCCCGGGTGGTAGACCTTCACACCTTCGATCCACCTTGCGTTTTGGCCTACGCTATATGTGTTGTGTTGTGTTGATTTGCTGATCGACCGAATGCAGCCTCGTATACGCCGCACCCCATTCGGATGATTGAAAATGCAGCGCGCTCATACTGGCGACCAGGCTATTAACCTGACTACCAAGCGTGCCACCGGATGTGGATTTGGCAACGCAATTAGATTCGGGATCTGAAATGATTACTTCGCCGCCCCCACCCTTGTTCCAAAGTTGATCGGCAGACACTTCAAACTGAGTGTCGTATCGATTGTTGCCATTATGGTTTCCCCACGGATTCCGGAGAATAAAATCCCCGGTTGATTGGTCATACCCAAGAACAGAGAACATGTGTTCGTTCACCAGCTCTATCTGGCCTGAAGGATCCGTAGTGTTCTGAGAGCAACCGTACATCACCTCGGTTTTATTATTCAAACCACTGATGATGGATTGCTTCACCGTGTCATCCCACGATGTCTGTGAAAAAGAGGAACACTCATAGGACTCCGCTTGCCTTCCAGTCACAGCCGTGAGGCCAATGTCACAGCCACCGTCAATTGCTTTATATTGATTCGCGAGGCCGTTCATGTGCTGGTATTCTACAAAGGCCTTCTCGAGAATTTGAACCCAGCTATCACAGGAATTTTCCGCAGCATTTTGAGCAACTGCATCATTCACAGTAACGTAAACGGGATTTCCTGGGCCATCAAAGAACCTAACCCCGTAAACCCCGTTGCCATCACTCGTAAACATCGACGCAATTTTGCTCGGCTCATCCTGTGCCACACATGCGAGTGCCGCCATCAGATAACAGTCGCCTACGCGGCCTTGGTTGACATCGTTTGCAGTTGGCGCGCCGCTCGTGCCGAACAACGGGTGCGTAACGTTCGCATAGCTACCGCCAAGGCCCGACAACGATGGGTTGTCGGAACCTAGGAACCATTTATCAATCAGCTCGTTGAACTGGAGCTGACTACTGCCAGGGGCAAGATCGCCCAGCTTGGATGAGGTGTTCTGTCCGCCCGTCCAGTCAACGTTAGCGGCGTTGCCGTTGACCAATGCATTGGTCACATAGGCAAGGCATGACGATTTTCCAAGTTGCGCCGATACTTCTGACGCGTAAGTCTTAAGACTATTCAATTGTGCGTCTGTTAATCCACCGCTTCCAATGGCGCTAGCAACGCTTTGTAAATCTGAAAGTATCGAGCTGTATGTGTATTTTTGCTGTGATTGTGGCTGCGGATGAACGCAGGCGATCTTGTCGTTATATCTGCGCATTTCAAAGCTATCGATCGTATCAGATAGATATGCGGCGACGCAGTTTCGGTATATATCGACTCTATCCGTAAGCTCTGAAAGATGGGTTCTCAAGCCATTGACACCGGTTTGGGCGATATCATCGGTCCTGTACATACGAGTTGATTTTGGAAGCCCGCAATCAATTGACATAGAGTCGAAATCGTTACGAGCGAGCCCCACTGAGTTGGCTTGACCGCCGATCATATCGTTAAAATTTCCAGATCCTGCGCTGATTAATGGGCTCCCAAGTGAATTACGTAACACATCGATATTGTTATCTACTCTACCCTCGATCGTCTCGCCCGTTTTTGATGATTTCGTCAAAAATCCCTGTCTTTCCGTAACGACCAGTTCCCTTCTGCTTCGCGTAATTGACGCCATGTCACCCCCTGAAAAGATCACAAATCACAACACTTGAGGAACAAGCAGGCACGCCTTTCAAACTGCCTACCAACTATTCCGGGCCCCTTCAAACACATGAACGCGCATAGAAGAGAGATCGTGGAGATTGAGTTTCATCTTGCGCTGATATGCCGGAGAAATCGTCAAGAGTGGCGTATGCGGGTCGGTCGCATGATTAGGCGGCCAGCGCTTGAGGAACCGGTGCGCTTTCAATCACCGGGACTCCGTCTTCAAAGGGAATGCCCATTACGGATGGCAGCTGCTCCATAACCACCGCCAGTCCGATGCTTGCGGCAAACTGGATTCCCCGCTAGAACACATGATCTCCTATCGCACTCCGATCAAGTGCGCCGGCTGCCGCCCGCAGCTTCACGCGGTCCGACTCCCATTCGACAACGCTGCGAACTCGCTCCTGCTGAGCGTCCGCAAGTGCCGACTGCACCGATAGCAACTCAAGGATGTTGGCAACGCCCTTGTCGTAGCGCCGCCGCGAAGACGCAACCGCAGAGCGGGCCGCTCGAAGCAGCTCTTTCGCGGCTTGCAATTTTCCTGCCGCGGCGACAGCCTCCGCCTGAGCCTTAATCACGTCCGTTAAAACTTGCTGCTCAGTATCATGGAGCTGGGACTCGCTTTGTTCTGCCTGCGCTTGCGCTCTTCTCACCTTGTATGTGCTTGAGAACCCATCAAAGAACGGAATCGTCACAGTGATACCCACAGTTGTTGTATTACTGTGAATCGCCTGCATCCCTTGGTTCTGGTAACCGTTCTGATAAAAGTTGCCCACGAGGTCAATAGTCGGTAGGCCTTCGGACCGTGCGACCTTCACCTCCGCCCGCGCGGCTTTCCACTGCTCGCGGGCCGCGATAATCGCTGGATGCCGCGTGGCAGTCTCCTCGAGCCAGTAATTCAGGTCTTCCACAACATGAGATGTCGCCGCGTCTTCCAATCCTGCGAGCCTCAGTTCGGTTGAAGGAGCTACCCCGAGAAAATAGAGCAAAGCTCCATTCGATACGCGATCGTCCGCGGCAGCCTGCTGTTCGGCGAGTTTCGCCTTGGCAAGGGCCGTGGCGGCTTGCAAGCTATCGCTTTGCTCAGCCACGCCCATTCGCTGCCGGCGTTCAACGGCCTCATAGGTTTGTTGAGCCATCGAGGTAGATTCGGCGCGCGCCGCTAGCGTCGCCTGAGCCATCTGTGCGTTGAAGTAAGCCTCCACAATGTCCGACATCACCTTTTGAATCGACGCGTCGTGGCTAGCCAAAGCGGCCTGCAATGAACGGTTTGCAGCTTCGCTGCTCGCAGCGCGCGCGCCAAAGTCGAACATTCGCCAAGCCACGCCCGCACTCAGGGTATGCCCATTTGCGGTTGAGCTAGAAATAGGCGAGTCAGGGTACTGTGTCCGGGTACGTAAGGGTGATACATCTGCCGACAGCGTTGGAAGATAGGACGCCCGTGCTTCGCCGACCGCCGCGGCTTGCGCTTTGATTGCGGCAAACGAAGCACCGATCTGTGGGTTGTTGCATAAACCGATGTCGACTGCGCCGGCCAAGGTCAGCGGCCGTGCGAGATCGATGGCGGCGGGACATGTAACCGCCGGCGTTCCACTTTGTAAAATGGCACCATGACTGAGCAGGGGCGGTCGGGTCAGCAGCGGGTCTTCCAGAAGGTCCGGTACGCCAGAGCTATGGGCGCGTGCGCCGACGAATAAGCCAAGCAGAATCACTATTCCGCGCAGCCGGCTGCTCGCTCTCTTACCGTTCATGCAAACTCTCGCGGGATTCCTCAATAAGCGGTGACAAAACATATTCAATGACTCGTCGCGTTCCAGTTTTGATTTCGACACTTACGCCCATACCAGGCGTCAGGGCAACGGATCGGCCATCAATTTCCATCGTCGGTCGATCCAGCATCACCTTTACGGAATAAATCAGCCCCCGCTTCTCATCCTTGATAGCGTCGTGTGAAACATGGGTCACACGCGCAGCAACAGTGCCGTATTTTATGTATTCGAAGGCATCGATCTTGACAGCCGCGCTTTGTCCCTCCCTGACGAAACCGACATCCTTACTTTCGATAAAGGCTTCGACCTCTACCTTGCTCTTGGTGGGAACTAGCTTCATCAAAGGCACAGCCGCCGGGACCACTCCTCCGATAGTATGTACAGCCAGTTGCTGCACAGTACCGTCCACAGGCGCAACCAGTTTGAGAAGGTCGCCGTGCGCTTCGGCGCGTGCAGCATCCTTCGTAGCATCATTGAGCACCCGCTCCGCGTCGTCCAGCGCATCGAGTGCCGTCTTGCGCGTTTCCGCAATCAAAACCGCTCTCTGGTTTCGCGCGTCAATAAGTTGAGCCTGGAGGTCGATACGCTCCTGCTTCTTCTTGAGATATGCATCGCGTGACACGTCGTCTTCTTTCGACAGCTGCGCGTAGTCCCGCTCGCGCTCTACTGCCAACGGAAGCGCCGCTTCAGCGTGGCTGATCTCTCCCTCCAATCGGCGCCGCTTGGCGACATAGTCATGCCACTGCCCGTTCAAGTTCTGTTCGGTTTCATGCCAGCGCTCACGCGGAACGCCCGAATTCGGCGCCAGAACAGGCGGCCGATCGCTGTCAACCGCCGCAATCAAAGCGCGTGCACCGGCAGCGTGCGATGCAGCTATCGCTGCACCGCCGCGAGCCTTTTCTAGGTCGCTGTCCACAGTGCGCGAATCGAGTTCAACGAGAACGTCGCCAGCGTGAACCGTCTGACCTTCCGTGACGTGCAATGCTCGCACGCGAGCGACCTCAACTGACGCAAGAGCCTTGCTGTATCCTGATGGAATCACCTTGCCGACGGCATTCACAACTATGTCGACATGCCCCAGAATTGACCACGTGATTGCGACTACAATCCACAGAATTAAGATCTTTGCCACCCAGCGGCCAGTTGGCGAGACCGGTTTTTCCTGCAACGATAGAGCTGCAGGCGAAAACTCCGCCTCCTCGGAGTTCAGGTCACGTGGTGTAAGTGCGCGTCTCTCCCGCCACGCGTACGCGAAATGATCGCGGTACCTGCGCCACAGTTCACCCCATGCCTGCCATTGGTGACGCAGATTCACGCCATGCCCCCCTGCTGCAGGCTGTACAAGTGAGCGTACATTCCCTGCGGGATCTTGAGGAGCTCTTCGTGACTGCCGACCTCCGCTATCTGGCCGCGCTCCATTGTCACGATGCGATTCGCCCCACGGACGGTTGATAGTCGGTGCGCGATGATCAGCACAGTGCGCCCACGGCAGATGCTTCGCATGTTTTTGTGAATGATCTTCTCCGATTCATAGTCCAATGCGCTCGTGGCCTCGTCAAAAATCAGGATTCGCGGATTGGGAAGGAGCGCACGGGCAATCGCAACGCGTTGCCTTTGCCCGCCCGACAGACCGGTGCCGTGCTCGCCTACCATCGTGTCGTATCCTTCTGGCAACTGGCAAATAAACTCATGCGCACCGGAAAGGCTAGCCGCTGCGATGATCGCATCCAGAGAGGCGTTCGGCATTGACAACGCGATGTTGTCTCGTATCGATCGATTGAATAGCATGTTTTCTTGCAGCACCACTCCGATTTGCTGGCGCAATGAAGCGGTTTCAATCGTAGCAATATCGTGACCGTCAATTAGTACACGCCCGCTTTCCGGGATGTAGAGCCTTTGTGCCAGCTTCGTAAGCGTGCTTTTTCCCGAACCCGAACGACCAACAATTCCAATCACCTCGCCCGGCCTGATGGACAATGAAACTCCGCGAATGACTTCCGGTGCATCGGGCCGATAGCGGAACACAACACGGTCGAATTCCACCGCACCGGTCAGCTTCGGCAAGCGCGACTTGCGGCCGACGACCTCCGTGCGAGCGTTGAGGATGTCGCCTAATCTTCCCATTGAGACGCCTACCTGCTGGAAATCATTCCATAGTTGCGCTAGGCGCAAGATTGGGTTGGAGACCTGCCCTGCCAGCATATTGAAAGCAACCAATTCACCTACTGTCATCTTTTGGTCTATCACGAGCTTCGCGCCCCACCACATGATGGCTACGTTGACTAGCTTACTTATCAGTGTGACCCCGCTATTGGCGATGGCCGCGACGTTATTGACAGACAGCCCCGCGGCTACATAGGCAGCTAGCTGTTTGTCCCACTTCTGAGTCCAGCGGGGTTCGACGGCCATCGCCTTGACGGTATCAATCCCACTGATCGTCTCAACCAGAAACGATTGGTTTTCGGCGCTGCGATTGAACTTGGCATCAAGTCGGTTGCGAATGATAGGCGTGCACACCATTGATAGCAGTGCATAGAGCGGAATCGAGACAGTCACAATTAACGTTAGCGCTCCGCTGTAAACCATCATTACAGCAAAGAATACGATCGAAAAAATCAGATCCAGCACTAATGTCATGGCGTTGCCGGTCAAAAAACTTCGGATATTTTCCAACTCCCGTACGCGCGCCACTGAATCACCAACCCTGCGAGTATGAAAATACGTTAGCGGCAAGCCTAACAGGTGGCGGAATAGCCGAGCTCCGAGTTCAACGTCGATCTTGCTGCTGGTATGAGCAAATACCCAGTTTCGAATTGCAGTCAAGGTCACTTCAAAGAAGATCGCAGAAATGAGCCCAATCGCGATCACATTCAACGTCTGCATCGCATTACTGACAAGAACCTTATCCATTACGGCCTGAAAGAACATCGGCGTGACAAGGCCGATGATTTGCAATACTAGGGATATCAATAAAATTTCGCGCAGCAGACTCCGATATTTTACGATCGCAGGGATAAACCACGTGAAGTCGAACTTGGCCAGGTTTCCGGTAAAACTAGCTTTGCTGGTGCAAAAAATTAGCTTCCCGGACCATAACCCGATGAATTCATTCAATGGGAGGATAACTGGTGTGCTACCCGGCCGTTGCATGACCATTCGCGGCTCTTCCCCACTAGTATCGTATTTTCCTGCGATGAAATACTGCCCGTCGTTGTCGATACCGATGGCTGGCAACGGAGCGCGATCAATTCGGTCCACGGACTGATGCACCAGCTTTGCTGTCATGCCGATTTCCTTGGCCGCCAACAGCAGCAACTGGTTGCCAAAGACGTTGTTCCCAAATTGGTGGCGCAGCTGAGATTCATCAACCGGAAGGCCGTGCAACATCGCCATCATGATGAGGCAAGAAAGCCCAGAGTCTTGGCCGGACGGCACGGCGTGCAAAGAAGCGTCTAATTTTGTCATCTTGTAATGTCAGTAGACATTCGGCATGGTGGCTTTGACACTTTTGAACACTCCCCTATTGCATTGCCGCAATCCTTGCCGTTGTCGTGGTTTGCGTGCCAGTGTTAGCCGCATTCCTTGTGCGTGTACGCAGTCCCCGTGATCCGTCCAGACAAGGGTCGCGGGTTCGTGGCAGGCACACGCTCCGCAACCGTGTTGGGTGCTCGCGCAAAAACGCCGGCTGTAACTGCAGCGCCGTTGAGATTTGATTTCGTGTTCAATCGTCATTCATAGGACTTACGCAAAACGCATGGTTACGGACGGATTTCTGAGTTCGCGGCGGAGGAAATCATCGAGCAGTTCTGCTTGACTTGGTAGAGCGTGCGCCCGGTCTTGCGCGCGATATCGGCCAGACGGACCCATACGAGTACCGCGCTCGCGATATGGTTGCGCTGGATGCCGGCCTTTCGGCACTGGCAACGCTGAAGACCCGTGAGCTGCTTGAGTTCGCGGTTTAACTGCTCGACCTTCCATCGCAGGCCACACGCGTCTTGTGTCGCCGGCAAAGAATCCTGGGTGAGCTCGTTGGTCACGACCCAGTCCGTGCGGTGTGTCGACACCTCTACCCGGAACAGTTTCACCTTGTGATGTTTCGGAAAGCCCCTGATCTTGATCGTCTTCGTGCGCGAGAGAATGGGCGTCCCATTGCAGCGAATCAACATGCCGGTATGGCAATTCACCTTCGGAGTCGTCGACCAGCCGGTTACTGCGCAGCGGGCAGTAGTACGTCCTCCAAAGCGATTCGATGAACAGCATCATATCCATGAGCACGCGGCGAAACGGCAGGTTTTTGTGATGAACCACGTTGGTCAGCATGTCCAGCACGTGATCGAGTTTGGACCTGCCGTCGCCGTCCGGATCGTAAATACGGTAATCGATAATCCAGTATTCGCCGCTCTGCGGATTCACGTACACACAGTTCACCACACCGATGCCCTTGATGAGGCCGTGGGCGTTGCCGCTGTATTGCCGCCGCACGAGTTCGATCTTGTGCGAGAAGTCCTTGTCGGTCACGGAATCGTCGAATACGACGCAGCCGTCTTCATGCGCGACGAGCTGCCCACGCACGTTGTCCCACACCAGGCGCAGCGTCATGTACTCCCGTCGCAAAAAACGGTTGATGGCATCGTGGCTCATGTTGTCAACGTGGTCGGCGAAGTTGGTCAGCGTGCAGTTGGTCGAGACATAAAGGCGCAACGCTCGACGCTGCGTAAGTCCTAATTCAATCCACTCATAATGGTCCGCGAAAAGCAAACGCAAAACTTGGGCCAACGCCATCACATGTGCATCGGTTGCTAATGGTTTCAAGCGCGGCCGCAGTCCAAACCCAATGCTCTGCAATGGTTTGAGCCTTGCGAGGTGACGCGGTAAACGCGCAGCCAGATCGCAACCGGTTCGCGCGGTGGCCATCCGGTGAGCATATGCACGTGGTAGGCGTACGGCTGAAGGTCGCTGGCGCTGAATGCGAGCACGAGACAGCCAACGGAGTCTGGCCATCTCGACGTGAAGTGTCGAATTTCTTCCAATCGGGCCGACGGATGTAGGCAATGTGGGGTTGCGGACAAACGGTGTCAGAGCCAGAGGGGCGGTCGCCCGTGATGGTCTGATGTGATGGACGACTCCCGCGACGGTGTCAACGCCGATTGAAATCTGACCCCTAGACATCATGTATGGACCTGCCGCACCTCAAGGTACGCGGATTAAGCTTGAGGTGGGCTACACCGCGGCTCAGAGCCGCATTGGGGGGGCAGGTCATGAACAAGTTTAGCAAGTACGTGGGCCTGGATGTACATCAGGAAACGGTTGCCGTGGCGGTCGCCGACACGGCCGGCGAGCTGCGGTATATGGGCGAGATCGTGATCACGCCCGAGGCCATCGCGAAACTGGTGGCACAGGTCAGGCGCGGCACGGGAAGGTTGTCGTTCTGCTACGAAGCCGGCCCCTGCGGCTACACAATTTGCCGACAGCTGCGTGAGCTCAAGCAGGACTGTCAGGTCGTGGCGCCGTCGCTGATTCCGAAGAAGCCGGGCGAACGTGTGAAGACCGACCGGCGCGAGGCCCTAAGCCTGGCGCGCCTGCACCGAGCCGGCGAGTTGAGCCCCGTGTGGATTCCGGATGAGGCACAGGAGGCGCTGCGCGATCTGCCCCGTGCGCGGGAGGACATGAAGCATCTGCAACGCCAGGCCAAGCAATGGCTGCCGTCGTTTCTGTCGCGCCATGGCTATCGCTACATGGGCCGCTCGAGGTGGACGCAAGCGGACGGGCAACAGCCATGTGCGACGCATGCTGGTTGAAGCAGCGTGGGCCTACCGACATCCCGCACGAAAGACCGCAATCCTGCAGCGGCGCGCAGAGCGTACACCGCCGGAGGTCCAGGAGATCGCGGCGCAAAAGCGGCTGTGTCAGCGCTTTCGAAACCTGATGGCACGCGGCAAGCTCAAGAACCAATCTGTACCGCCATTGCGCGCGAACTCGTAGGCTTTATCTGGGCAACCGGGCAACACGTCGCCCCCCTCAGTTGGGCTTAGCCAGCATGAGAGGTTAGTTGAGCACGCAACAGGATGTTTGGGCTAGGACCAGGCAACGGTGAGAGAACCCTCTTGGCAACACTAGGAGGTAACTGGAAACAGCACAACCCTCAAATCTAGATTGAGGCAGCTCCCCGACGTTTTGTTTGTCATGCGGTAACCAACCCACGCATATCAGAATGATCAACCGTCGGATACCCTACGCGAAACTGTCGTGGCTGCAGGCGTGGCACATCCGGGATGAGACCTACTCACAGGCGCTCGCTGAACTCGTCAACGCACAGTTCGCCCTTCCGTTCGCCGCCCACTGGGGCGATGGCACCACCTCGTCATCCGATGGGCAGCGCTTCCGTGCGGGCAACAAGGCCGAGAGCACGGGACACGTGAATCCGAAATACGGCGCCGAGCCCGGACGCATGTTCTACACGCACATCTCCGACCAGTACGCGCCGTTCTATCCGAACCTCGTGAACGTCGGTGTGCGCGATTCGACCTATGTACTCGACGGACTGCTGTATCACGAGTCGGATCTGCGCATCCAGGAACATTACACGGTTCTGTTGCAATAGCGGAGGCTGGTATGCTGCGGGACCTTACAGGATGATGTGAACGACAATGAAAGCGCTGAGTCCAGCGCTAGCCAAAGTGCTGAAGCGGTTGCACTATCCGCTCGAGATAATGTTGGTGTACGTGCGTTGGTACGTGGCCTACCCGCTGAGCCTGCGCAATCTCGAGGAGATGATGTCGGAACGCGAGATCGCGGTCGATCATTCGACCGTGCACCGGCGGGCCATCAAGCTTTTGCCGGTGCTTGAAAAGGCGTTCCGCCGCTGCAAGCGCCCGGTCGGCAAGAACTGGCGGATGGACGAAACCTATGTGAAGGTACCGGGGTACATGGAAGTATCTCTACCGCGCCGTCGACAAGGCCGGCAACACGGTTGACTTCCTGCTGCGAGCCAAGCGGACAAGGAGGCGGCCCGACGGTACTTCGAGAAGGCCGTCGATCAGAATGGCGCGCCCGAAACGGTAACCATCGACAAGAGTAGTGCCAATCTGGCCGGGCTGCGCGCCGTGAACGCCGAGCGTGAGACGCCCATCAAGATCCGCCAGGCCAAGTATCTCAACAATATCGTGGAACAAGACCATCGGGCGATCAAGCGCCGTACCCGACCCATCTTGGGATTCAAGGAATTTCATTGTGCCCGCATCTTGTTGAGCGGCATTGAACTCATGCATATGATCGCCAAGGGGCAGATGGAAGACGCAGGCGAACTCAAGCCATCGGCCGCCCGGCAATTCTACTCGCTGGCGATGTAAGCGATCCTCATCATATCGTTATCGTTCGCCCAAATCGTCTTACCGCGACAGAACCCCTGGCCACAGCACAGAAAAATCGGCGAGCCCGGCTCCGACACTCCCGTGCGCCTTGAGAAATGCCTCGTTCGCGACCCAGACGTCAAAGAACTGGTCGCGTCGCTTCTGGTGCGGCAGCGCTGAAAACGCAGCGCGATCCGACTCACCCAGCACCCTATCCTGCAGGGTTTCCCAATTCAGCGACGCCGAACATTGCTCGATGTCGACGCCGACCCGGCGGCAATGCGACCAGGCAACGAGCGCAAAAGCACCGCTATGAGAAACGTTGAAATCGATCGTCGAGCCGGGACAGTTGCTGAGAAATGGCCGACCCATGGCTGACCGGGAGAAGTCAAGATCGCTATCACTGAAACCAACCTCTCGCGCAAGATGCGCCCGGAGCATGGAACGCGTAGCGGCGAACCGCACTGCGTCGCGCTCATCGCAGAAGCGACGCGCAGACCGAATTTCGTCGCGCGATAGCGCCGGAAAAGTCAACGTTCTCGGGGATTTTTCGAATTCGAGACCGGCAAGCAGTACGCGAACATCGTCGGGCACACCTACGCCTGTTTCGCGCCGGCAAAGAAACTGTTGATACATGGGCGTGTCACTCCAGGCCAGAACATCTCACGCATCCCATTGGTCGCTTCGAACCTCTTTCGAGCAGCAATGCGGCCTGCACATCGCGAAGCCGTCCGTAACGGACATGCCGGGACTCGCCGCGTTTTCGCGGATACCCGGTGGCCTGTCCCGTTTCGCGAGCTTGTTGCACAAGCTGAATCCTGCGGGGGAAGCAACCAGCCGGACGCGCATCGCTGCGGGACTACGACCTCGCGACGTCCCGTCCGTCATGTCTCCCGGCGACATCTCTCGCCAAGCCCGGTCAACACCGAACGCTTCCCAAAGGCATGGGACATCGACCCGACACATCACCCCGATCTGGGGTCCGCCTTCAGATTGACTACCGTCCTGCCATGCCCCCGCCCTTTTGCCAGCTCGTCCGCAGCATCGACGAGCTGTTCGAGCGATATCTCGCGAATCATGCTGTCGAGCTGTGAGCCTGGCACGCATTCCGAAAGCCGCTCCCACGCTTCGACGCGTCGCGGCGTGGGACAGCGCACCGAATCGATGCCAACGACGTTGATCGCGCGCAGCAGAAAGGGAAACACAGTGGTTTCAAGTTCGGTCCCACCACGAGTCCACAGACCGCCACATAGCCGCCGGATGCGAGCCGTGCAATCGCTGACGACAGCACGGGGCCGCCAACGGTATCGATGACACTCGCGAACAGTTCGAACATCATGCCGTGACGCCCGGGCTTGCACGCCACCGCGTAATCTCCGCGGCCGATGGTCCGGGCCGCGCCGAGCGACCTCAGATAGCTTTCGTGCTCGGGCCGCCCGGTCATTGCGACGACGCGATAGCCGAGTTGTGAGAGGATCACGATCGCGAAACTACCGACGCCCCCACTCGCGCCTGTCACGAGAATCTCTCCGGCCCGCGGGACGGACGTCGTGCGGTTCCAGAGCGAATGCGCAAAGCATTGACGTGAACCCGGCGGTGCCGATCCCCATCGCCCGCCTTGGCGTGAGACCAGGCGACAACGGGACGAGCCAGTCCGACTGGACGACCTGTGTCAAACCGCCCCAGTGACGCTCGCCTATCCCCCAGCCTGTCAGCACGACTGCGTCGCCCGGCTGGAGCCCGGGGCTGGCCGACGTCGCGACAACGCCGGCGAGATCGATGCCCGTATCGCTGGAAACGTACGAATAATCCCGCGATTGGCAATCGCCATCGCGTCCTTTTAGTTGACGCTTGAGTAATGGACGTCGACGACGACATCGCCGTCCGGCAGATTGTCGACGTTCAGCCATTCGATTGACGGTAGGACGCCATTGTCCGTTTCCTTCAGCATCAGTGCCTTGAGTCGGGATGTGCTCATTGTCATTGTGGTTCGCGCCGTGAAACGTCACGGCGACGCGATCTGTTTGGCGAACATGTCGGCAGAGCGCATGCCCGGCAACGCATCGACGAAGAAGTCCGCCTGCAAGGGCGCGCCCGCCTGCATGTCATAATGGGCGAAATCGCGCACGCCTGCGGCAAGCAGTACCTCGTCGTCGATGAAAAACCTGCCAGTGCATGTGGCTGCCGGCTGCGTGAGAATCGCGTACGCGGCGTCGGCAACGATTTCAGGCGTGCGCGACGCCGCGATCATGTCCTCGCCACCGAGCACGTTGCGCACCGCCGCAGTCGCAATCGTCGTTCTGGGCCACAGCGAGTTGACGGCAATTCCAAGGTCCGCGAATTCTGCCGCAAATGCGAGCGTGAACAGGCTCATCGTGTACTTTGCGATCAGGTACGGCGGGTAGTCACGAAACCACCTTGGGTTCGTCGACAACGGTGGCGACAGTGTGAGGATATGGGGATTTGACGACCTGCGTAGGTGCGGCACGCACGCCTGTACGCAGACAAACGTGCCGCGTCCGTTCACGCCATGCATCAGGTCGTAGCGACTGACAGGCGTGTCGAGTGTGCCGGTCAGGCGAATCGCGCTCGCGTTGTTGACCACGATGTCGATCCCGCCGAACGCTGCAACTGTCTCATCGACAACTGCCTGCACCCGCGCTTCGTCGCGGATATCGGCGACGAGCGGCAACGCATGGCCACCTGCGTCCTCAATTACTTTCGCAGCCGTGTAGATCGTCCCTTCGAGATGGGGATGTCGCGTCGCGGTCTTCGCGGCGAGCGCAACATTGGCACCGTCGCGGGCTGCGCGCACCGCGATCGCGAGACCGATGCCGCGACTACCCCCCGACATAAACAACGTTTTTCCGGCAAGGTTCATGACTGCTCCTTTCGCCTACGTCTGCGTCCGTGTTGGACATCGTGCTACACAGGGTACGGTGATGCGAATGATCCGTCATGCGGCCCGTTCATCCCGTTGCGCTACGGCTTTCAGGTCCGGACGCGGGCCGGGCAATGCACCGCGGTCCACGGGCATTCCATCGATCTCTGGAACATGCTTGCGCATCGCCCGCTCTAGTTCTGGCACACTACGCCGCACTGCGAGCCAGACGAGCTTCCTCAACCGTTCCGGGTTGCGCTGGTGCATCAGGTAGTCGACGCGCGCGCCGATCAGCCGCCACGGAAAGTCCGGTAACCTCAACCGGTACTCTGGACTGAGACAGGTCCATGTGTAGCCGATCATTTCAATGTTGCGCACGACAGCGTCCTGCATCATGTTCGACGCCATGAATGCGCGACGGCCCTCCCGTGTATATTCGCGAATGCGCCGGAGCCGGTGCTTCATTTCCTTTAGGTACTGTAGATCGTCGTCCATTTGCGCCCCCTCCCGCGTCACCATGAAGCTCCGCTCATTGCAGGTCGGCGGGCAAGCCAAGCATTTGCCGCGAAATCGTATCGAGCAATGCCGACTGCGAATCGCGCAGATAGAAGTGGCCGCCCGGAAAGACACGCACTGCCGCGACGCGCTCGACCCCCCTCCAGCGCTCAAGTTCGGCGGCACGCACAACAGGGTCGTCTGCACCGCCGAGTACGGTCACCGGACAGCGTAGTTGCACCACGGCGGGCCGGTAAGCATCGAGCAGCGTCATGTCGGCGCGCAACACGCGCACGAATTCCTGTGCGAATTCGGCGTCGCGCAACAGCCCGTCGGGCAGGCCGCCGTATCGCGAAACCGTCTGGAGCAACTCCGTGTCCGTCACCTGGTTCACGAAACGTCCCGGATGCGGCGCAGGTTTAGGCAGCAGCCACGACGACACGAACAGATGCACGGGCGCGCACGTGAGCCGCATCGCCACCTCGAACGCGATCGCCGCCCCCATACTGTGTCCGAACAACGCAAACGGTCGGCAAAGATAGGGCTGCATCGCCGCTGCGACCTCGTCTGCAGCCTGGTCCATGCGAGTATGCGGAACCTCGTCGAGCCGGCTCTCGCGCCCCGGCAACTGGACAGCGAACACATCGATCGCAGGTTCGAGGAGGCGACGCCAGCCGCGAAATGCCGACGCGCCACCGCCGGCATGCGCAAAACAGAACAGCGACAGCCGCGCTGTCGTCGTCGGGGTCGCCGAGGGGAACCACCGCGTCGTCATTACGGGCATCATTGTCATCGGTGTTCACCCGGCAAGCGCGTCCGAAATCGCATCCAGAATGAACGCGCGATCGTCGACGACGCCGAAATGCGCCCCGTCGCGTGTAAACAGGCTGAACTCACCTGTTGTGAAATCGCGCCACGCGAGCGCGTCCTCGTGCGTCACATAGATGTCGTCCTTGCCCCGAAAGCTGGTGATCGGCACGGACCACGGCGAACGCGGCACAAACACGTAGCGGCTTGCCATCTCGAACTCCGCCCGCACGACAGGCAGCACGAGCTCGCGCAACTCCGGAATCGCGAGCATCCGCTCGGTCGCCTCGATCTGGAAGTGACGCAGCGCTTCCGCGAGGACGTCATCCGGTTGCCGGTAGAGCGGTGCGATAATATCGAATTCACGCAGTTCGACAAGCGTCGCCGCGAGCCTGCGCTCGAACGCGGCATCGGCAACGAGGCGGTGCGGCGGACGCGCACCCGATGCGAACAGGTGCGCGGGTGTAACGCCCTCGCGCTCGATCAGTGCACGCGTCGTTTCGTACATGGTCAGACCGCCGACACAGTGCCCGAAGAATGCGACCGGCCGGTCCAGCAGCGGACGCAGCTCGGCGAGCAGACCATCGACGAACGCGTCGATCCGGTTCACGGGCGGCTCGCTAATCCTCGAGAGCCGGCCGGGCGGCTCGACCGCAAGGATCTCCGCATCCAGGCCTGTCGCATCTGCCCACGCGCGGTAGACGGCTGAACCGCCACCTGCGAACGGAAAGCAGATCAACCGGTAACGCGCCTCGGGATTCGGCCGGATCCGGACAAGCCATCGTTCGGCCGGCACAGTCGCCGAAGCCGCCGTGCTCAAGGTGGTCTGTACAAGCGCAGGCATCGCTGCCCCCATCTGTTCGGGTACGGCGTCGTCGCTCTCAACCTTGACCTTCGGTAGCAGTTCGTCGACAAGCTGATCGAGACTTGGCCCCTTGAGCATTGCTGCGGCTGGCAATCTCACGCCAATGGCCGCATCGAGCTGGTTGATCAGTGTGATCGCCATCAGCGAATCGAGACCTAGCTCGCGAAGCGGCTGTGTCGAATCGAAAGCGCCCTTGACTTCAAGGATGGCGCGGACCATCTGACCGACGATGTCGCGCAGCACGTCACGCCGTTCGTGGTCCGGCACCGATCCCAGCCGCGTATTCACCTGGGCGCGCGTGAAGAGGGCGCTGGCAGCAGGCGCTGGCGCACCACGCACGAGCCGCTCAAGCAGGAGCGGGCGCCTGGGGTACTGCGCGGCCCATTGCGGCCATTCAGTGATCGAAACGATGCTCTGCTGGACCCCGCGCGCGAGAATCGCGTGCAGCAGCGCGATCCCTTCTTCTGTTTCAATGTACACTGTGCCGCGCGCGCGCCAGATTGCCGCGCCCCGTTCTCCTGACTCAGTCGCAAGACCCTCACCGCCCCACGGCCCCCAGTTGATCGCCTGCGCCGGCAGACCGAGCCGGCGCCGATATTCGGTCAGACCGTCGAGAAATGCATTACCGGCAACATAATTCGCCTGCCCCATCGCCCCCGTCAGGCTCAGCACGGAGGAGAACAACACAAAATGATCGAGCGGCAGGTCACGCGTCGCGACGTGCAGCGCCCAGCCACCGAGCACCTTGGGACCGGTCGTTCCCGCGAACCTGTCCCAGTCCATCTGTGCTAGCACGCCATCGTCAAGATTGCCTGCACAGTGGAACACGCCCTTCAGTGCCGGTAGCTCGGCCCCGATCTGCCGGATCAGCACATGCGTGTCCGCCTCGCGCGTGATGTCGGCCTGCCTGACGACCACACTCGCCCCCTGCTTTTCCCAACGCTCGAGAACCGCCCTGGCCTGTTCGCCTGGGGCGCGACGCGCCGTCAACACCAGATGCCGGACGCCCTGCGCGGTGATGAGCCAGTCCGCGACCTTCAGACCGAGCGCCCCCAGCCCTCCGGTAAGGAGATAGGTCGCGGCCGGATCGAACGGCGGAACAATCCGTTCGGGCGCCGGTTCGTCATCCTGATCGAGGCGCACGGCATAGCGGCGACCCGCGCGCAACGCGACCTCATTTTCGCCGTCAACGGCGAACAACTCCGCTGCCAGTGCTGCGGCGTCTTCTTTCCCGCCGATGTCAATCATCCCGGCCCATAGTTCGGGATATTCGAGCGCGGCAACACGTCCGATGCCCCAGACTGACGACTGCAGCGGGTCGCCGCCGGGCGCGCGCGCCACAGGGGCGTGCGCGCCGCGCGTGACGAGCCAGACGCGTGGCGCGGCCTCGATGTTCGCTTCGGCGAGCGCACGCACGAGCGCAAGCGTACCGCCACTGAAGCGGCGCTCGGCCGCGGCGAGTGCGTCGACTGAGGTGGCCTCGTCCACGCGCTCGCCGAGCCCATGCAGGAGCACCACACCAACGGAGCCGGTCCCGTCGGGGTGCGCGGACAGCGCGGTGCCGAGCGACGTCTGCACGTCGCCGTCCGTGCCGCTTTCCGGAAGCGGCAGCACGGACGTATGGTGTCCGAGTGCACGTAGCCGTGCGTCGAGCGCGTCGGCGATGCCGAGATCGGAACTGGTGACGATCAGCCAGTTCGACGGTCCGGCCGCAGGCGCGTCCTGCAGCGGCTGCATGGGCCGCTCGATCCATTCGAGCCGATGCAGCGCGCGATTGCGTGAGTTGACCTGCGGCGAAATCTGCGTGCGCGTGATCGGTTTCACCGTCAGTCCACCGAGCAGTGCGACGGGAGCGCCGTCATCGCCGTAGATCTCAATATCCAGTGTGACGACGTCCGCCTGCGCCGGGCGCCGTTTCGCCCGTACCCATACGTGCCCGGCACCCGTGCGCTCGATCTCGAACCGTTCGACTGAAATCGGCAACCATGTGCCTTCCGGTTTCGGTTCTAGGCCGGTAAGGCTACGGTACTCGGGTACGAGCGCGGGATAGATATGCAGGCACGCGTCAAGCAGAGCGGGATGCAGCGGATACGCGGCCACTTCGAGATGCGCGGGCAGTTCCACCCGGCCCAGCGCTTCCTCATCGCCCTGCCACAATGCAACGATGCCGCGAAAGCCCGGGCCGTAGCCGAATCCGAGCGGTGCGATCACCTCGTAGTATCGCAACGGCTCGATCGGCACCATCCTTTCGAGGTCTGCCGATGCGGGTAACGGCATCGTGATCGACGCGAGGCGTGGTGCGGCACGCGCACACACCCGCGCGCGAAGGTGGCGCCGCCACGCGTCGTCAGTCGCACTGCGGCTGACGAGTTCGGCATCAATGTCACTCCCATCGCCTTGCAGAACGACCTGAACGGCGCGCGCGCCGTCATCGGGGACAACGAGCGCATCGTCGTACGTCAAAGATTCAACCGACACGGGCGCGCCTGCAAAACGCTCGTTCCCGGCCACCGCGAGGGCAACCAGCCCCGCTGTCACCGGTAGCACTGCCATCCCGAAAATCCGGTGATCGGTGAGCCACGGTACCGTGTCGAGGTCGTAGGTCGCGGCGAACTGCCACGCGGCGAGCGGCGAGAGCAGACGCCTGCCCGGAATATCGCCTCCGGGTCCCGTTGCGGTACCGACCGCAAAACCAATGTTTCCCGCCGGCACGCCGCGGCCCGCGTCGAGCCAGTAACGCTCGCGCTCGAACACACAGGTCGGGGCGGACACGCGGCACCGCGAGTACGGTGCGTCGAACGCACGCCAGTCGACTGGCGTGCCGCTGCGCCACAGCGCGGCAAGCGACGCCGTCAGCTCGCTCCATTCACGGTCGGGTCCGATCGAGGCGAGGAAGCGCCGCTCGCCTGCTTCGCCATCGCCCAGAATCTGCTGCGCGAGCGACACGAGCGTCGTGCCGGGGCCAACCTCAACGAAATCGACAATGCCAGCCTGTGCGAGCGTGCGCACACCGCGAATGAAACTCACCGGCTGCAGCGCGTGATCGCTCCAGTACCGGGGTGTCGGCGGAGCGTCCGCGAAGGCGCCAGTCAGGTTCGCAACGAGCGGGATCGTCGGCGCGGCCGCGCAATAGTTGCCCGCAAGCGCTTCGAGCCCAGTCGCAGCAGGCGCCATCAAAGGCGAATGGAATGCATGCGAGACGCTCAGCTCCCGCCCGCCGATGCCCGCCTGCTGCGCACGCGCGAGCACTTCGGCGACGGCCTCTGCGCGACCCGACACGACCGTGTTCTCGGGCCCGTTGTACGCAGCGATGCCAATTGCCTGCGGGTCGCAAATGTCAAGCAGTTGCGCGACCGTCTCTCCCCCTGCGAAGAGCGCGGCCATCGCACCGCCCTTCGGCAACGCCTGCATCAGCCGGCCGCGGGCCGCGATCAGCGCAATGCCTGTCTCGAGGTCATAGCAGCCGGCCACACAGGCCGCCACGTATTCGCCAACGCTGTGCCCAAGCACTGCGTCCGGCATGATGCCCCACGACCGCCAGAGTTCGGCAAGCGCCCATTCGACTGCAAAGAGCGCTGGCTGCGCATACGCGGTCTGGTCAATGCGCGCTTTTGAGCGCGCGTCCCCATACAGGACCGACAGCAGCGGCTTGCCGAGATGCGGGCGCAACAATGTGTCGCAGCGGTCAAGCGCAGCGCGGAATACCGGCTGCGTTCGATGCAGCGCGGCCGCCATCCCGGCGTACTGCGCGCCCTGCCCGGCAAACAGGAACGCAAGCGGGCGCTTGCCAAGGCGCTCCACCGACGGGGGCGCAGCGAGTTGCGCCGCCAGTTCGCTCGCTGTGCCGCCGATCGCCGTCAGCCGCCAGTTGAACGGCTGGCGCCCGGTATTCGCGGTATGGCAGAGGTCGGCAACCGGCTTGTCTGTCGTCGCAAGAGACTGGCGCCATCGGTCCGCGAGCGCTCCGAGCGCGCGCCCGGAGCGGGCAGACAGCGTGAGCACGTGCAGCGGACGGTCGTCCTCAACGGTCGTCGGCGCCCGAACGGGTGCCTCCTCAAGCACGGCGAACGCATTTGTGCCGCCAAGACCGAGCGAATTGACGGCCGCGAACCGCGGCGCAGCGCCGCGCGGCCAGTCGCGCAACGCGGTGTTCACGAAGAACGGGGTCTGCGGGAACGCAATCCTGGGATTCGGTGTATCGAAGTTCAGGCTCGGTGGAATCTGCCCGCGATCGAGTGCAAGCGCGACCTTGATCACGCTTGCGATCCCCGACGCCTGTTCGAGATGTCCGATATTCGTCTTCACCGAACCGACCGCACAGAACGCGCTGTCCTGTGTGTGGCGCCGGAACGCCTTTGTCAGCGCATCGATTTCGAGCGGATCGCCGACTACCGTGCCGGTGCCGTGCGTCTCGACGTAGCCCACTGCCCGTGGCGCAACGCCCGCGCAGGCGAAAGCGTCGAGCATCGCCTTCGCCTGCCCGCTCACGCTCGACGCCGTGTAACTCACTTTCGACGCACCGTCGTTGTTGATCGCCGTGCCGCGGATCACCGCATAGATGTGATCGCCATCCGCACGCGCGTCTTCGACGTGCTTGAGCACGATCGCGCCC
The DNA here is from genome assembly GCF_040948855.1 of Paraburkholderia sp. BR10882. Taxonomy (NCBI): domain Bacteria; kingdom Pseudomonadati; phylum Pseudomonadota; class Betaproteobacteria; order Burkholderiales; family Burkholderiaceae; genus Paraburkholderia; species Paraburkholderia sp. BR10882. Next base: position 28,682 of record NZ_JBFPKP010000032.1, on the reverse strand, counting down.
GCGCCGCTGCCAAACACCGTGCCTTGCGCACGCGCGTCGAACGCGCGGCAATGCCCATCCGGAGACAGGATATCGCCCTGGCGCGCCGTGTACCCGGCGATGTGCGGCACGCGTACGGTCGACGCCCCGGCGATCGCCATGTCGCATTCACCGTTCAGGATGCTGCTGCATGCGAGATGGATCGCGACGAGTGACGTCGAGCATGCAGTCTGCACCGTGACACTCGGCCCCGTCAGGTTCAGCTTGTACGACACACGCGTCGCGAGAAAATCCTTGTCGTTGCCGATGTGCTCGACACCGCCCGTCGAGCCGCGCAACGCAGGGTTCGACGCGAAGTAGCTGCTGACCACGCCGCCCGCGCCAGCGAACACCCCTATCGAACCGTCATACGTATCTGGCCAGTATCCGGCATCCTCGAGCGCATCGTGGACAACTTCGAGAAAGACGCGGTGCTGCGGGTCGATCACGCGTGCTTCGCGTGGCGAATATTCGAACAGGCCCGCGTCGAAGCGGTCAAAGTCGTCAATGACGGGCGACGCTTTCACGTAACCGGGCGATGCGAGCTGCGCGGGGTCGACCCCCGCGCGCAGCAGCGCGGCATCATCGAAGAAACGAATGGACTCGACACCATCGATGAGATTCTGCCAGTACGCTTTCCAGTCGCTCGCCCCCGGCAACCGGCAGCCGATCCCGACGATCGCGATGCCACGACTGGAGGACGACGGAGAAGTATTCGCTCCGTCGTTGGGCGTGTGCCTGGTCGCGTCCGTCATCCTCGCGCCCCCCGCCGTTGTCGGCGACGCTCGCTTGCCGCCTGCGCATCGGCCAGTTCGTCATTCGGGTCGGCCAGCCCCGTGTCGTCGAAGAGCCGCAGATAGGCGCCAACGAGCTGCCCGACAGTCTGGACCGACGTGATCGGCACGAGGGTCTGGAACGGATCGGCGCCGAACGTCAGTTCCAGATCGAACACAAGCTGGGCGAGATCGAGCGAACTCAGGCCGAGCGTCGCATTCAGCCTGTCGTCCTCACGCAGTTCTCGCGCCGGCAGCCCGCGCTGGCTCATGATCTTGCTCACGGCACCATGGACGAGCCGCTCGGTCTCGTGGCGCTCAAATCGTTGATTCAGCATGTGATGCCTCCGTCCACGGCGACCGTCTGCCCCGTGACGAACGAGGCGCGATCGGATATCAGAAATTCGACGACGTTTGTGATGTCGGTCGTATCGGCGAGCCGGCCGAGCGGGGTGCGTCGCGCAATCCGCGCACGCGCCTTCTCGTCGAGGTGCTGCACCATATCGCTTTCGAAGTAACCGGGCGCGACCGAATTGACACGAACGTTGCACGCACCGAGTTCGCGCGCAAGGCTGCGCGTCAGGCCATCGAGCGCCGCCTTCGTTGCGCTGTAGACGGCGACCCCCGCGTGGCCACGAATCGCGTTCACCGACGCAATGTTCACAATCGCGCCGCGGTTCGCTCGGAGCATCCACTTCGTGCAGCTTTGCGTGAGCAGGATCGTGCCAGTCAGATTGACCGCGATCATCTGTTCGATCGCATCCTCGCGCATCAGCGCCAGGAGCCCGTCGTGACTCACGCCTGCATTGTTCACAAGCGAGCTGACGCCACCCCAGCGGTCCGCCACGCCCGCAACGAACTGCGAGACCGCCGCGCTGTCGGTACTGTCAACTGCTTGCCAGTGAAACCGCGCGGCGTGCGTGTCGCGTTCGATCAGATCGTCGATGTCGCCGGTGCGCGCACGGCTGAAGGTCGCGACCCGCCGGCCAGCGCTCAGACACGTGCGCACCAGCGCAAGCCCCAGGCCCCTGCTTCCTCCACTGATGATAACTACGTCGTCTGCATCGCTCATACGGGCTGCTCCGTCGGTCGTGACACTCTGGCTTTCTTGAACCTGTCGTTATGATGCACGCCGTCATCGACATCGATATGGACCGGCACCTTGAAACGTTCGAGGCGGCCCGCGCAGAAATCCCGGAGCCGGGCGGCAAGCATCGCCGGCGCCTCCGGCTCGATCAAGGATACGCGCGCGACGACGACGTGTCCGGTCACCGGATTGGGCCGGCCCGACACCGTCACGTCGCGGACGTTACCGGCAGCGAGCAGCGTGCTCTCAACTTCGCCCGGGTAAACCTTTTCGCCGCCAACATTGATGATCTCCGAGCGGCGCCCGAGCACGCGCACATACTCGCCGTCAGTCTCGACGACATCCTGGGTGTTGAACCACCCTTGCTCATCGAAGGGCGACGAGGCATTCAGGTAGCCGAGCATCGCCGTTGCGGAACGTACCCACAGTACGCCGTCAACGATCTTGTGTTCGAACCCGTCCGTGCCGAGCTTCATCCACAACGAACCCGCGCCTTTCGATTGCGTTGGCAGGATGCCAAGCTCGGACAGTCCGTACGTCTGTTTCAGCTTCACACCGGGCAGTGCGCCGTGCAGCGCGGCAAGGGTCGTTTCGGGCATGGGTTCAGTGCCGTATGTAATGAGCCTCAGCGACGACAGGTCGTAGCGCGCCGCAACACCGCCAATCAGCATCATGTTAATGAACGTCGGACTGGTCGGCAGCAACTCGACACGGTAGCGCGCGATCGCTTCGCACACCGCATCGGGTGTCCGCGTAGCCGGCGTCACAATCGTCCCACCCTGGCACAGCACGTTCAGCAGCGTGTTGATGCCGCCGATGTGATCGAGCATCAGAAAGACAAGCGTGATGTACGCGCGGCCCTTCGCCCGTTCGAGCCTCGCTGCCATCCGGTCAAAGTCAAGCAGGGAAGCCTTGCTTCGGCCTGTGGAGCCGGAACTGAAGAGAATCAGGCCAGCGGCACCTTCCGCGCGCAACTGCCGGATCAGCGGATGCGCGGTAACGGGCATCGACCGGCGTTCAACTCGGGGAGCACCTGCCACGTCGAACATGATGACGAGGCCGACCTCCGCAATCTCAAGAAACTCGTCGCGCTTCACGCCGGCAGACGCAATGGGCACGATGATCGCTCCGGCAAACGCGAGTGCGAGCAGCAATGCGCAGACATCAGGCGCATAGTCACCGCACACGGCCACCGTGTCACCGCGCCTCACGCACCAACGGTCGAGTTCGCCGTGCCAGAAATCGATCCGCTTGCCGAATGCATCATAGGTGACGGTCTCGCCTGCCGACACGAGACACGGACGCGGACCGAAAGAACGAATGCGCTGCTGCAGAAAGGTCGTCATCGCGAGCCTACCTCGACGCGTGAGAGACGACGGCGCCGTCGCTCGCCGATCCGCACGCTGCCATTTTGACCGCAGCCGTCATCGCCTGCCGTAGCGGCTGGCCGAACAGCCTGCCAACGACGTTCTCGTCGATCACCACGCGCAGCACCGACTGGTACGACACAAGCGACGCGACGCCAACGTCGATCGCAAGAGCGCTGATGCGCAACTGCGCGTCAGCGAGCCTGCGGAACGCCTCGTTCGAGTCGCTCAGGCCCTGTACCCATTGCTGATAGACGGTCGCCTGACTCGGAATGACTGCATTCAACATCGTGTAACCCCCTATCGAAAACAAGCGCGCACGCGGCACCGCAGATGCCGGCGTGCATCGCTGTGAAATACGGGCGACAAGCCCTGTCAGGATGGTGGACGGCTGGCATGACTGCGACGATCGAGCGCGTCGTGTAAGGCGGAGAGTTCGTCTTCGATCTCGTCGCCGCGATAGTAGAGAAAAGCGCCCGTCTCGCCGCCGACGAGGACTTCGAGATAAGGTTCGGGTTCGGCCAAACCCGCATCGCAACCAGCATGGAGGACGTCCACGCTGTCACGCAACGATTCACCGACCGTCGTCACGACCGAAGCGAGACCGAGCGTACGCAACCGGTCCGCCCATACGGCGAGCCCCCTTTCCCCACTGCCTGCGACGATCGGTACGTAAAGGCAGAACGAGCGCTCGTCGAGCCAGCTCGCGTGCCCGTCAAGATCGGGATACGTGGCATTCGCCTCAGGACACGTCCGGGACGAGTGTGTGGAAACAGGCTCCGCCTGCGCGACGTCCTCTGATGCGCTACGTATCACACTATGGCGACGCCGACCGGACGACAGCCCCATGAGGCGCGCAACCACTACCGGCCATGCGCGCGCAAAAATGGATCGGTTCGCTTGCCCCATTGAATGCTCCTTCGTCCCCGGAGTGAATCCGGTCAAATTGTGGCGATCCGATAACACGTGCGATTGCGGCGCAGCGTTTACGTGTCGCCCCGCGAATTGCGGGTGGCATCGAGCAGCCACAGGGATTTTCAATGCAACGGGAATCCTAAATCTCTTCCGTTCGTGAATCAGACCGCCGAATACGCGTTGAGCAAACGACGCGTACACTGACACTCCAGGCTCGTCGGCGTGAGGTACCGCGCCCGCATTGATCATAGGAGAAAATCCGGAAGGTACAAAACCTCGACCGCATAAAATTCTGCTCTGCGGTGATCTGTCGCAATACGGCGGTCTGCTATGCTGACGGCCCTTAATGTGTGACTTGATCGATGACCGAGAAGCTCAATCCGAGCTGTGGCAAAAGTACTCAAACAGTTGCATCACCCGCTAGACGTGATGTTGCTGTGTTTTGTTGCAATAGGTCGAGTCGGCTATGATGTTCGTAACAAGACGAACGACTGAAAGCTGGATGAAGACGCTGAATCCGACCGTGGCCCGCGTGCTCAAACGCCTGCATTACCCGCTTGATGTGATCCTGACTTGCGTGCGCTGGTATGTGGCCTATCCGCTCAGTCTGAGAAACCTGGAAGAATGATGGCGCATCGAGGCATCTCAGTGGGGCTCTGGTGCAAATAGGGCCGGCGAATGGGTTAGAGTTGTCGGAACAAAACAAACCGACGAGCCGCGACGAACAAGCTGAAGAGTCCGGAGAAGTTGTTCGGCGGACGCCATTTTGATCGGGAGATCATCATTGTGTGCGTTCGCTGGTACCTACGCTACAAGCTCAGCTTTCGCGATCTGGTCGAGTGATGGTCGAACGGGCATTGTCGCTGGCTCACACGACGATTCTGCGCTGGGTGAGGCGTTATACACCCGAGTTCGTCAAACGCTGGAACCGCTTTGCTACACCTGCGGCTCGCTCGTGGCGTACCGATGAGACCTACCTGAAGATTCGCGGCAGGTGGGTCTACCTGTACCGGGCAGTGGATCGGGCTGGGCAGACGGTGGACTTCATGCTCAGAGTCCGACGCGACGTGGCTGCGGCCAAAGCTCTTTTCAGCAAGGCCATCAAGCGTCAGGGCCAGCCGCTGCAGACCATCACGCTCGACGGCTATGCCGCCTCACACCGCGCGGTACGCGAAATGAAGACCGATGGTCTGCTGGCTGAAGACACGAAGGTCCGCTCCTCAAAATATCCGAACAACGGGATCGAGCAAGGCCATCGCCACATCAAGTCCAGAACGAACGTGATGCCTGGTTTCAAGCGATTCGGGAGCGCCGCGACCACGATTTCAGGAATCGAGTTGACGCATCGCATTTGCAATGGGCAGTTCGATCTCGCGAAGCTCGGCCTCAAGGAGGAACGCCATACAGTCGCGGTTGCATTCGCATATGCAACAGACAACTTCTTGCCGGGGCCTGCGCCGATTTTTTTTTGGCCCCGGCTCGGCGCGCACGATAGCGGTCAAGCATTGCGTCGGTGCTGGGCGCGCGCAGCACCGAGCATTTTAACGAAGGCGCCCGGAAATTGCCGCCACTCCCGCACGGGTAGCCGCACTCACTCCTTCAGAAGGTCAATCAGCGCACGACCAAGTGGATCAGGACTTCGCTCATAGGTCACCAGCCTTATCCCCGGCAATTCGGGCCAGGCACCATTGCCTTGCGGCAAGGTAACAAGTCCGTCGTCCAGCGCGGATTCGCAAAGGACCGAAATGCCAAGGCCCTCCTTGATGCGGGACTGGACACCGACGACGCCACTCAAAGTCAGCGCTTCTCGCCATTGGATCGTGCCCGAATTGAGCGCCGAGATGGCAGCAGCTCTGAACGCGCAGGGAGCGGGCAGCAGGCACAGGTCAACCAAGGGTGGTGGGACGTCCAGATCTTGAGCCGCGACCCAGTGCATCTTTTCCTCGCGAAACAGGTGAGGTGAGCCGCGACCCTCCTGCTCCTTTACGAGAACGACATCAAGGTCACCGGCATCGAACGCACGTAGCAACTCCTCACTAAGCGCTACCCTGACGCTCAGCTCAACCCGCGGGAGCAGTCGACGAATCCGGCCTAACAGTTCCGGCAGCCGGTGAGGAACAAGATACTCGACGATGCCCAGGCGCAGGCGCCCTTCGAGGTTCCTGCGGCCAACCATACCGACAGCCTCATCGTTCAGACGCAGCAGACCGACAGCGTAGTTGAGGAACTGTTCCCCGGCAGTAGTTAGCTCGACCTGGCGACTGTTGCGGGAAAAAAGCTCGACCCCGAGTAAATCTTCAAGCCGCTGAACCCGCGTGCTGATCGCGGACTGCGATCTGCAAAGGCGTTTCGATGCACCGGTGAAGCTCCGCGCATCCGAGACAGCAACGAAGCAGCGGACGAGGTCTATGTCAAGGTCTCGCACATCAATCTCCAATAACGATAGCTGCGATCGGTATTATGCGTTCTTCAGCTTGATGGCTCCGCGATACGATTTCCTCGTTACGAAAATGAATGGAGAACGCGATGCAAGCTGTCTGGTATGAGCGGGTCGGACCCGCGCGCGAGGTGCTAGTGAACGGGGAGCGTCCAATGCCGTCCCCCGGTCATGGGGAAGTCCTTGTGCAACTCCATGCGTCGGGCGTCAACCCCTCGGACGTCAAGGCGAGGGCGGGGGCTCGCGGCGGGAAGAGCGACCTTGCCTTTGCGTTCGTCATTCCACACAGCGACGGTGCCGGGATCGTTATCGAGTGTGGCCCTGGATGCAACCGGCTCACCCCTGGAAGCCGCGTCTGGGTAAGCAATGGGCAGTGGCGACGGGCTTCCGGCACCGCTGCCCAGTACATTGCGATTGACGAGAAGCTGGTCTTCCCGCTCCCGGACAACGCCTCCTACCTGGTTGGCGCAGCACTGGGCATTCCAACCCTCACGGCGTGCCACGTCACGACAGCTTTCGGCGACGTGGCCGGGCGCACCGTCCTGATCAGTGGCGGAGCCGGCACAGTCGGACGGCTGGCCGTGCAGTTCGCCAGGCAGGCAGGCGCGTTCGTGGTCGCATCCGGACATGGCTCAGCTGATGAAAAACGCATCACCAGCGCTGGTGCCGATGCCTTCGTTGACTACACGAGCCCCACCTTCGTTGCGGACGTGCTCGATGCGACAAATGGGCGACTAATCGATCACGCCGTTGAAGTCGAATTCGGCGCCAATGTGGAGTCTCTGGCCGATCTGCTCTCGGATCGCGCGACAGTGGTGACCTATGGCTCAGCCAGGGTGATGCGGCCGGAGATACCGTTCTACAAGTTTCTGTTCAAGGGCATCGAGCTTCAGTTCGTGCTGGTTTATTTGCTCACACCCGGGGAACGAGCCGACGCAGCTATGCGCATCAATCATCTTCTGGAGCTGGGGACGCTCGACGTACCAATCCATGAGGTACTGCCGCTTCGGGATTGCGCACGCGCGCACGAGCTGGTCGAGAGCGGACAGCGCACAGGTGCGGTTATTCTGGACGTGGAGAACGTCGCATGACTATATCTCTGTCGGACTGCCGCATGAAGATCACCCTGTTCACAGGACGGACCAGTTATCGGCCTGGCGATCGCTCGGGTTATGTTGGTTGGGGGTTCCTGTATCTCCGGCACAGCCGCAGTTGCGCGTCCCAGGCTCGATCGATGATCGCCTTTGGAATTCCTTCGTGTCGCCGCTGGATATCAATGCTCACGCGTGCCGGATGACGGTAGCTCCACGCGGATTCGACCAGCAGCTTTCTTGCGTAACTGTTTCCTGTCTTTGTGATGCTGCCTTGTCGCCGTTTGCCACCTGACGAATGTTCCGACGGCGTCACGCCAAGCCACGCCATCAGTTGGCGTGGATGCTCGAAGCGCGACAGATCGGCCAGTTCGGACACAAGGCCGACAGCCGACGTGAAGTTAATGCCCCGCATCGACTGCAGCGCAAGCACAGCGGGATAGAAACGCCAATCTGCAACGGCTTCACGCAGCGCGGTTTCCAGTCGTTCGCATTGCGCCAAGCGATCCTCGATCGTGCGGCGGTGCTCGTTGAATGCCAGTTGTTGCCAGCCACTATCGAACGAGAATGTGCTAAGCCAGCGGCGGTGAGCAGGCCCCCAGTCCGCTCGTCCAAAGTAATTCACACCATGCTGGAGCAGGAACGATTTCAGCCGGCATCGCGCCTGCTTGAGGTCTTCTCTGGCTGATGACCAGGCACGGGCCAGATCGCGAAACGCTTCATCTTCCATCGTTGGCACATGCACGGCGGACAGGTCACCGGCTCGCAGTGAGCGCACCAGCTTGATTGCGTCGCGGCGGTCTGTCTTGACGCGCTCACCCGGCTTGCGTGGGATGAGCGATGGTGCGCACACCATGCAGTCGAAGCCTTTGTCGATCAGCCGTCGATAGAGGCCATAACCGCATGGGCCTGCTTCGTAGACCACGCAAATGTGTCGTGCTTTGCACCGCAGCCGTTTGCATAGGCGATCAACTTCGATCTGTGTCGTACCGATCTTGCCGAGCAACTCTACGTCGCCCATATCGACCGAGTAGGCAACCATGATCGAATCCTTGTGAACGTCGAGCCCTACGTACAACGTGCTATCGTCGTGCATGCTAGCCTCCGTGTCGGAAACAGACCGTTGAGCGGCGGATCCGTCCCCACTCAATGCGGCTCTGGCAGCCATGCTAACCCGCGCTTACATCCGCACGGCGGCTAGCCTCGCCTCACGGGGAGTCATACTGACTTGCTGATTCCCAGCAGGACCACCTTGCCGCCGGAGCCCGTTTGTCGGGGTACCAAGCCGAGCCACGCCGCGAATTCGCGGCCTGATCTGAATGACTTTGAGTCTCCCATGGTCGCAACCGCGGCGGTCGCCGTGAGCAGGCCTACACCCGGTATGGCGGCAATGCTCTTGCTCGCCTTGTCCTCTTTCATCCACGCCTGCAAACGTCGCTCGATCGTGGCAATCTGTTCATCAAGCTTGCTCAAACCCGCGTCTACAACCGCACGGCGGCCAGCCTTGCCGAATGGAAGTCATACTGACTTGCTGATGCCCAGCAGCACGTTCTTGCCGCCGCTGGAGTTCTGTCGGGGTACCAGACCGACCCACGCCGCAAGTTGCCTGGCATTCCTGAAGCTCATTGCGTCACCGACAGACGCGACGAGCGCGCTCGCGGTAAGTGGCCCGATGCCGGGGACACGTGCGAGGCGTTGACTCGTTTCGTCGCTGCGGTGCCAGGACTGAATCTGCTTCTCGAGCTCCCGGACCCGCCTGCCAAGGTCCTTCAGATGGTCAATGAGCCGCTGGATCAGCAATCGAGACGAGCCAGTGAGATCGCTCTCTGCATCTTCGATTAGTTCGGGCACCTGGCGCTCGAGATGCCCGATGCCTTGGGGAACAACGATCCCGAATTCGGCGGCAGTCCGCGAATCTGGTTGGCCTGTGGGGTTCGGGGCCGGACAAAACCCTGACGTACGCGATGCAGCGACAACACCGATTGCTGCTCGATGGTCTTGACCGGTACGAAACGCATGTTAGGTCGCGCGACTGCCTCGCAGATCGCCTCGGCATCCGCCGCGTCGTTTTTGTTCGTCTTGACGTACGGCTTGACAAACTGGGGTGCGATTAATCTTACGGTATGGCCCATTGCCAGCAGCTTGCGGGCCCAACAGTGCGCGCTGGCGCACGCCTCGATCCCGATTACGCAGGTGGAGAGGTTGGCGAAGGAACTCCGCAACGTGATTTCGCTTGAGCACTTTCTTCAGCACGGTTCGGCCATGTTCATTTACACCATGCACGGAAAAAATGTTCTTCGCCAGATCGATGCCAATCGTCGTAATCTTCATGATGGGCGCACCCCTCGGTCAGGTGGTTGCGGTGACACTTCCACTAATGGGATGGTCCCCGCCCTGGCGGATAGGATAGGCTGGCAGTGTTCATACCGAACTGGAGGCCATCATGGACGGAGTCACGCTCGTTGGTATCGATCTGGGCAAACACACATTTCACCTGCATGGGCAGGACGCAAAAGGCAAGGCTGTGTTCCGTAAAAAGATGAGCGCAAACAACTGGTCGAATTCTTCGCGACGTTCCATGCTTGTACCGTCGTTATGGAGGCCTGTGCCGGTTCGCATCATATGGCCCGCAAGCTGGCCGAATTCGGGCACACGGTGCGCTTTATCTCGCCTCAGTTCGTCAGGCCATTCGTCAAGTCAAACAAGAATGATTTCGTCGACGCCGAGGCGATCTGCGAAACAGCCTCGCGCCCGGCGATGGAGATTTGTAACCCCGAAGACGGAATCGCAACAGACGTTTTCGGTGCTGCATCGTGTGCGTGAATCGATGGGTGCGCGAGCGCACCAGAACCGTAAACCAGATGCATGGCTTTCTCCTCGAGTTTGGCATCAGTCTGCCGGTGGGCAAGGCCGCTGTCGCACGTCTGCCGTCCGTGCTCGCCATGCAGGAACTGCCGCTCCGGCTGGTTGCGATTCTGGAGCGCCACCACCAGCACGTCAAGTACCTCGAGGAACAGATCGGTGAGATTGACCAGGAGCTGGGCCGCCAGCTCGCTGAGGACGAGATGGGACAGCGCCTCATGAGCATCTCGGGAGTTGGCCCGGTCACCGCAAGCGCGTTGGCCGCGAAAATGGGCGATGCAAAACAGTACGGATGCAGCCGCGATTTTGCGGCATCGATTGGGCTCGTCCCCCGGCAATACAGTACGGGCGGCAAGACCAATCTTCTCGGGATCAGCCGGCGCGGCGCCAAAAATGTCAGGCGCCTGCTCGTCCTGTGCGCCCGAGCCTACATGCGAGGCCTAGAGAAACGAACCGGCCGCCTGACGGACTGGGTTCGCGCAATGCTCGTGCAGCGGCATTCAAGCCTGGTGGCGTCTGCACTGGCCAACAAGCTGGCGCGAACCGGCTGAGCAATTGTTGCGCGCCACACCACATTCGACGCGGGCTTCACAACCCGCCCGACCTGAACGAACATGGCTTCATCTTTATTGACCACACTCACCCAACTGGTTTTGCGACGACCGAAAATTGATGACGTGAACGGCATACCGGCCTGACGAAGAACCTGCGTGCCAAACAGGCTTTCGAAGCCGAGCCACTGTTAAGGATCGTCAGGCGCGAATCTCATCGTGGCGCGGGGTGCGCCCCCCAAAACGACGCCGAATAGATTTAGGCAAGCCAGCTCGCCATCGAAAATCAGGGTTGCAAAAATGTGGCGGACCATAGATTTGGCAAATTGATGCCGCTTCGGGTGGGGGCGTCGATCCCATTACTTTCGACTTTAGCTCCGCGAAACTACGTGATCTACGGTATTACGAACGACGCAGCACCGTGACGAAAAGATGACAATGCTGCAACCGATCATGGGACGAAAATCGGGCGTTGCCGCTAGGGTGAGCGGCTTCATGCTGGTTGAGCCCTACCTACTAACCTGACGAACCTGACATCAAGATCATCTTCCACGCATACACGCATACACGCATTAGTATGCGTTAGGTTTCCATAATAAAAATTCATATTCAATAACTGATCTAATGTGGCAATATCGCTTTGACGGGACGTGAATACGCGCTCCGCTTCGAGCATGTCTGATTGTCGTCGGGTCTGGCGGACTGCGGTCGACGGCAGCGAGTTACGCGTCAACTCGCTATACAAGCAAGGAATCGCACAGGTTGGCCAAAGAGTTCGGTTGGAGGCAGTCGCGGATGACGGAGGCATGGAAGCACTGTACACGGACGCATCCACATTTTAACTCGCGCTGCAGTGGCCTCCTGAATGGCACGCCTCAAGCGACGAGGAGCCGGAAGATGCTAGGCGCGTTCGGCAAGGCATGTGATGGCTATAGAGCGAAGCGTTCGACGAAGCAGAATGCAACAACCAATTAATCTGCAGTTGCCTATTGGGAAGAGCTAACCCGGATTCTGGATTGGACGCAAACAGATGCTCCACGCTATTACACGCGCATAGAAGACTTCATGTCTACGCGGTCGAAAGAATTTTTGCGCGGCTAGCAGGAGCGAAGCCCTGCCCGGGACGGCCAGATGCCAGCCGATGCGGTTCGCAAAGCCCAATGATATTGGGCATATTAGCGGGCAAAATTAAGCCTTCAAGACACTACGTCGGCAGCAGTGTGGTAGCTCGTTCTCTCTTCTTGATGGCGAATCCTTTCCGTAATGAAATTTCCTTCATGCGTTCTGTTTGCACCCGAGCGCCCTGCCCGTGAGTGCTCCAGCCTCACACCATCCATACTCCATGCATTCATCGACCTCCCGGCTGCCAGAACTCGATTTTCTCCGCGGTCTCGCATTGCTGATCGTTGTCGTCGATCACGTCAGCGGCAGCGTCGTGTCGCACATTACGTTGCACACGTATGCGCTTTGCGACGCTGCTGAAGCGTTTGTGTTTCTCGCGGGCTACTCGACAGCCACCGCATGGACTACTCTGGCAGCGTACCGCGACAAAGCGGCCGCGCGTAGGTGGTTTATCAAACGAGCGTGGGTGATCTATCGGGCATTTCTTTTCACGGCTGGCTTACTGCTGCTGGCGAGCGCCGTCTTGCGCGCGTTCCACATCGAAACGCCGCACACGGCACGTGATCTGCAGCAATTGATTGCGTCGCCGGCAACGGTGCTGCGCGATATCGTGCTGCTACGCCGTCAACCATATCTTGCGTCGGTGCTGCCGATGTACGTACTCTTCGCGCTGGCAGCACCGGTGATGGTACCGCTCGCACGCGAGCGCCCGTGGCTACTTGTAGCGCTATCGTTCGGGCTCTGGGCGGTCGCGGGAACCTTATATTGGTATCTTCCCGCCGCACTGAACAACCGATGGGATTTCAATCCGTTCGCCTGGCAACTGGTATTTGTGCTCGGCGCACTCGCGCGCTGCCAGCCCGTTTATCAACACATCGATTCCGCGCGTTTCGGCAGGATCGCGTGGCTTGCAGCGCTCGCGATCATCGCCTCTGGTGCCTATTACAAGCTGAGGATCGAGCCCTCAACGCCTGGCATCATGAAGCGGGACCTCGAATGGCCACGCGCGGTGAATTTCATCGCGCTGGCGTGGCTGGTCGCCGATCTCGTCCGCCGTGGCTGGATACGACACGCTGCTGAGAGGGCACCGTGGGTCGGAGCGATCGGCCGTAGGAGCCTGCAGTGCTTCGTCGCCGGCACCGTAGTTTCGCTGAGCGCCGATGCCGTGTTGGCCCGGACAACCGGCGGCCAGCATGATGTGTGGCTGGGTCTCGCTGCAGATGCAGTGACGATCCTGTCCGTATTTGCCGTTGCCTCGCTCGCGAGCCTGCCGGCCCGCGCGCTGACGTCACGCCTGAGGAAAAGGCTCCGCCTGTAGACCCATTAGCCGTCGGATAGCGTCATGCGCAAAGCCGGTTCCTCGCGGCTCTTGAGTTCGAGCTGGGACTGAATAATGCTTCGCTGATTCTTCTCGCAGAAGCCCCGCGCACGGCTCGGGGGGGTGACGTGGCTCACTTTGCACTCAACGTTGATGCTGTGTCGGAAAGCCGCGGCAGTAAGGGGTTTGCAGAATCACTTTTTCAGGTGGTCGCCAGCATATGGATGCAGCAGGCAATTCTGAAGAAAGCCATCCGTGGATGGAAGCGATCTGTTCGAAGCGGATGCGCAGTCGGCGGAAGTTGTGAAGCCACGAGATGGTCTGCTCAACAGAGGCTGACCACGTCGAGCGATTTCTGCAATGCATGACCGCATGCAGTGGACATCGATATTTGTCGTGGTCGTAACCTCTATCGCCCTCAACGACCCGAGGCTTTGATAGTGGTTTGCCAGGCTTGCCGCGGATGGGCGGAATTGCCTCGACGAACGCTAGAAGTTGAATGGGATCGTTGCGGTTGACACCAGTCAAATCACCGCGAGCGGGAAGTTCCTGCAAATGCATCAACAACTATCAGCTTCAAACCCTTGCCGCGCAAGGCGCTTCGAGTTTTTCAGGGTCGACTAAATTACTGTCTCAAATCCGGGAGCCACTTTACAGATCCTGCGCGAAGGGTACGACACTTCTGTACAACGAGATGGGATTGAGGGACTATATTCGCTGTTCTACTCCGACCGCATCACGGTGTTGGTTGGCTCGTTCGCAGCATTGACGCATATCAACATCGAGGGTGAATCGCGCGCGTATCTTCACTAATGCAGGTGCGCGAGCGGGCGGCGGCAGGTTTTTAGTTTGTGGCGCATCGTGGTTCGCAGCAGAGAAACCATCAACGTAGTCGCCCGGGGGCTCCTCGTCATCGTGCCAAGGCCGCATGATCCGGAATTCCCCAGAAGTTACGCGTCAGGATGACGCACGAATGACTGTTACTCAGGAGGAGGTGCGACTATGAAAAATATGGCCGACGCCGACACGATCGAGTGCCGCGGGATTATCCGGAGGAGGGCCTTCGAACTTGCCGAAAGCGGTGCCTTTACCGACTGGCGAGCAATCAGGCTGACGCTCCACTCGCTCTTTCCCGCTAATCGCGTCGACGATATCCTCGCGAGCCCGTTCTGTCGTCTGGACCTGAATCTGCGATGCGGCAAGCCCATCCGTCAAAGCCTGTCCAATGAATATGGTCACGTGCAAGACAGCGAGCACGAAAGCGCCGGATAGCGATCAAAGGAGGTTTGCACGAGAGCCGTCTGCGACGGCACCGACTCCCAGTCCATTGAACCATTGAAGTCCTACCGAAGCTGGACAAGGGCCGTCCGGAAGATGAACCCCTCTTCTGCATGCAAACATGCTATGTATCTGATTTGACTTCACGGTTCGCTCGCAAACGGCCCGCTCACTCATGCGATGAGCCGACTGCAATGATTGCTGTTCGGCGCTTGATCGGTGCTGGATCAATGCCGGGTGTGGCACAGCTGCACAGATGGCGGAAGCATCATTCTCGTCGTTCTTGCCGCCGACCACAAAGGGTTTCACATATTGTGTCGGCAGCAGTCGAACCGTGTGCCCCCTGCGAGATAAATTCCAGAGCCCAGAAGTGCGAACCGTGACGGTGTTCGATGCCGATCAGGCTCGGTTCCAATCTCGAAAAGAACTTGCGCAGCTGCGGAAGTTTGCGCAGCTGTATCGGAGCAAGATCTGCGAACAGGCAAGGATGGTGACGTGGCCCCGGTGGACAAGTGGTCCTATGGCGTGTTCACGCTAATGTCGTTTGATCGTCCACTCTGGCGATGGAAATCACCGAAGCCCAATTATCAACGGATCGAGCATTGTCTGCCACGACAGCGTGGCAACAGTCAGTCTGACGAACCTGCAAGTGCAATGCGATCTTTATGTCGCCGAGCACGGCTGCAAGTGGCGTGGACTGCCGAAGCGCTTCGGTAGATGGCATACGATTTACACGCGGATGAACCGCTGGTCCAGAAGTGGCGTGCTGCGTCGCGTGTTCACGGAATTGCAGCGTGCACAGATCGTTCGCATCAGGATCGACGCGGTTTCGCTGGATAGCACTCCGATCTCGCGAAGCTCGGCCTCAAGGAGGCCGCTGCGCCCACCGTATGGAATGCGGTCCTGTTCGATCAATAAGCTATCCTACCTATTTGAATCAGAACCCTTCATCCCACGATTTTACTCGACCACCCCAGCAACGCGACAATGCCAATATGATCGATCCGCGACCAAACCGGTTAGCAGTCCTTTATCGACGCGGACTCATCGCACTGCCACCGCAACATGCACCGAACTTTGTTGCGCACACCCAATAATCGGAACCAGCCGAGCGCAAATAATGCCACGCGGTAAGCGAGACTACTGAGAAGTACGTCATCAAATTAATTTATGCCTGCACTTATGTCTATGGCGTAGGTCCTATTGAGGTCTGTTTGCTGCATTTTATCAATGCATCTGAAGCACAGTCGGTATAAAAGATGTGCGCAAATCTATGCGCCTACTGAGGCAACGCATGGTTCCGTTCAAACAATGGACGGGGTAGCCTAACGTATTTGACGACACAATTGCGACACGATGACTCATCTAAAATACCGGGTAGACTGAATTCTGTTATGCAAACCTTAATGACTGGAATGAAATGCATCGCAATTCTCATCAAGCTCAACACCATCTGTCGGCGCAAAAACTGTATGAGATCGCCATCATGGAAGAATCTTCTGCCGGGACGATGGCAAATGGCAGTCGGCATGGCGTCAGCGCCGACACATTCACCGAGAGTCTGTTTTCCATGTGCAAGCTGGACGACTTCGTCCCCAAGTCGCATCCGTTGCGTTCGATCCGCGTGATGGCGAATGAAGCGCTGGCGAAGATGGATCGACTGTTCGCCCAGATGTACGAAGCGGACATAAAGGGCGGGAGGCCGAGCATCGCGCCAGAGAAGTTGCTGCGAGCCACGCTGATTCAGGCGCTTTTCAGCATCCGCTCAGAGCGCCAGCTGATGGAGCAGGTGCAGTACAACCTGCTGTTTCGTTGGTTCATTGGCCTGGCGATGGACGACGAGGTGTGGGTGCCCACGGTCTTTACGAGAAACCGCGAGCGTCTGATCGAGCACGACGCCGTGATCGAATTCTTCAACGAAGGGGTGTCCATCGCCGGGAAGAAGTGTCTGCTCTCGGGCGGGCATTTCAGCGTGGACGGCACCCTAATCCAGGCGTGGGTCGGACACAAGAGTTTTGTACGCAAGAACGGCGACGATCAGGACAACGATGGTGGCGGCGCGGGCGACTGCAAAAGCGAGAAACGCAGCAACGAGACACATCAGTCGAAGACCGACCCCGATGCGAAGCTCTATCGAAAAGGCAAAACGGCCAGCGAATTGAGTTACATGGGCCATACGCTAACGGACAACCGGCACGGCCTGGTGGTCAACGCACGTGTGACACGCGCCGACGGTCATGCCGAGCGTGAAGCGGCCAAGATCATGATCCACGACGTACGGCAGGCGGCAGAGGATCCGCGCGCGGAAATCACGCTGGGTGCAGACAAGGGCTACGACGCACAGGAATTCGTCGAGGCGCGCCAGCAGATGAAGGTCACGCCGCACGTTGCGCAAAACACCTCGGGGCGGCGTTCGGCAGTGCACGATGCGATTGCCTCGAGCGTGGGCTACGCCATTTCGAGCAAAAGCGCAAGTTGATTGAACAGGGTTTCGGCAGGGCCAAGACCGTGGGGCGCATGCGCCAGGTGATGGTGCATGGCTTGAAGAAGGTGGACCAGATGTTCGTGTTGAATATGGCGGCGTACAACCTTGTGCGCATGCGATCGCTGGCACGGGTGCGTCCATAGTGGCGGGAAAGCGGCAATGAGGCCAAAAAAGTAGCCTCAAACCGCCAAAACAACGTTGAATTCGCGTTGAGATTGCGCAATCAGAAAAATTTTCGGCAGAAACCGCGTAAGCGGAACAAGGCCGTCTCCGTTGGGCTGTATTCCAGCGGCCTGCTAGGGTATCCCGGCGGCGGCCGAGTGCACTGGGTTGGTTGATTGACGGGTGACCGCGAAGTCCGCGCCACGTATTGGCGTCGTCCAGCGTCATTTTGGAACGACCCATTTTTTTGATAGAAGGCTATTCGCAAGCATTGATCGAAGCCAACGACCTGATTGGAGTCTCGACTCGTGAATCTTCCAAAACGCATGCTCGTCGCCAATGTCGCGTGGGCCCAGGAAATCGGACGGCGCGAACCAAACTTGTTTCGCGCGCTAGCCATGGGGCAGAAACCGCAAGTGCTCTGGATTGGCTGCTCAGATAGCCGCGTACCCGTCGAAACCATCACCCAGTGCGCGCCGGGGGATCTATTCGTTCATCGCAACATCGCTAACCTTTTTCATGTTGATGACGACAACACCATGAGCGTGCTCGAATATGCGGTGTGTGAGCTGCGGG
The DNA here is from genome assembly GCF_040948855.1 of Paraburkholderia sp. BR10882. NCBI lineage: Bacteria > Pseudomonadati > Pseudomonadota > Betaproteobacteria > Burkholderiales > Burkholderiaceae > Paraburkholderia > Paraburkholderia sp. BR10882. Next base: position 10,640 of record NZ_JBFPKP010000032.1, on the reverse strand, counting down.
TCGCGCACATCATTGTCTGCGGGCATTACGGATGCGGGGGCGTGCGCGCCTCGCTACTTCCGCCAGCCGATGCCTCGCCGCACTTCAACCGCCACATCAGGCCGCTTTGCGCACTCGCACACACGCATCACGCGGCGCTCGCTCGCCTGCCATCGGAAGAGGCACGCATCAACCGGCTCGTCGAACTTAATGTACTCGAACAGGTACGCCTGCTGCGCGAGCATCCGCTCGTGCGTGGGCGTGCACCCTCTCCCCTTGTGCACGGCTGGATCTTTTCACTGAACGACGGCCAGATGCGCGAACTCGTGTCGGGCTACGGGCGTGAAACAAGGAAGGCAATCGCCCCCGTCTGACCCGCTCCAGATCGCTCCGCTTACCTCGTTCACCGGAACATGGCAGTCGCACAAGTTTCGCCGTCGCGGTATTCACCCTTCACTATTTTTCGTTTCCGTCATGACTTCGAAAGCTTTCCCTTCTGCGCTTCTACGTGACCTCGCAGCCGGCGCTGTAGTCTTTCTCGTCGCGCTGCCGTTGTGTCTCGGCATTGCAAAAGCCTCCGGCGCAGAGCCGCTAGCCGGGTTGGTGTCTGGCATCGTTGGTGGCATCGTCGTCGCCTTGCTCAGCGGATCGTCCCTCAGTGTGAGCGGCCCCGCCGCGGGCCTCGTCGTGATCGTCGTCGACGGCATCGCGCGTCTCGGTAGTTTCTCTGCATTCCTTATTGCATTGCTGCTCTCGGGCGCCATCCAGTTCGGCTTCGGCACGCTTCGAGCCGGGCAGCTCGCGTCGTATGTCCCCACACCCGTCATCAAGGGAATGCTCGCCGCAATCGGCCTGCTGCTGATCATCAAGCAGGTTCCACTCGCAGTCGGTCTGACGTCGGGCGGCAACACCGAATCGTTGGCAGGCGCGCTTGTATCCATCTCGCCCATAGTCTGTACTGTAGCCGCCATCTCGCTGGCCATCCTTGCGGCCTGGGACACGCATACATTGCGACGCTTCGCCCTAGTGCGGTTCGTGCCCGCGCCGCTTGTCGTCGTAGTTGCGGGCGTAAGCGCGACGCTGGTTTGCGGCGCGTTAGGCGCCACGCTCGCGTTGCCACCTGAGCTCCGCGTAGCGTTGCCGGCCATCAAATCGTTGGCGGCGCTCCACGACGCCTTGCATTTCGCTGAGTTCGGGTTGAGCTTCGCGCGCCTTGTGGATCCAGAAATCTGGATCGTCGCCCTGACGCTTGCCGTTGTCGCCAGCCTAGAAACGCTCCTGAGCCTCGAAGCCGTCGAGCAGATCGACCCGCAGCGTCGCGCCGCACCACCGAATCGCGAACTCAAAGCGCAAGGCGTCGGCAATATGGTGGCAGGCGCCATCGGGGGATTGCCCATCACATCCGTCATCGTCCGCAGTTCGGCCAACGTCCACGCCGGCGCGCGAAGCAGGCTCTCCGCAATCGTGCACGGCGTGCTACTCCTCGTCAGCGTGTTCGCGCTCACGGATGCGATCAACCTGATTCCGCTCGCGAGTCTCGCCGCCATTCTCATTCATACCGGCATCAAGCTCGCCAGACCGTCGCTGTTCATTATGCTCGCGAAACAGGGAGCGGCAGCGTTCACGCCATTCATTGTAACGATTGCCGGGGTGCTCGCCACCGATCTGCTCACCGGAATTGTCCTCGGCGTGCTGTGCAGCGCCGCGCTCGCGTTGTGGGCGAATCTGCATCGGCCTATTGCCCTCGCGCGACACGACGACCATTTCCTGCTCTCGTTTCGCAAGGATGTGTCGTTTCTCGGCAAGGTGGCGCTCAAGGAGATGCTTGCGCATATCCCGGATCGGGCGACTCTCATCGTCGACACAACCCGCGCCGATTTCATCGACCACGACGTGCGCGAACTGCTGGACCGTTTCATTGACGAGGCGCCGCTGCGGTCGATCTCGGTGGAGGTTCTACATGCCGCAACGGTGCTGCCTCGTGCAACGCGCTCAGGCGCCTGACCGCATGCCAACAATGATGTTGGGATCCGTGACGGTTGTGTGTCGCATTAGATGCTATGTGGGGGGGCCGCGGAAGTAAGCCCGACTGGAGTAAAACGGAGCTTGCACACATCGTTTTCTCCGAAGGAGCACGCAAATGGATGGCGCGAGCCGGTGCCTCGTGGCGTATGCTGCCGACCAACTTCGCGCCGTCGGAACTGGTCTATCAGCAAACACAAACGTTGGCTGAACGCGGGTTGTTTCGATGGGATGGTCAGCGAATTGCGTTCGGTGCTGCGTATCGCCCAGGAGCGCCGGGGGCAACCCAGCGCGGTTATCCTGGATGGACGCACGTTGCAGTCCACGTGCGAAAGCGGCCCGCGTGCGGGCTACGATGGCTATAACCGCAAGCGTGGCAGCAAGGTACACATGGCGCTCGATACGCTGGGCAATCTGCTGGCTGTGCACATTACGCCGGCCAACGAGCAGGGGCGAGCGCAGGTCGCCGAGCTTGCCCGCCAGGTTCAGGAGGTATCGGGTCAAACAGTGAAGGTGGCATTCGCGGACCAAGACCATACAGGTGAGGACGCGACGCAGGCCGCGCGTGATGAAGGCATTGAACGGCAGGCCATCAAGCTGCCGGAGGCGAAAAAAGGCTTTGTCCTCCTGCCGCGTCGCTGGGTGGTCGAGCCAGCTTTGGCTGGTTGAATCGCTTCCGGCGGCTCGCACGAGATTACGAGCGACTTCCGCAGACGCTTGCAGGGCTTCATTTCGTCGTTTTCGCAATGTTGATGCTCGTTCAACGCTTCCCAGCGCGACGCAGTAGGGCGCGGGATCTCCCGGTTCCCATGCAAGGTGTTTCCGCACGTGCTCAGGGTCTCCGACCGCGCGGGGTCCGGGATTGCCTTGCCAATACGGCAATCCCGGTGTGGCTTTCGGCAAGCGTCCAGCGCCTCGGCACCCCGATCAGCCCGCACCTTTCGGAACGGGGAATGGATTTCGCAGCTCGATACCTGGCCGATGCGTACCTCTGCCAACGCTTCGCCTACGCCCTTACGGACGCACACGCATGACTCGAGGCCGTTGTGGTTGGCTAGACCTTCAACGTATGACTCTTTCATTCACAACGCCTTGCCGGGTTTGACCGGCGCACGGACGCGTTCATTTCATTGCTCACGCCCAATGCGGCTTCGAACAGCTTGCTGTGCACGACCTGCCCTCGTCGTGTTTATGCAGAAGTCGGGACGATACCCCCCACTGGAAATTCAACAGAGGCAAAATTGAGTCCATTCATCTACGGCTGTAACGGCGACCTTGAGGTAGGTCAAACATTGGTCAACACGGGTAGGAGGCCATGAACAACGAAATTGGAGCGTGTGCGAAACTAAACATTAACGAATGTCGCGAAAATACGTCGGCGTGAAGTGCATGTGGTAGCGTATGCTTGGCCAGCCACACCCTGACCTTCGGATGCTTGTGCGTCGCATCGTTGTCGACGATCAGATGCACATCGAGATTGTGCGGGCACCGCCTGATCCGCATGCCTGAGAAACGCGAGGAATTCCTGATGACGGTGGCGCGGCTTACATTGCGCAATGACTTCACCCGTTGCCGTATTGAGGGCGGCGAACAGCGGGTAGCGCCCTGCCCGCCTGGCACTGGCTCTTTTCGTCGACGCACAGCACCAAAGCATTGGTCGGTGGGCTCAGGTACAGCCCGACAATATCGCGCACCTTCTCTACGAAGTAGGGATCATTAGACAGCTTGAAACTCTTTGACCAATGAGGGGCGTTGCATAAGTGGAACGTAAGGACAGGCCACGCGCCGCTGCGCTTAGCCGTACCTCATCGATCAGCCAACCCGACACTGAATCACAATGACCTCCTTCGAACACATCTCCAGTCACCCCATCCCGGATCTGCGCGCGCAGCTCGAGCAATACCTAGACCCCGCATCCGGAGCACGTCATGTACATTTGGCCAGCGACCAGGACGAGTTCGCTTTCCTGGTGGGCTTTCCGACGGTTCCGCAAGCTAGCGACGGGCGTGCCCATATCCTCGAGCATCTTGCACTGTGCGGCTCGGAGCGTTTCCCGGTGGCGGACCCGTTTTTCGCAATGCTGCGGCGCTCAACGGCGACTTTCATGAATGCGATGACGTACCCCGACCGCACGGTCTATCCGTTCGCGAGTACCGATCGCACCGACTTCTTCAATCTGCTCGACGTCTATCTTGACGCGACCTTCTTCCCCAAGCTGGATTACCTTAGCTTCCGTCAGGAGGGCTGGCGCCATTCCTTCAAGGACGATCGCCTGGTCCGTCAAGGTGTAGTGCTCAACGAGATGAAGGGCGCGTTTGGCGATCCGCTGAGCATCCTGTACTCCGGCCTCAACAAGGCTCTGTTCCCCGGAACGTCCTACGCCGAGAACTACGGCGGCGACCCGCTCGTCATCCCGGAGCTTTCACACGAAATGCTGCTGGAGTTCCACGCCAGCCACTACCACCCTTCGCAGGCGATGTTCATGAGCGCTGGTCGAATCGAGGCAAAGGAGATTCAGGCCAAGCTCGTTGAGCGCGTGCTCTCGCGCCGCACGGGACGGTGCCCGGCGCGTCGGCCAGAGCTGGCTGCTGACTGGATAGCACCGCGCCGCGCTCAGGTCAGAGTACCGTCGGCTCAAGCGCGCCCTGACGAACATGGCCTGCAGCTCAGCTGGCGCTTCGGTGAATCCACCGACCCGCTAGCCACTGCACGACTTCGGCTACTGAGCCACGGCTTGCTTGGCGACGCCTCCGCGCCGGTGATGAAGGCGATGCAGTCGGCAGGCTTCGGCCGACCAAGCCAGATGAATTTCGTCGACAGCGGCCTGCGCCAGCTTGTGCTGCATATTGGCATGGAAGGATTGACCGAGACACAGGTGGAGCGAGCAAAGAGCTGTATCGAGCACGCCCTCGAGGACGCCGCAACTGACGGCGTTCCGGTGGATGTCCTCAAAACCGCACTGCGCGACATGCGTTTTGCAAAGCGCGAGATTCAGGGGGACACCATCCCAGACGCACTGCGCCGGTTGCTTGACGCCGTACCCTTGCTGATGAACGGAGGCGATGTCGCAACGGCATTCGATATCGAACCCGTGCTTCAGCAACTCGGGAAAGAGATTGAGGACCCGGCCTTCTTCAAGCATGCCGTCCGTGAGCTGATCAATCACCCGAATCTTCTGGCCACGCACGTGATTGCAGATGCCGACTTCGCGACTCTGCGCGAGGCGCAGGAAGCCAAGGCGCTCGCGCTGAAGGAGCGCGAGCTGAACGACGACGAGCGTCGCCAGATCGGCGCCGAGGAGGCCGCTCTGGCCGAACACCGCAAGGCTCGAAGCAACATCGATGTACTGCCTTGCGTTCAGCCGAGCGAACTCAGGCGTGAGCCCATCGCGTTGCCAGAAATTCAACATCAGCACAGCTCGATTAGCGTCGTCGGTGGCGCCACCAACGGCATCACCTATGCGACCACGCTTTTCGATCTGAGCACGGCCCCGAAGGACGATTGGCCCTGGCTATCCCTGTACGCCGACATCGTGCCGGACCTCGGGACTGGTAGTTTGGGATTTGAAGAAGCGGGCCGATGGCGCCAGCGTCAGGTGTCCTCGTTCTCAATGACGCTGGACACCTTGGTGGAGGCCGGTCGCACGAGCCTGACGCCGCAACTGAACGTTCATGCCTCCGCGCTGACTGAGGACGAAGCCGGAATCCCCTCCGCCATCGCGGCGTGGACCTTGGTGCCGCGATTCGATGAACTCGACCGCATCTCGTTTTTGACCAAAGCGCGCGTCGCGCGTAAAGTCAACGGCTTAGCAGCGGCGGCCGGCCAGTACGCTTCTCTGGCCGCGGCCGCGGCCTACTCGATTCGTCGGCAATTTGCCCACCGCGTGCACGGCCTAGCCTCTCTGCCATTCGTCGCCGCGCTAGGCAAGATGCTGGAGTCGCCGGAGGGCGTTCAAGCTATCGCCGACCACCTGAAGCGCATTCACCAGCTGTTGCTGGAGGTGCCCAATCGCGTCATTTGGGTTGGCCTGAACGGATCGTCGCTCGAGGCCTCGAAGGCATTGGACCTGCGCCCCTCTCGGGCTGGCAGGCTGGGTGCATCTGACGCGATCTCGCGTGCTCATGAAGTCGCCAACGTGGCCTTGCGTGTGGCAAGCCAGGTGAACCATTGCCACATTGCATGGGCCGCGCCTAGTGTCGAGCATCCCGATGCTGCGCCGCTCGCTGTTGCCGCCGAGCTCCTGACCCATCTTGCGCTGCACCGCAAGCTGCGCGAAGAGGGGGGAGCCTACGGCGGCTGGGCCAGCTATAGCGCGGAGGATGGCCTTTTTACGATGAGTTCGTTTCGCGATCCCCGGCTAGCGGGCACCTACGCGGATTTCGCGGGCTCGGTGCGCGAGATCCAGGACGCATACTTTAGCCAACAGACCCTCGAAGGAGCCATCATCTCAGTCATCAAGCGACTCGACAAACCTCTGGCACCATATACTCTCGCCAGTGCAGCCGATCGTTCGGAGCGTCGCGGTGTGACGAAGGAGATGCGCCGAGCCTTCCGCCAACAAGTGCTCGCTTGCACTTTGATGCAAGTCAAGGAGGCGCTCGCTCGCTGGCTACCGCCGCAAGCGGCTAGCCGTGCCGCCGCTGTGGGAAATGCAAACCAGGATCTCTGCGGAATGGCTGTGATCGAGGTAGCTGACCTTGTGAATTGATTCAAGTGATTGCGGGTTTGACCGTGCCTCGATTTCGCGTACAGCAGGAATTTTGTTAATTTCCTACTGTACGGAGGGGTTGCATGTCAGAAAGGTCAGTGCCGAAACGACAACACACAGACGAATTCATGATCGAGGCCGTCAGGCTTGCCGAATCAGTCGGGCAGCACGAGGCTGCACGAAGGCTTGGGGTGCCAGTGGCGACGCTAGGGAACTGGATGCGGCGTGGCTGCCGATTCGAGGGCGTTGGCCCGGCGAGTGGTCGCGAAGCGGTCACGGCACGAACAACTCGCCCGATCAGTGCGCTGGAAGCGGAGAACAGCCGGTTGCGCAAGGAATTGGCCAGTGCGAAGCTGGACATCGAAATCTCTCAAAAGCGACGGCGTACTTCGCGAAAGGGTCGCGGTGAAGTACGCATGGATCGATTCCCACCGCGACCAGTACCGCGTCAGCCGCCCGTGCCGAATGCTTGATGTATCGCGCAGCGGCTATTGCCAGTGGCGTCGCCGCGGATCGAGCAGGCGCGCTCAGGCCAATGCAGCGCTGGACGCCGCGGTCGCCACCATCTACCCGGCGAGTCGCGGCAGCTGCCGTCGTCCTCGTATCGTGCGGCAGTTGCGTGCCCAGGGCCAGCCGGCGCGCGCGGAGCGCGTACGTCGCGCAGCCTGCAACGCCAAGGGCTGACCTGCTGGCATAGCCGCCGCCGTGTCAGCCTACGAACAACAAACTGCGCAGAACCAGTGAGCGTAAGCACGTAAATCGATGGGGCAATGGGCAAGCTAAATGTGATGTCCAAGGGACGAAGTAAAACGGGGGCGATGAAGCCCCCGTTGTTGTTTCAGAACGGCTCGTCGACGACCTGATGCGGCGGTTGCGTCGGACCGCGGTACCAAGGCTTGCGGTAGCGCCGGATCTGGGTAGCGTAGGCGCGGCTGAACCAGAGATAGAAGTCTTCGATGAAGAACTGCATCATGTAGGCGGCCTCGTCGGAGAGTTCGGGCAACGGCAGGCGTCGGGCCGCATCGGGTTTGTGAGGTGATGTTTTACGGGACATGTCATCTTGCTCCATTGGGTTGACGTGCGGGCGTTCGGCGCGAGGATGGCGGTGACGGGGCAAAGACCTCGAAGTACAGCTTCTCGTCGAGTTCGGTCAATTCCCGCTGCGCGGCGGTGGCGAGCAGATCGTTGGCAGGCGTGGTGAGCACGCGGTAGTTGCCCAGCGCGTGTTCGCACAGTGTGTGGCGCAGCGGCGGCGTCATCAGCTGTGGGGCGCCAGCGCTCGCGAGCAGATGATCGAGGCAGGCCAGCAGGTCATCCACCGTGGCCTTCTCGGTCGCCAGGCGAGATCGGATGCGGCTGCCCAGCGGCAGCAGTTCGTCGCGCCGCAGCTTGTCGGTCAAGCGCGTATCGCCGGCGATCACCACGCACAGCAGCGGCTGCGAATCGAAGCGAGCGCTGGCCATGAGCCTCAGTTCGTTGAGTACGCCCGCGCTCATCTCCTGGGCCTCGTCAATCAACAGGATCGGACGTCGGCGCGTGCTCTGCAGATGTGATAGCCACCGCTCGCGCAGCGACCGGAATCCGCCCCAGCGGTTGTGTGCCTTGAACTCCAGATTGAAGATGTCGCCCATCTCGCGATAGAAGTCGGCGAGACTGCTTTGCGGGTGATTGATCGAGACGACCATCAGCTCGGTGAGCCGCTCGAGCTTCTCGGCCAGCACGCGCATGATGACGCTCTTACCGGTGCCGGGCTCGCCGTGGATCATCGCGAAGCCGCCTTCGCGCACGAGCGCGTTCTCGATGCGCCAGCAGAAGTTCTCGACGCGGGGCGGCACGTACAGCGCTTCGAGCGGCGGCTCCGGCGAGAACGGGTTCCACTTCAGGCCGTAGAGGGCTTGCAGGCGTTGGCTCATGCGCCCTCCTGCCAGTCAGCGGGAATCCAGGCCGGCGGCAGCCCGGTTGCCGCATGTTCGGCCAGCATCTGGCGCAGCAGCGGTGCGATGCCGGGCGCAGTGGCCGGTGGCAGCTCGACAATGACGGCATCAATGCGACGGCGCTGGCCGTCGGCATTGGCGACCTTGTCCAATGGTCACAGCGGGCACAGCACGACGTCGCTGTTGGCGTCGATGAGATCGACGCGACTCAGGTCCCAGCCCGCGTAACGCAGGCGTACGCGCTGCAGGTGCCGGTAAGCCAAGGGGATCTCAAAGCGCGTGCCGGCCAGGCTCACGGTGCCGTCCGAACGCCGCTGGGTTCGTGTCACGTCAATGCGAAACGCGGCCCGTAGTGCATCGCTGGAGGGACACTCGCGCCGCACGTCGGGACCGGCCAGGTAGCGCTTGAGCGGCGTGCCGCCGATCTCGGAATGATGCGCGTGATGGTACTCGCGCTCGATCCAGGCGTGGATGGCCTGGTTGAGCAGTTCGAGCGTGAGATTGGTCTCGCCTTCGAGCATGGCCATCACGCGCCCCTCGATACGCGCCCAGAACGTCTCCTGCTTCGCGTTCTGATACGGAGAATATGGCAGCGTCGTCTGATGCAGCACGCCGAGCGCGAGCAGCCCGGCAGTCGTCTCCTCGGCAGCATTGCCGCACCGTTGTCGGTCATCAGCGCGCGGCAGCCCACGGCGCTGGAACGCCTGGGCGAGTCCGTGGATCAGGCCTGCGCGCAGTCTCATCGAGAAACCATTGCGCGTGACAGACGACGCGCGAGCGGTCATCGATCACGCACAGCAGCATCGGCGTGATCCACTGGCCGTCATGGATGAGCAGCTTGCGCGATCCGTGATGGAAGTCGAGATGCCAGAGCGCGTTGACGTGCTCGACCTCGAAGCTGCGGACCTCGAGCTTCTCGAGGCGATCGCGCGCGAGCATCGCGCCGGCGCCCGTGTGCCGGGGCTGGCGTTCCCGGAACAGGCCCTGCGCACGCATGTAACGGCGCACGGTCGTGTACGACGGCAGGTTCGCCGCACCGAGCATGACCTTGAGGTTGTCGAAGTGCAACTGGCAGGTCCAGCCGGGATGGTCGCGGTACTGCGTGCGGATCGCCTGTACCGTCTGAGGCGACAGGTTTGCGCCGGCGCCACTTGGGCGCTTGCGCTTGCGCAGTTTCGCCACCGGGTCGTGTGGCGCCTTGCGGGCCTGATAGAACCACCGTTCGATGGTCGAGCGGCCGAACTGGATATCGTCGCCAGTGACGGGATGACGCCAGCGTCTGGCGGCCAGCGCGGTGATGAGTTCGCGCAACTGCCCCGACTCGGGCGGTGCTGCAAGCAAGGGGCCGACGATCGCAAAGCGCAAGCGCGCCCAACGATCCCGCACGGGTAGATCGTGAAGTTCAGTCATGCGTTCTCCAAAGATGCGGCGCACCGCGCCGCGATTCAGGGGAGAGGCGAGACTACAAGCGCTGTTCGGAGAGGGCGAGCGAGAAGTTCTGCGGGCGGCTACCGTCCCTCATGCACGGTGCTCATGGCGCTGCTGCGGGTGAGCGGCGAGAGCCAGCACAGCATCGGGTCAGGCTGTAACGCCGCAGCGAAGCGCTCGAGCAGGCTCGCCGGCGCCTGCACGGTCTCGACGGGCGGCACGAACGCCGCCCGCCCAAGCGTTCAGAACGGCGTGCTGACGAAGTCGGTCTGCCACCAGCGCCGCCATTGCGCGATCGTTGCGCGCGGCACGCCCAGCTCGCCGAGCTGATGCATCGCGGCAGCAGTGCCGGCACTGGCGCGCGTGGCACTGACGACGACCATGATTGCGGCAACGTAGACGCGACGGCCGAGAAAGCGCACGGAGAACGGCGTGGTGCGACGTAAGCGTTGCTTGAGCACCGTCTAGACCGATGGCGCCAAAGTGGACAAAGTAGGCCCCACCAAACGAGTGGTGGAGACTACTTTGTCACCTGAGATAGCGACAGCGGCAAGACGGACGCGTAAAGG
>NZ_JBFPKP010000031.1:0-65340 GCF_040948855.1 Paraburkholderia sp. BR10882 | reverse complement strand
GTCGAGGCCGCTCGGCACGTCGAGCGCGAGCACGTGGCCATGGCTGCGCGCGCGTGCCGAGAGCGTTTCGGCGAGTTCGGCGAACACGCCCTCGAGCCCGCGCGCAAGGCCGATGCCGAACAGGCCGTCGACGAGCCAGCCGTGAGCATCGAACGATCCGGGCACCGACGCGGCGATGGGCACGCCCGCCGCACGAGCCTCGGCGAGCGCCCAGCGCGCGTCGTCGGGCTTGACCTCGACGGGCATGCAGACTTCCACGGCGACGCCCGCGCGATGCAGCTCCGTGGCGACGACGAGCGCGTCACCACCGTTGTTGCCGGGCCCGGCGGCGAACCAGACGGGCTTGTCGCTCGCCGACGAGGGCGCGTGCGCGAGTTGCTCGCTCAGGAAGTGCGCGGCGGCGGCGCCTGCGCGCGCCATGAGCGTGTGGGCAGGCAGAGCTGACTGCGCGGCGACTTCGGCCTCGCGCAGCGGTTCGACGGTAAGCAGCGGGACCGCACGATCGTGCGGGTAGACGAGCACCGGTTGCCCGGCGCCGGAGGAATGTAGAGCGTGCGTCATGGCGATGCGGTCCTCGGAGGCGACATCGCAACGATACCCGAGCATGCCTTCAGACGGCACGCCCCAAGCGTGGGCTGGACTGGCGCGGCGGCGCGGCAATGCCGCACACGCTTGCGCGGCTCAATCGCGGCCCGGCGAGAGCGCCTTGATGGTATCGGCCGGCAGGTCAGGCGCCGCGTTGGAGATCTGCTGGGCGATGAGACGCGCGGAGCCGAGCGAAAGTGCCCAGCCTGCCGGCCCGTGGCCCGCGTTGACGTACAGGCGCGGATGGCTCACGTTGCCGACCGCCGGCAGGCCGTCGGCGGAAAGCAGCTTGATGCCTTCCCACGCGAGCGCCGCCGAAATACGCGCGGCGCCCGGCGCCCAGTCGCGCGACGCCTCGCCGAGCAACGCGAGGGCGTCTTCGGTGAGCCCCTCGGGCAGCGCGTCATCGACCTCCTGTGCGCGCAGCAGCACGGCGGCGCCCGATATGCGCAGCCGGTGATTCATGCGCGCGATGGCGATGCGCTTGCCGGCGTCGACGATGGTCGTCTGCGGCACGCATTCCTCGTGCGCCACCGGCGAATTGAGCGTGTGCATGCGCAGCGGATAAAACGGCACCTTGAGGCCGAGCGGCGCGAGCAGGCGCGGCGTTTGCGCGCCCGCGGCGACCACGACGGCGTCGCCCGAGATCACCTCGACGTCGCGCGAGCGGCCCGCTTCGTGCGCCGGCGGCGCGAGCTCCACGGCTGCGCGCCGGTCTTCCAGGCGTATCGCATTGACCTCGCGGCTCATCTCGAACTGCACGCCGCCCTGGGCGTCGAGCACCTGCTTGAGCAGCTTCACGAAGAGCGGGCAGTTGGCCACCCGGCCGGTTTCGAAATGCACGCCGCCCGCAAACGGCGGATCGGCGGGGATGGCATGGTCGAAAGCCACGCATTCCGCGGGCGAAAGCGCGTGGTGGGGCGTCTCGAAGCGGCGCAGCAGTTCGAGGGCCGGTTGCGTGAGCGACCATTCGTCGTTGCCGCGCACGAGGTAGAGCAGGCCGTCGCGCTGCTCGTAGTCGAGCTGGAAGCGCGCGTCGATGTCGGCGAGCGCCGCTTGCGCCGAGTCGATGAGCGGGCGCAGCAGCGCATAGCGCCCGGCGAACGCCTCGGAGCCGTGCAGCGTGGCGAGGCGCTTGACGAAACCGTGCGCGTGCCCGCGCCAGCCCGTCTTGCTGATCACGCCGCCGGACGATTGACGGCCATTGCGCAGGAAGGTGGGGCCGAACCAGACGTCGAGCGGCGTGGGCAGCGCAATGCCGCTATGCCCATAGGTCGCGCCTTGCGCAACGGTGGCGTGGCGTTCGATTACGCAGACGCGATGCCCGGCCGCGCGCAGCTGCCAGGCGGTAGCGATGCCGGCGATTCCGCCGCCGATGACGATGACATCCATGACGATACGATCTGCAGGCAGGCGGCGCTCGCTCGGGTGAGGGCGTCCTGCCGAAGGTGGGGCGTGCGGCGCGCCGAAGCCATGCCCGGGTGCGCCGATCAGACGAAACGCGCAATCATAGCAGCGAAAGCGTCCGCGTCGCCATGCGCGAGGCCGGCTTGCCACACGCGTGTCGCACGGCCACCGGGGCGGTCAGGACAGGCCTTCCGGGTTATAATCGCGGTCTCCCTTCGCCTGACCGTCGCCATCCCCCGCGCGACGCATCGCCACCTTGCGACGTGTTTCGCGCGAGGCGAAGCCGCGACGCAACTCTGACGCAACCTCGACGCAACGCCCCAGTCCATGGCCCACTTCTCGTGTTTCCCCGGCGCTTCGGCCCTTTCCGACTTCCGTCAGACCCGCCTGCTCGAGACGCTTCAGCGTATCGACGCCAACATCGTCGGCGTGCACGGCCAGTATCTGCACTTCGTCAATTCGGCCGAGCCGCTCTCTGCCGACGACAGCGCGAAGATCGACGCGCTGATGCACTACGGCGCGCCGTTCGCGGCCCCGCAGGAGCGCGGCAGCGCGCTCACGTTCCTCGTCGTGCCGCGCTTCGGCACGGTGTCGCCGTGGGCGAGCAAGGCCACGGACATCGCGCACCATTGCGGCCTCGAGCAGGTGCGCCGCATCGAGCGCGGCGTCGAATACACCGTGGTGCTCAAGTCGGGCCTGCTCGGCGGCAAGAAGACGCTCCCGGAAGAGGCGCACGCCGCCGTCGCCGCGGCGCTGCACGACCGCATGACGGAAAGCGTGGCGCCTTCGCGCGACGCGGCACTGCATCTGTTCGACGAACTGCCGGCCCGCCCGATGCAGACGGTCGACGTGCTCGGCCACGGCCGTGCGGCGCTGGAAACGGCCAACGGCGAACTGGGCCTCGCGCTCGCCGACGATGAAATCGACTATCTCGTCGACAACTTCAAGAAGCTCGAGCGCAACCCGACCGACGTCGAGCTGATGATGTTCGCGCAGGCCAACAGCGAGCACTGCCGCCACAAGATCTTCAACGCGAGCTGGACGATCGACGGCCAGGATCAGGATATGTCGCTTTTCGCGATGATCCGCAACACCGAGAAGATCAGCCCGCAGGGCACGATCGTTGCCTACTCGGATAACTCGTCGATCATGGAAGGCGCGGTCGCGGAGCGCTGGTTCCCGCGCAAGAACCACGCCGACGGCACGCCCGGCGAACAGTACGGCCGCCACACCGAACTCACGCACACGCTGATGAAGGTGGAGACGCACAACCACCCCACGGCGATCTCGCCGTTCGCGGGCGCAGCGACGGGCTCGGGCGGCGAAATCCGCGACGAAGGCGCGACGGGCCGCGGCGCGCGTCCGAAGGCCGGTCTCACGGGCTTCACGGTTTCGAACCTCGATCTGCCCGACGCGCGCGAAGCATGGGAAGACGCGCGTGACGCGGCCGTGCCGCTCGCGCTGCGCAACCCCGCCGACACGCAGGGCGCCTATGGCCGCCCGGACCGCATCGCTTCGCCGCTGCAGATCATGATCGACGGCCCGCTCGGCGGCGCCGCGTTCAACAACGAATTCGGCCGGCCGAACCTCGGCGGCTATTTCCGTACCTACGAGCAGAACGTGGCGGGCACCGTGCGCGGCTATCACAAGCCGATCATGATCGCGGGCGGCCTCGGCAACATCAGCGCGCAGCACACGCACAAGCACGACCTGCCGGCCGGCACGCTGCTGATCCAGATCGGCGGCCCGGGCATGCGCATCGGCATGGGCGGCGGCGCGGCCAGCTCGATGGCCACCGGCACCAATACCGCCGAACTCGACTTCGACTCGGTTCAGCGCGGCAACCCGGAAATCGAGCGTCGCGCCCAGGAAGTCATCAATTCGTGCTGGCAGCTGGGCGAACGCAACCCGATCCTGAGCATTCACGACGTGGGCGCGGGCGGCCTTTCCAACGCCTTCCCGGAACTCGTCGACGGCGCCGACAAGGGCGCGCGCTTCGAGCTGCGCAAGGTGCAGCTCGAAGAGTCGGGGCTTTCGCCGCGCGAAATCTGGTCGAACGAGTCGCAGGAACGCTACGTTCTCGCGATCGCACCCGCCGATCTGGCCGAATTCCAGGCGATCTGCGAGCGTGAGCGCTGCCCGTTCGCCGTCGTGGGCGTCGCGACCGACGCGCGCGACCTGAAGCTCATCGACACCGACGAGCAGGCGCTCGCGGCCAACGGCGGCCACCAGCCCGTCGACATGCCGATGGACATCCTGCTCGGCAAGCCGCCGCGCATGCACCGCGACGTCGAGCACGCGAGCGTGCCGCTCGCGCCGGTCGAAGTCACGGGCGTCTCGCTCGACGAAGTCGCGAAGAGCGTGCTGCGCCACCCGACCGTGGGGAGCAAGTCGTTCCTCATCACCATCGGCGACCGCTCGGTGGGCGGCACGACGGTGCGCGACCAGATGGTCGGCCCGTGGCAGGTGCCGGTGGCCGACTGCGCGATCACCGCGCTCGACTATGCGGGCTACAAGGGCGAAGCGATGACGATGGCCGAGCGCACGCCGCTCGCCGTGATCGATGCGCCCGCATCGGGCCGCATGGCCGTGGGCGAGGCGATCACCAACATCGCCAGCGCGCCCATTTTGTCGCTCGACAAGCTCAAGCTCTCCGCGAACTGGATGGCCGCGTGCGGCGCACCGGGCGAGGACGCGGCGCTCTACGACACCGTGAAGGCGATCGGCATGGGGCTGTGCCCGGCGCTGGGCATCGGCATTCCGGTGGGCAAGGATTCGCTCTCCATGCGCACGAAGTGGAACGAAGCAGGCGTGGCGAAGGAAGTGGTCGCGCCGGTTTCGCTGATCATCTCGGCGTTCGCGCCGGTCGACGACGTGCGCCGCCACCTCACGCCGCAACTGCGCCGCGTCGACGAGGCGGGCGAGTCGGTGCTGATCGCGATCGATCTGGGCCGCGGCAAGAACCGCATGGGCGGCAGCATCTTCGCGCAGGTCACGCAGCAGGTCGGCGACGCGGTGCCCGACGTGGACAGCGCCGAAGACCTCAAGCAGTTCTTCACGGCCATCCAGCAACTGAACGCGAACGAGCAACTGCTCGCGTACCACGACCGCTCGGACGGCGGCCTGTGGGCGACGGTCTGCGAAATGGCCTTCGCGGGTCACACGGGCGTGTCGCTGAACGTGGACATGCTCGCGCTCGACAGCGAGCACGAGTCCGACTACGGCGACGCCAAGGACTGGGCGAAGCAAACGAGCGGCCGCCGCGAAGACCGCACGCTGCGCGCGCTCTTCTCCGAAGAACTGGGCGCCGTGATCCAGGTGCCGGCACAGCAGCGCGACGTCGTGATGGGCGTGCTGCGTCAGCATGGCCTCTCGGTGTGCTCGCACGTGATCGGCACGCTGAACAATCGCGACTCGATCGAAATCTACCGTGACGCGAAGCGCATCTACGAAGCGCCGCGTGCGGAGCTGCAACGCGTGTGGAGCGAAGTGAGCTGGCGTATTGCGCGTCTGCGCGACAATCCCGCGTGCGCCGATTCCGAATACGACGCGCTCCTCGACGCCGCCGATCCGGGCATGCAGCCGCATCTCACGTTCGATCCGGCCGAGGACATCGCTGCGCCGTTCATCGGCAAGGGTGCGCGTCCGCGTGTCGCCATCCTGCGCGAGCAGGGCGTGAACTCGCACCTCGAAACCGCATACGCGTTCGACCGCGCCGGCTTCGACGCGCACGACGTCCACATGAGCGACCTGCTCGAAGGCCGCGCCACGCTCGCCGACTTCGCGGGTGCGGTGGCCTGCGGCGGCTTCTCGTACGGCGACGTGCTGGGCGCGGGCGAAGGCTGGGCCAAGACGATCCGCTTCAACGCGAAGCTCGCGGACATGTTCGCGGCCTTCTTCGCCCGTCAGGACACGTTCGCGCTCGGCATCTGCAACGGCTGCCAGATGATGTCGAGCCTCGCCTCGATGATCCCGGGCGCCGAAGCCTGGCCGAAGTTCACGCGCAACAAGTCGGAGCAGTTCGAAGCGCGCTTCTCGCTGGTGGAAGTGCAGGGCTCGCCGTCGATCTTCTTCAACGGCATGGAAGGCTCGCGCATTCCCGTGGCGGTCGCGCACGGCGAAGGTTTCGCGGACTTCTCGCAGCAGGGCGACATCTCGAAGGTCGCGGTGGCGATGCGCTACGTCGACCATCGCGCCCAGGCAACCGAGGCCTACCCATTCAATCCGAACGGCTCGCCGCAAGGCATCACGTCGGTCACGACGCCCGACGGCCGCTTCACGGTGCTGATGCCGCACACCGAGCGCGTGCAGCGCACGGTGACGATGAGCTGGCACCCCGAAGCCTGGGGCGAGGCGAGCCCGTGGATGCGTGCGTTCCAGAACGCGCGCAAGTGGGTGGGCTAATGCGCCTCGCGAACCACGCGAACTTCGCGGACGGTTGACGCCGGAGCAGGGCAACTCGCCCCGGCGGAAAACCCCGGTCCTGCCTCGATTGCGAGTGCGGACCGGGGTTTGTGCTTTTTGAGTGCCGGCCGGTGGGACCTTGCGGCGAAAATCGACATTAATCGCCGCACATTTTGCGGTGATTGGCTTGCGCGTGCGGCGAATACGTCTCATAATCGCCGCATGAATAGCGGCGAATACACCTACATCTGGGAAGCCGGCGACTGGCCTCAATGGCGCTTCGATCTGGCGGCGCTCGCCGAGCCCATGGCCGAGGTCAGCCGCGCCCAGGGCCTGTTGGTGGGCAGACTGGCCGATGTGGGACTCGCGCTGCGCGATCAGGCGAGCCTCGCGGCCCTGACGGAGGACGTGCTCAAGACCAGCGAGATCGAGGGCGAGCAGCTCGACGTCGCCTCCGTGCGTTCGTGCATCGCGCGTCGCATGGGCGTGGACATCGGGGCGCTCGCGCCGGTGGACCGCCACGTGGAAGGCGTGGTGGAGATGGTGCTCGACGCGACCACCAACAGCCGCGCGCCGGTTACGCGCGAGCGCCTGTTCGGCTGGCACGCCGCGCTATTTCCCACGGGCTACGCGGGCCTGTCGCGCATCAACGTCGGGGCATGGCGCGACGATGCGAGCGGGCCCATGCAGGTGATCTCGGGGCCGATCGGCCGTCAACGCGTACATTTCGAGGCGCCGCCCGCGAACCGGCTGGAAGTCCAAACGCAGCGCTTTCTCGACTGGCTCAACGGCCCGCCGCGAGAGCCGCCGTTGATCAAGGCGGCCCTCGGCCACTTGTGGTTCGTCACGCTGCACCCGTTCGACGACGGCAATGGCCGCGTGGCAAGAGCCATCGGCGACCTGCTGCTCGCGCGCGCAGACGGCAGTGCGCAGCGCTTTTACAGCCTCTCCGCGCAGATCCAGCGGGAGCGCAAAGGGTATTACGACATTCTGGAGCGCACGCAGCGCGGCTCGATGGATGTCACGCTCTGGCTCGCCTGGTTCTTCGACGCGCTGCATCGCGCGGTCGATCAGGCGCAAATCACGCTGGACGCGGTGCTCGCCAAGGCGCGCTTCTGGCACGAGTGGGCCACGACGCCCTTCAACGAGCGCCAGGTCAAGCTCCTGAACCGCTTGCTCGACGGCTTCGACGGCAAGCTCACGAGCGGCAAGTGGGCGGCTATTGCCAAATGCTCGTCCGATACGGCCTTGCGTGACATCAACGACCTGGTGGCGCGTGGCGTGTTGCGCAAGACGGAGGGTGGCGGGCGCAGCACGAGCTACGAGCTCAACGCGTAGTCCGCAAACAAAAACCCCGCGCCTTCGAAGGTCGCGGGGTTTTTTGCAGTACTTGGAGCCGCGTGCAGCCTTACTGAATCTTCGCCTGCTTGCGCAGATTCTCTTCGAACGCCTGCAGCTTTTCCTGCTGGATCTGCTGGACGATCTGCGGGCGCACCTGCTCGAGCGGCGGCGGGGTGACCGGGCGGATGTCGTCCACGCGGATGATGTGCCAGCCGAACTGCGTGTGCACCGGCGTATCGGTCATCTGGCCTTTCTGCAGATGCGTGGCCGCAGCCGCGAATTCCGGCACATAGGCCTTCGGATCGGACCAGTCGAGGTCGCCGCCGTTCTTGGCCGAGCCCGGGTCCTTCGAGTACTGCTTCGCGAGGTCTTCGAAGCTGGCGCCGGCCTTGATCTTCGCGATCAGGTCCTTGGCCTGCTGCTCGTTGTCCACGAGGATGTGGTGCAGATGGTATTCGCTGCCGCCCGCATCCTTGGTCAACTGGTCGTAGCGCGCCTTGACTTCGGCGTCGGTCGGCTGGTTGTTCTTCACGAAGTTCTGAATCAGCGCGCGCAGCACGACGGTCTGCTGGGCCACGGCGATTTGCGCCTTCACGTCCGGGTTGTTCGGAATGCCCTCGCGAATGGCTTCCTGCATGAGGATTTCGCGGTTCACGAGCTCCTCGCGCACCGCCATTTGCAGTTGCGGCGAATCCTGCTGGCCTTGTTGGACAAGCTGCTGGACCAGCGCATCGGCGCGCGCTTTGGGAATCGGCGTGCCGTTCACGACGGCGATGTTCTGCGCAAAGGCGGGAGCCGCCGCGCAAGCAGCCAGCAACACCCAGAGATGGGTCTTCTTCAAGGTCATCGGAAAGTCCTAACGGGGCGAACCAAAATGGCGAACAAAAAAGTCGAAATCTAACGTGGGCTAGCGGGGCAGCGCCGCGGCTTCTTCGGGCGTGAGCGCCGTGATCGCGAGAGCGTGGATGCCGCGCTGCATGGCCTCGGCCAGCGCATCATACACCATGCGATGCCTTGCCACGCGGGCTTTCCCCGCGAATGCGCCCGCAACGATCGTGACATGATAGTGACCGCCGGCAGCGGCGCCCGCGTGTCCGGCATGCTGCGCGCTGTCGTCGCGTACGTCGATCGAAACCGGGGTGAGCGCCGCGGTCAGGCGCGTTTCGATGAGCGCCATGCGCTCGGCGGGGCTGGCGTTGAGAAAGACGTCGCTCATTCTTCTTCCTTCATGTAACGCGAAAGCCACAGGCTCTGGCCGACGATGAACACCACGAGAATGCCGGTCGCGCCGAACAGCTTGAAGTCGACCCACGCGTCGGTGGAGAAGTGGAATGCCACGAAGAGATTGAGAATGCCGAGCAGCGCGAAGAAGATCGACCAGACGAAGTTCAGTTGCGTCCAGATGCGCGGCGGCAGGGTTATCTGCT
Source organism: Paraburkholderia sp. BR10882 (assembly GCF_040948855.1). NCBI lineage: Bacteria > Pseudomonadati > Pseudomonadota > Betaproteobacteria > Burkholderiales > Burkholderiaceae > Paraburkholderia > Paraburkholderia sp. BR10882. The sequence goes on along the minus strand of NZ_JBFPKP010000031.1, from coordinate 56,176 downwards.
TGCCCATCATCGCTTCGATGAGGTTCTTGCCGAAGGCCATCTGCGAGACGAGCAGCACGACCGAGAACGCCCAGTAGAGCACGGTGGGTTTCCACTTGATGAAGGTTTCGTCGTGCAGCATTAGCGTGGCGCCGCCGAACACGACGACGATGCCCAGCGAAAGCCACAGCATCGGGTCGACCTTGCGGTGACGGAACGCGACCCAAGCGATCTGCACGAGCGTAGCTCCAATCGCCACGGCCGTAGCCGTGAAGATGCCCCACAGCTTGAAGGCGACGAAAAAGAGGATGATCGGGAACAGATCAAACAGGAATTTCATTATCGGCCTGAGAGTTGACGAATTGAGCCCGGCAAAAGAGGGCACGACGCTGTCAAGGCCGCATTAGGCCCCGCGTGGGGCGCGGGGCTGCCTTGCCAACGTTCACTTGGGCTCGAATTGTAGCGCAGCCGAATTGATGCAATACCGAAGGCCCGTCGGGGCCGGACCATCCTCGAACACGTGGCCGAGGTGCGCGCCGCAGTTCTTGCAGCGCACCTCGATACGCAGCATGCCGTGCGTGCGGTCGGTTTTCTCTTCGATCACCTCGCCGTTGATCGGGCGGAAGTAGCTCGGCCAGCCGCAACCCGCGTCGAATTTCGTGTCGGACTCGAAGAGCGGCGTGCCGCAACACACACAGTCATACACACCGCGATCGAAATGATCCCAGTATTTGCCCGTGAAGGCGCGCTCCGTGGCCGCATGGCGCGTGACCTGATACTGGCCTTCGTCGAGCTGCTCGCGCCATTGCTCGTCGGACTGGTAGCCGGGGTAGGAGGGGGAGTTGTGGTCGTCCTGGCTCATGTCGGGTTCCTGTCGGGTGGGAAACAAGGATCACGTAGATGGGGGCGCGCTCACGAAGAGCAACTGACTTCGAGCGAACTTGCCCAGTCGGGCGGCAGCCCTGCGTACGACGCGTTCTCGGGCTGCTCGTCGAATGGCCGCTCGAGCACCCTGGCGAGCCGCTCGACTTCGCTGAAGTCCTTCTGCGCAGCGCGCTCGATCGCCGTTTGCGCGAGGTGATTGCGCAGCACGTATTTCGGATTGGTGCGGTTCATCGCTTCGACGCGCGCAGCGTCGTCGCGTGTTTCGTGCGCGAGGCGCGCGCGGTAGTCGGCAGCCCACGCGTCGAAGGCGGCGCGATCGAGAAAGAGATCGCGCACCGGCGTGTCGCCACTCGCGTCATGCTTCGAGACGCGCGCGAGATGGCGATAGGTGAGCGTGAAATCGGCACGGTTGGCATGCATGATTTCGAACAGCTTGTTCGCGAGCGCGTCGTCGCCTTCGCGCTCGTGTTCGAGGCCGAGCTTCGCGCGCATGCGCGCTTCGAGCGCGGGGGCGAAGTGCCCCTTGAAGCGTTCGAGCACGCCTTGCGCGTCGGCTACCACGCGCTCGCCGCGCTTCTTTTCGTCGGCGATGTCGTAGTGCGCGCCGAACAGCGGCACGAGCGCCTGCGCGAGGCAAAAGAGATTCCAGTACGCGATCTGCGGCTGCATGCGATACGCGTAGCGGCCCTGCGAATCCGAATGATTGCAGATGTGGTTGGCGTCGAAGCCGTCCATGAAGCCGAACGGACCGTAATCGATCGTGAGGCCGAGGATCGACATGTTGTCGGTATTCATCACGCCATGGCAGAAGCCCACGGCCTGCCACTCGACCATCAGCGCTGCCGTGGTGCGCACCGCCTCGTCGAGCAGGGCGAGGTACGGGTCGTCGGCTTCGCGCAGTTGCGGATAGAAGCGCGCAATCACGTGGTCGGCGAGCGCGCGCAGCGCGTCCACGTCGTCGTGGGAATAGAAGTGCTCGAAGTGGCCGAAGCGCACGAAGCTCGGCGACACGCGCGTGACGACCGCGGCCGTTTCCATGTCTTCGCGGCGCACGGGCTGGTCCGAGCCGGTCACCGTGAGGGCGCGCGTGGTCGGAATGCCGAGATGATGCATGGCCTCCGAGCACAGGAATTCGCGGATCGACGAGCGCAGCACCGCGCGGCCGTCGCCCATGCGCGAGTAGGGCGTGCGGCCCGCGCCTTTGAGCTGGATCTCGTTGCGCCTGCCCTCGTGCTCGACCTCGCCGAGCGTGAGGGCGCGGCCGTCGCCGAGCTGGCCCGCCCATACGCCGAACTGGTGGCCGGAGTAGACCGTTGCGTACGACATGGCCGAAGGCGAGCGCTCGCGCGTGAAATTTCCGCTAAAGAACCCGGCGAACGCGGGGTCGGCAACGGCGGATGCATCGAGCCCGAGTTGCGCGGCCATGGCCTGCGAGAAGCCGACAACGTAAGGCGCAGGCAGCGGCGCGCCGGGCAGTCGCGTGTAAAAGCGTGCGCCGAGCGCGGCGAAGGCGTCGTCGCGCGGCACGATCAGTGCGCGTTCGAAGTCGGCGAGCGGACCGGTGGCGGGCGTGTGCGTAGCGGACGAGCCGCCTTGGGAGTCGGGAGTGCCTGGTGAAAACGACATATTGAGGGCCTGTTGAATAGTCGATATTGTAAGTCCGCACCCGCCGGCGTGCTGGGGCAGGTTCGAAGCTTGCCGGCGAGCCAGCCCGATGCGCCAAAGACAACGCCAGACAAAGCCGATCAAACGCGAGGAGACCGCCACCGATGACTGCGCCGCTGCTGGGACAGATGATGGATGTGCCGCTCACGCTCCCGTCGTTGATTGCGCATGCGGCGCGCCACCATGGCAACGCGCAGATCGTCTCGCGCCGCATCGAGGGCGATATTCACCGCTACACGTACCGCGAATGCGAGGTGCGCTCGAAGCAGCTTGCCCAGGCGCTCATTGCGCTGGGCGTGGCGCCGGGCGAGCGCGTCGGCACGCTGGCCTGGAACGGCTACCGGCACCTCGAAGCCTATTTCGGCGTGACCGGCTTCGGCGCCGTGTGCCACACCATCAATCCGCGGCTCTTTCCCGAGCAGATCGCGTGGATCGTCAATCACGCCGAAGACCGCTACGTGCTGTTCGACATCACGTTTGCCGCGCTCGTCGACACGCTCGCGCCGCAATGCCCGAACGTGCGCGGCTGGATCGCGTTGTGCGACGAGTCGCACCGGCCGGCAATGCGCACGGAAGTGCTCAGCTATGAAACGCTGCTCGCCGCGCAGGACGGCCATTTCGCGTGGCCCGAACTCGACGAGCGCAGCGCCTCGAACCTTTGCTACACGTCCGGCACCACGGGCAACCCGAAAGGCGCGCTGTACACGCATCGCTCGTCGGTGCTGCATGCCTATGGCGCGTCGCTGCCCGACGCCATGGGGCTTTGCGCGCGCGATGCGATCCTGCCGGTCGTGCCGATGTTCCATGTGAACGCATGGGGCATTCCGCATGCGGCGCCGCTCACGGGTGCGAAGCTCGTGATGCCCGGCAAGGATCTCGATGGCAAGTCGCTCTATGAACTCATGGAAGCGGAAGGCGTCACCGCCTCGGCCGGCGTGCCCACCGTCTGGCTCGGCTTGCTGGCGTATGTGCGCGCAGCGGGCGTGCGTTTTACCAAGCTGCAGCGCACGGTGGTCGGCGGCTCGGCCTGCCCGCCGGCGATCCAGCGCGCCTTCGAGGACGACTACGGCGTGCAGACCATCCACGCGTGGGGCATGACGGAGATGTCGCCTCTCGGCACGCTCTCGAGGCTCAACTGGGAGCAGTCGGAGCGTCCGCGCGAAGCGCAGCAGGCGCTGCTCGAAAAGCAGGGGCGCGTGATTTTCGGCGTGGACATGAAGATCGTGGGCGAAGACGGGCGGGAATTGCCGTGGGATGGCGTGACGTTCGGCGACCTGCACGTGCGCGGGCCGTGGGTGATCGACCGTTATTTCCGCCAGGAAAGCGGCTCGCCGCTCGTGGACGGCTGGTTCCCCACGGGCGACGTCGCCACGATCGACCCCGACGGCTTCCTGCACATCACCGATCGCAGCAAGGACGTGATCAAGTCGGGCGGCGAGTGGATCAGCTCGATCGACCTGGAAAACATCGCCGTGGCGCATCCGGCCATCGCGGAGGCCGCGTGCATTGCCTGCGCGCATCCGCGCTGGACCGAGCGGCCGCTCATCGTCGCGGTGAAGAAGCCCGGCGCCGCGGTGACGCGTGAAGAGTTGCTCGCGCACTTCGAAGGCAAGGTCGCGAAATGGTGGCTGCCCGACGACGCCGTGTTCGTCGACGAATTGCCCCATACGGCAACGGGCAAGCTGCAAAAGCTCAAGCTGCGCGAGCAGTTCCGCGCCTATGTGCTACCGACTGCGCTGGCCGTGGAGGGCTGTCCGCTCGACCCGGCGCAAGACGCCGCGAAGCGCGGATAAGCCACCCCGAGCCGCCCGCGCAGCCGCGCAAGGTTCTCCGGCGCAGCCATCTGGCTGCGTTTTTTTCTTCCGACTTTTTCCGGTCAATCCGCCAGATTCGTGGGTTCAGTACAAACCCTGGCGTCCGCAGCGCAGCAAAAAATTGAACGAACGTTCTTTTTTGGGTATTCTGCCTGCTGACCGGGAATGTCGGACAATGAAACCGACGACGCACATCGCGGCCCGCAAGCATGGAGGCAGGCAAATGGCAGTGGACTACACGACTCGCGACGGCGTCGCCGTCATCACGCTCAATAATCCGCCCGTCAACGGCCTCGGGCATTCGACCCGCGCAGGCATTGTCGAGGGCCTCGCGCGCGCCGCTAGCGATCCGGCCGTTGCGGCCATCGTGATCACGGGCGCCGGCAAGGCGTTCTCGGGCGGCGCGGACATCACCGAATTCAACACGCCCAAGGCGATGCAGGAGCCCACGCTCCACACGGTCATCAAGGAAGTCGAAAAGAGCGCGAAGCCGGTCGTGGCCGCGATCCATAGCGTGGCCATGGGCGGCGGTCTCGAACTCGCGCTCGGCGCGCACTACCGTATCGCTGCTCCCGGCGCGCAGATCGCGCTGCCCGAGGTGAAGCTCGGCATTCTGCCGGGCGCGGGCGGCACGCAGCGTCTGCCGCGTGCGATCGGCCTGGAAGCCGCGCTCAACATGATCGTCACGGGCGCGCCTGTGATGAGCGAAAAGCTCGCGAATTCGGGGCTCTTCGACGCCATGGCGCAAGGCGATCTGCTCGAAGAGGCAATCGCATTCGCGCGCAAGGCGGCCGACAAGCCGGGCCCGCATCCGCTCGTGCGCAACCGCAAGTTCGAACACGCGAACGCCGAAGGCTTCCTGCAGTTCTCGCGCAACACCGTGGGCGCGATGGCGAAGAACTATCCCGCGCCGGTGAAGTGCGTCGACGCCATTGCTGCGGGTGTGAAGCAGGGCTTCGAAAAGGGCCTCGCCTTTGAGCGCGAATGCTTCCTCGAACTCGTGCAGACGCCGGAAAGCCGCGCGCTGCGCCACGCGTTCTTCGGCGAGCGTGCCGCGAGCAAGATTCCCGACGTGCCGTCGAGCACGCCCACGCGCGACATCCAGAAGGTGGCCGTGATCGGAGCGGGCACGATGGGCGGCGGCATCACGATGAACTTCCTCAACGCGGGCGTGCCGGTCACGCTGCTGGAAACGAAGCAGGAAGCGCTCGATCGCGGCCTCGCCACGATCCGCAAGAACTACGAAGCGCAGGTCAAGAAGGGCAAGCTCACGCAGGAGAAGCTGGAAGCGCGCATGGCGCTCATCAGCCCGACGCTCTCCTACGACGACCTCAAGCAAGCCGATCTCATCATCGAGGCAGTGTTCGAAGAACTCGGCGTGAAGGAGCAGGTGTTCAAGCGCCTCGACGAAGTCGCCAAGGCTGGCGCGATCCTCGCCTCGAACACTTCGACGCTCGACGTCGACAAGATCGCGGCGTTCACGAAGCGTCCGCAGGACGTGGTGGGTCTGCACTTCTTTAGTCCTGCCAACGTGATGAAGCTGCTCGAAGTCGTACGCGGCAAGGAAACCACCAAAGACGTGCTCGCCACCGTCATGCAGGTCGCGAAGAAGATCCGCAAGACGGCCGTGGTGTCGGGCGTGTGCGACGGCTTCATCGGCAACCGCATGATCGAGCAGTACGTGCGTCAGGCGCTCTACATGCTCGAAGAAGGCGCACTGCCCGCGCAAGTGGACCGGGCAGTCGAAAAGTTCGGCTTCGCGATGGGCCCGTTCCGCATGAGCGATCTGGCCGGCAACGATATCGGCTGGGCCATTCGCAAGCGCCGCTATCAGGAACACCCGGACATGAAGTACTCGAAGATCGCCGATCGTCTGTGCGAGACCGGCCGCTTCGGGCAGAAGACCGGCGCGGGCTGGTACGACTACAAGGCGGGCGAGCGCAACGCGCTGCCTTCGAAACTCGTCGACGAGATGATCGTGGCGTACTCGAAGGAAGCCGGTGTTGAGCGCCGCAAGATCAGCGACGAGGAAATCGTCGAGCGTCTCGTGTTCTCGCTCGTCAACGAAGGCGCGAAGATTCTCGAAGAGGGCATCGCTTCGAAGGCGTCGGACATCGACATGGTCTATCTCACGGGCTACGGCTTCCCGCTGTGGCGCGGCGGCCCGATGCTGTACGCCGACACGGTCGGCCTCTACAACGTCGAGCGCGCGATTCGCCGCTATGCGCAGCAGCGCAATGGCGAGGCGTGGGAAGTCGCGCCTTCGATCGTCGAACTGGCTGCCAGTGGCGGTACGTTCAACTAAGCATCACTTACGGACGCAAAAGCGGACGAACAGGCGGACGAACATCATGAGAAGCGCAGACGACGTGCTCCTGCTGATCGACCTGCAATACGACTTCATGCCCGGCGGCGCGCTTGCTGTCGCGCGTGGCGATGAAGTCGTGCCGGTCGCGAACCGGCTCGCGCAGGGCTTCAGCCACGTGGTGCTCACGCAGGACTGGCACCCGGCGCAGCACGTTTCATTTGCGGCCAACCACGCGGGGCGCGCGCCGTTCGAGACGACGGCGCTGCCCTACGGCGAGCAAGTGCTGTGGCCCGTGCATTGCGTGCAGGGCACCGAAGGCGCGGCGCTGCATCGCGACCTGGACGTGCCGCACGCGCGCGCGGTGATCCGCAAGGGCCATCACGCCGACGTGGACAGCTACTCCGCGTTTCTCGAAGCCGACCGCAAGACGCCGACGGGCCTCGCGGGTTATCTGCGCGACGTAGGCGTGAAGCGCGTGTACTGCTGCGGCCTCGCGACCGACTACTGCGTGGCGTGGTCCGCGCTCGACGCGCGCGCTGCCGGCTTCGAAACCGTGCTGATCGAAGACGCCTCGCGCGCCATCGACCTGAACGGCTCGCTTGCCGCCGCGTGGCAGCAGTTGCTCGCGGCCGGTGTGAAGCGCGCGCAGTCGGCCGAGGTGCTGGCACTGTCCGCCTGAACGTCCAATCAAAGACATCCTCTGGATTCAATATTCGTAGTGGGAGACATCGCATGACTGACGCCGTAATCGTATCGACCGCCCGCACGGGCCTCGCCAAATCCTGGAAGGGCGCCTTCAACATGACGCACGGCGCCACGCTCGGCGGGCACGTGACGCAAGCCGCCGTCGAGCGCGCGAAGATCGACCCCGCGCGCGTGGAAGACGTGATCATGGGCTGCGCGAACCCCGAGGGCGCCACGGGCGCGAATATCGCGCGCCAGATCGCGCTGCGTGCGGGCCTGCCCGTGAGCGTGCCGGGCATGACGGTGAACCGCTTCTGTTCATCGGGACTCCAGACGATCGCGCTTGCCGCGCAACGCGTGATCGCGGGCGAAGGCGACGTGTTCGTCGCGGGCGGTGTGGAATCGATCTCGTGCGTGCAGAACGAGATGAACCGCCACATGGTGGCCGAAGGCTGGCTCAACCAGCACAAGCCCGAAATCTACTGGAGCATGCTGCAAACGGCCGAGAACGTCGCGAAGCGCTATGAAATCTCGAAGGATCGCCAGGACGAGTACGGCGTGCAGTCGCAGCTGCGCGCGGCGGCCGCGCAGGCAGCCGGTCTCTTCAACGACGAAATCGTGCCGATGACGGTCCTCGCCGGTGTCGCCGACAAGGCCACGGGGCAGCTCGTCACGAAGGAAGTGACGATCGCCGCCGACGAAGGCATTCGCGCCGACACCACGCTCGAGGGCGTTGCGAAGATCCGCACGGCGATGCCGGGCGGCGTCATTACGGCCGGCAACGCGAGCCAGTTCTCGGACGGTGCGAGCGCCTGCGTCGTGATGAACGCGAAAGTCGCGGAACGCGAAGGCCTGCAGCCGCTCGGCATTTTCCGCGGCTTCGCCGTGGCGGGCTGCGAACCGGACGAGATGGGCATCGGTCCCGTGTTCGCCGTGCCCAAGCTGCTCAAGCAGACGGGACTGAAGGTCGAGGACATCGGCCTGTGGGAACTGAACGAAGCGTTCGCAGTGCAGGTGCTGTACTGCCGCGACAAGCTCGGCATTCCCGCCGACCGTCTGAACGTGAACGGCGGCGCAATTGCCGTCGGTCACCCGTATGGCGTATCGGGCGCGCGCCTCACGGGCCACGCGCTCATCGAAGGCAAGCGCCGCGGCGCGAAGTTCGTCGTGGTGACGATGTGCATCGGCGGCGGGCAGGGCGCTGCCGGCCTCTTCGAGGTCGTGTGATGCACGGTGCGGCGGACTCGCGAGAGTCTGCCGCCGCCTCGGCCACACCACCGCTTTCCCGCGGCTTTCCGCGTGCCGAGCCGCTCTCGCACCCGTGCCGCTGCGGGTATCATGACGGCTATCGGCGCGCGCACGGTGCGGCGCCTGTTCCCATGCAGACTGAAAGAGGTGAGTTCGTGATTCGTCATATCGTGATGTGGAAGCTCAAGGAGTCGGCCGAAGGCGCGACGCGCGCCGAGAACGTCGTGAAGTTCAAGGCGCTGCTCGAAGGCTGCCGCGATCTCGTGCCGGGCACGCTGCACCTCGAAGTCGGTGTGGCCGAGCCGGGCCTCGCTTCCACATTCGACCTCGTGCTCGTCTCCGACTTCGCCGACCAGGCCGCGCTCGACGGCTATCAGGACCACCCCGAGCATCTCGTCGTGAAGCAGTTCGCGAAGCTCGTGGTCGAGTCGCGTCAGTGCGTGGATTACGTGGTCTAACGCGCATCATGACCGGTACCGCAGATCAATCGCAGGGCGGCGGCGCGCCAAAAAGCGAAGACGCTCAAGAACCGCAACCATCGCTCACGATCATCGAGAGTCCCTTCGTCGAGCACCTCGGCGCGCAACTCGTGAGCGCGCGTGACGGCGCGAGCGAAGTCGTGCTGCCGCTCGCCGAGCGGCATCTGAATACATGGGACGTCGCGCACGGCGGCGTCACGATGACGCTCGCCGACATCGCGCTCGCCATGGCCGCGCGCAGCGTCGCCGCCGACGGCGTGGGCGTCGTCACCGTCGAAATGAAAGTGAACTTCATGCAGCCGGGGCGCGGCGAATTGCGCGCCACCGGCCGCGTGCTGCACCGTTCCACTACCATGGCCTATTGCGAAGGCGAGATTCGCGACAGCGAAGGCCATTTCGTCGCCAAGGCGCTCGGCACCTTCAAGTACATGCGCCGGCTTGCGGTGGGCCGTGACGTGACGCGTCAGCGTCTGCGCAGCGACCCCAGCGCGCGGCCGGGGCCGAGCGACGGTTAAACGCGCAATCGGGCGCGTGCGAGGGCTTTGCTCGTGCGCACCCGGGTGCTGTTCTCTCGCGCGGCAGGCGTGCAACGCCTCGCCGCGCCCAACGAAGCAACACGGATGCCATGACCCAGACCAATCGCCAGATCCTGCTCGCTTCGCGCCCGGAAGGCGCCGCGAGCGTCGATAACTTCCGCCTCGTCAAAACGCCGCTCGCACCGCTCGAAGAGGGCCAGCTGCGCGTGCGCAACCACTATCTCTCGCTCGATCCGTACATGCGCGGGCGCATGAACGACAGCAAGTCGTACGCAGCGCCGCAGCCGCTCGACTCGGTGATGATCGGCGGCACGGTGGGCGAGGTGGTCGAATCGCGCAATCCGAAGTTCAAGGTCGGCGACAAGGTCGTGGGCATGTTCGGCTGGCAGGAGTTCGGCACCTCGAACGGCAGTGACCTGCATGTCGTCGATACGACGCATGTGCCGCTTTCCGCGTACCTCGGGCCGGTCGGCATGCCGGGCGTCACCGCGTGGTACGGCCTGAATCGCATCATCGAGCCGAAGGCGGGGCAAACCGTCGTCGTGAGCGCGGCGAGCGGCGCCGTGGGCAGCGTGGTCGGCCAGCTTGCGAAGCGCGCGGGCTGCCGCGCGGTGGGTATCGCGGGCGGCGCGGACAAATGCCGCTATGTCGTGGAGACGCTCGGCTTCGACGCATGCGTCGACTACAAGGCCGGCAATCTCTATCAGGATCTCAAGGCCGCGACGCCGGACGGCGTGGACGGCTACTTCGAGAACGTCGGCGGCGCGGTGCTCGACGCTACGCTCGCGCGCATGAACGCGTTCGGCCGCATCGCGCTGTGCGGGATGATCGCCGGCTACGACGGCGAGCCGATGCCGCTCAAGTATCCGCAACTGCTGCTCACGCAGCGCCTGCTTGCGCAGGGCTTCATCGTGAGCGAGCACATGGAAGTGTGGCCGCAGGCGCTCGCTGAACTGGGTACGCTGGTCGCGAAGCAGCAGCTCGCGTATCGTGAGACCGTGGCCGAGGGGCTCGAGAACGCGCCCGGCGCGTTCCTCGGCATGCTCAAAGGCCACAACTTCGGCAAGCAGCTCGTCAAGTTGATCTAACTATCTGAGTGTGAGCGCAAGCGCCCGGGAAGGGGCGCTTCGCTTTTCCGTGCGCAGTGTTCACCGCAACCTTCACCGCAGGATTCGCAATGTCCGAACCGTTTGAGTTCGACGGCCGCGTGGCTGTCATCACGGGCGCGGCAAGCGGCTTTGGCCGCGCGTTCGCGCAACAGGCCGCAGCGCTCGGCATGAAGCTCGTGCTCGCCGATGTCGATCAGACGCTGCTCGACGAAACCGTCAATGCCTTGCGCGAAGGCGGCGCGCAGGCCATCGGCGTGCGCACCGACGTGCGCGATGCCGCGCAGGTCGACGCACTCGCTAAGGCCGCGCTCGACGCGTATGGCAAGGTCCATCTGCTCTTCAACAACGCGGGCGTCGGCACCGGTGGCTTCGTGTGGGAAAGCACCGCGAAGGACTGGGACTGGGTGTTCGGTGTGAACGTAATGGGCGTGGCCAATGGCGTGCGCAGCTTCACGCCAGCCATGCTCGCGCAGGGCGAGCGCGCGCATATCGTCAACACGGCGTCGGTGGCGGGGTTGCTTTCGCCGCCCGCCATGGGCGTGTACAACGCGTCGAAGCATGCCGTGGTCTCGCTCACCGAGACGCTTTATCACGACCTGAAGAACGTGACCGACAAGGTGAGTTGCTCGCTGCTGTGTCCGGCCTTCGTGTCGACCGGCATCGCGAACGCCGAGCGCGCCCGCCCTGACGATCTTCGCAACGAAGAACCACCCACGCGCTCGCAGCAAGCCGCCGATCTGCAGTTGCAGCGCGCGGTGCGCTCCGGCAAGCTCACGCCCGACGACGTCGCGAAGGCGACCTTCGACGCCGTGCGGGACGGGCACTTTTATATCCTCACGCATCCGCAGATTCTTCCTTCGGTGAAGCTGCGTCATGAGGACATCGAAACATTGCGCAACCCGACCGATCCGCTCTCGCTCAAACCTGAAGTCAAGAAAGCGCCGCAATAAACGCGACGGAGGTCACGCTCGTGCGATACGACGGCACGATCCACGAGTTCATTAAGATGGGCGCGTTCATCGACGAGGCGCGGCGCGCACAGCAGCAGGCCGCGCACGCGCCGCGCGTCGCGTACGGCACGGGCGACTGAAACGCGCTCAGCCTCTTTCGACGGTATAGGTTTCGTGGCGCTCGAAGGCGCCCGGGCGGACGACGCGATGCGCGCCGTCGTCGTCGCTGCGCTCCAGCGCTTCCACATCCAGCAGGGTGCCGCGCAGCGTGACGCGCAGCGCCGTGGTGCCGCGTGTGCCGTAGTCGGGCGTTTCGATGAATGCCGCGGAAAGCGCACGTTCGCGTTCGAGCGAAATGCCCGTGGCGGGCAACTCGCGGTCGGGCGCGACCTGCGGGTCGCGCATCATGTCTACGAGCCGCGCGAGTGGGACTTGCGCGTCGCCCGTCGCGAGCTGTGCGAGTTCTGCGCGCTTGCGTACGAGCTTGGGCCACGGCGTGTCGAGCACGGCATTGGAAATGCCGTGCGTGCCTTCGGGCAGCAAGGCCGGCGCGCGGTCCGCGCGATTGCAGTACCACGCCAGCTCGCGCCGCGTCCAGTCGCCGACGATCAGATTGAAGCCGTTATAGAGATCGCCCGAGCGCGCGATCTCGTCGAGATAGCCGAGCGGCGTATCGGGCAGACCTTGCGCGCCGGTGAGCCAGCGCGAGACGAGCGTGCCGCGCGTGGGCGCGTCGGGGCGCATGTCGTTCGGCGCGCGATAGTTCGTGAGCGCGGCGAAGCGGCCGCGGCGCGTCATGCCCAGCCACGTGCCGCCGCCGACGAGATCGCGGCCCGCCAGCACGCCCGTTGCCGAACTGCCCGGGGACGTGACGTCGTCCGAGGCGTTCCACCAGTGCAGCGGGTCGGCGGTGCGGCGCAGGAACTCGTCGCGGTTGGCCGCGAGCGTGAAAAGCGCGCCGGCGCGCGCGCGCGGACGCCAGTCGAACACGATCAGGCACATGGAACTGGCCCCTGCAGGGTCGAGTCTGGGGCCATGCCCAGGCAACGCGAGGCGCCGGGCGCCTCACGTGCAATGGACGCGGTGCGCAGCGTCAAATTTCGGCCGGCAACGCGTACGGCAGCGGCAACACGCGCAGCGCGGGGCCGTCCGCGGCGCCGAGATGCACGCTGCCCGTTTCGAGTGCGGCAAGCTTGATCTCGGCGAGCAGATCGACGCCGCCCTCGGGCGCGGCGGCGGCGTTCACGACCATGCCGCACGGCTGGCTCGGGTCGTCCGAATGGAAAAGCTCGGCCCCCGCATGCGCGGCGTCCAGATTCGCGGCCACATTGGCGAGCGCGGTGCGGCGCTTGATCGTGCCGCGATACTGGCTGCGCGCGACGATTTCCTGGCCGGGGTAGCAGCCCTTGCGGAAGTTCACGCCGCCCAGCACGTCGTAGTTGACCATCTGCGGCACGAACTGCTCGCTCACGGCCTGCGTGATGCGCGGCTCGCCCGCGCGAATGTCGAGCCAGTCCCACACCGCCGGCGACACGCGCTCAACCAAACCCTCGAGCTTCGCGAGGCGCTCCTGCACCGCTTGCTTCGGGCCGACCCACAGATAACGCAGCACGCCGGCCGCGTCGGGCACACGGATCAGCGTGCCTGCGGGGTCGTCCACCTTCACGTGCACGCCGTCGGGCAGCGCGTCGAACACGCTCGCGAGCGCGCCGCGCACGTCGCCAGCGAGCCCCACTACGAGCAGCTTGTCGCTGTCGTCGGTGAGCTTGGCCTTGGCCCGCAGCACGAACATCGACAGGCGTTTTTGCACCGGCGCCTGTACGTCCTTCGAGATCAGGAGACGGATCGTGTCGCCGGTCTTCCAGGTGAGGAACGAGGCGAGCAGACGGCCCTTGGGCGAGCAGTAGCCCGCGAGGCGCGCGCCGGCCACGTCGAGATGCTGGACGTCGTTGGTGAGCTGGCTGTGCAGGAAGGTCGCGGCGTCGTCGCCATTGGCGTCGATCACGCCGAACTGCGGCAGGATCGCGTAGGCGCCGCCTTTCAGAACGGCGTCGAAGTCGGCCGTGGATTCAGGAGCGGAAAGCGTGGAAGCGGGATCGAGCGGTGAGTTCATGGATTCGGGGAACAGTCAATCCTGACTTTAGCGAAGGCAAGCAGTTATTATATGAGGTCCCCCTGAGTCGTGTTTCCATGTCCCTTCTGAAGAAATGCCTTGTTGCCGGCGCCGCGCTAGTCGTGATTGGCGCCGCCGCGGCAGGCGGCGTGTGGCGCTGGGCCACCACGCCGCTCGAACTGGCCGCCCCACAGCTCGACGTCACCATCAAGCCGCACAGCACCGTGCGCAGTGTCACGCTGCAATTGCGGCGCGGCGGCGTGCCCGTGCAGACGCAACTTTTCGTGCTCATGGCGCGCGTGCTCGGTTTGCAGAGCCAGCTCAAATCGGGCAACTACGAATTCAAGGCGGGCATCACGCCCTATGAGGTGCTGCAGAAAATGGCGCTCGGCGACGTGAACGAGTCCGTCGCCACCATCATCGAGGGCTGGACCTTCAAGCATATGCGCGCCGAACTCGACGCGAACCCCGCACTGCGCCACGACACGGCCGGCATGAGCGACGCCGAGCTACTCGCCGCGATCGGCGCGCCGCCGGCGCCGAACGGCAGCGGCGAGGGGTTGTTTTTCCCCGACACCTATCTGTTCGACAAGGGCTCGAGCGATCTCGATGTCTATCGACGCGCGTATCACCTGATGCAGACGCGTCTGAACGAAGCATGGTCCGCCCGCGCCCCCGGCTTGCCGCTCAAGTCGCCCTACGAGGCGTTGACGCTCGCGTCCCTCGTCGAAAAGGAGACGGGCCGCGCCGCCGACCGCGCGCTCGTGGCGGCCGTGTTTTCGAATCGCCTGAAAGTGGGCATGCCGCTGCAGACCGATCCCGCCGTGATCTACGGTCTGGGCGACAACTACGCGGGGCATTTGCGCAAGCGCGATCTGCAGTCGGACACTCTTTACAATACCTACCTGCGCCTTGGGTTGCCGCCAACGCCCATTGCGCTGCCCGGCGTCGCGGCGATCCAGGCGGCGCTCAATCCGGCATCGACGGCTGCGCTGTACTTCGTGGCGCGCGGCGACGGCAGCAGCGTCTTTTCTGACAATCTTGTCGACCACAACAAGGCCGTCGACAAATACATCCGGGGAAATTAAATGGCGCGGGGCCGATTCATCACGTTCGAGGGCATCGACGGTGCGGGCAAGACCACGCATCTCGCCTGGTTTTGCGATCAACTCGCCCAGAAACTCGCGCCGACGGGCCGTACGGTCGTCATGACGCGCGAACCCGGCGGCACGCCGCTGGGCGAGTCGATCCGGGAACTCGTGCTGCATCAGCCGATGGACCTCGAAACCGAGGCGCTCCTGATGTTCGCGGCGCGCCGCGAGCACCTCGCCAAGGTGATCGAGCCCGCGCTCGCGCGCGGCGACTGGGTCCTGTCCGACCGTTTCAGCGACGCGACCTTCGCCTACCAGGGCGGCGGCCGCGGGCTGCCGCGCGACAAGCTCGAGACGCTGGAGCGCTGGGTGCAGGGCGGTTTCCAGCCGGACCTGACGGTGCTGTTCGATCTGCCGCCCGATACGGCGAGCGAGCGGCGCGGCGCGGCGCGCGAACCCGATCGCTTCGAAAGCGAGTCCGATGCGTTCTTCAAGCGCACGCGCACCGAATACCTGCGCCGCGCGGAAGAGGCGCCGTATCGTTTTGCGATCGTCGATTCGTCGCAGGGCATCGACGCGATTCGCAAAAAACTCGAGCAAGTGATCGCAGCGCTTTGATTTCAAAGCGATATTTGGCGCTCTTATAGGGCTGCGCGATCTTCATGTGAATTCTGCAGAAGACCGCTTAACCGATTGATTCCGAAGATGATCTATCCCTGGCAAACCGACGACTGGCAACGCCTGCAGCAACTGCGCAGCCACTGGCCGCATGCGCTCTTGCTGCATGGCCAGGCGGGCAACGGCAAGCTCCAGTTCGCGCAGCATCTCGCGAAGGGGCTGCTCTGCGAAGCGCCGCAGGCCAATGGCGAGCCGTGCGCCGCCTGTGCGGCCTGCAACTGGTTCGTCCAAGGCAATCATCCGGATTACCGCATCGTCGTGCCCGAGGCATTGGCGGGCGAAATCGGCCAGGGCGGCGACGACGAGGCCAAAGCCGAAAAGGCCGACAAGGCCGACGGCGAAGAGGGCAAGAAGGGCCGCGCGCCGAGCAAGGAAATCCGCATCGAGCAAGTGCGGGCGCTGCTCGACTTCACGGGCGTGGGCTCGCATCGCGGCGGCCTGCGCGTGGTCGTCCTGTATCCGGCCGAGGCGCTCAACGTCGCCGCCGCGAACGCGCTGCTGAAGACGCTCGAAGAGCCGCCCGCGGGCGTGGTGTTCCTCGTGGTCTCGGCGCGCATCGACCGCCTGCTGCCGACCATCATCAGCCGCTGCCGCCAGTGGCCCATGGGCACGCCGGCGCCCCAAGCCGCTGCGGCCTGGCTCGCGCAGCAGGGCGTGGACGACGCGCCGGCGCTGCTCGCCGAAGCCGGCGGCGCGCCCCTCGCGGCGCTCGCGCTCGCGCACGACGAAAACCGCACGCTGCGCGACTGGACCCTGGCCCAGCTCGCGGCGGGCCCCGCCTGCGACGCCTTTGCGTGCGGCGAGACGCTGCAGAAGCTGCCGGTGCCGCTCGTGCTCGGCTGGCTGCAGCGCTGGGTCTACGACCTGCTCGCCGAACGCACAGCGGGGCGCCCGCGCTACTTTCCGCAGGCCGCCGGCGGCCTCGCTCGCTGCGCCGCGAAGCTCGACGCCGCGGCGCTGGCGCGCTACCTGAAGACGGTCACGCGCCAGCGCGCCGTGGAAAACCATCCGCTGAATGCGCGCCTCGTGTTCGAGGAACTCTTTCTCGGCTATCGTGAACTGTTCGCCTGACGGGCGCTGACGTACCCGATCAGGCCCGAATCTTCCATCGCAGGACCATCCATGTTTGTCGATTCGCATTGCCACATCAACTTCGAGGGCCTAGGCGACCGCCTCCCGCAGGTGCTCGAGAACATGCGCGCGAACGCCGTCACGCACGCGCTGTGCGTGTCGGTGGACCTCGAGACGCTGCCTTCGGTGCTCGACATCGCGAGCCGTTACGAGAACGTCTACGCGTCGGTCGGTGTGCATCCCGACCACGAGCACATGCGCGAGCCGACCGTGGCCGAGCTGGTCGAACTGGCTGCGCACCCGAAAGTGGTGGCGATCGGTGAAACGGGGCTCGATTACTATCGCCTGGGCGAGCGCACGATCGCCGACATGGAATGGCAGCGCGAGCGCTTTCGCACGCACATTCGCGCGGCGCACGCCACGGGCAAGCCGCTCATCGTCCATACGCGAGCCGCTTCGGACGACACCCTGCGCATCATGGAAGAGGAGCGCGCGGGCGAACCGGGTGGCGTAATGCATTGCTTCACGGAGCCGTGGGCGATTGCCGAGCGCGCACTCGCGCAGAATTTTTACATCTCGCTTTCGGGCATCGTGACGTTCAAGAGCGCGACCGATGTGCAGGAAGTGTCGCGCCGCGTGCCGATCGAGCGTCTTTTGATCGAAACCGATTCGCCGTACCTCGCGCCGGTGCCATTTCGTGGCAAACCCAATGAACCTGCGTACGTGAGCCATGTCGGAAGATTCATTGCGCAGCAACGCGGATTGCCGGACGCCGAACTTGGCGCTGTCACCACGCAGAACTTTTTCCGGCTCTTCAAGATCCAGCCGCAGGCCTGAATCGCGAACCGCGTGCTGTCAATGATTTTAAATATCAACGAGATAGCAGATAACGTTAAGGCTTGACATGAACTCGAAACCGCTTCCGCACGCCGCCAACCCTGTCCGCCGTACTGCCGCCGCGCTCGTGCTCGGCGTCGCCGCCACCCTGTTCGGCGCCGCGGCGCATGCCGCTCCGATCGACTCGCTCATCAAGAGCGTCAAGTTCGACGACGACAAGGGCGTGCAAAAGGCGCTCGCTCAAGGCATGGACCCGAATGCCACCGACGACCAGGGCATGCCGCTCCTCGTGCTGGCCGCGCGCGAGAAGTCCGACAAGGTCGGGGCCGTGCTGCTCGACAACCCGAAGACGAATATCGCCGCTGAAGACCGCGCAGGCGAAAACGCGCTGATGCTCGCCGCGCTCAATGGCGACGTGGACTTCGTGAAGCTCCTCATTACCAAGGGTGCCGAGGTCAACAAGAAGGGCTGGACGCCGCTGCACTACGCCGCCGCGAACGGCAATGACGACGTCGCGAAGCTCCTGATCGGCTATTCGGCCGACGTCAACGCGCTGTCGCCCAACGGCACGACGCCGCTCATGATGGCCGCACGCGGCGACCATCTCACGACGCTCCAGATGCTGCTCGAGCACGGCGCGACGCTTGGCGCGAAGAACCAGATCGGCATGACGGCGCTCGATTTCGCGCGCCAGTACAAGGCGCCGGATGCGATCAAGGACCTCACGGCGCGCATGACGCAGGCTGGCCTTTCCACGGCGAGCCCGGCAGCGCCGCAAAACAGTGCAAAATAATGGGGATAAGACGGCCGCACAGGACCAACGCGGCCGCCCGGCGGCGCTCGATGCGCCGCTCCCCATGACAACTCAAGGAGAACCATGCTGCGGGTTCTGATCTGTGCGGGCGCGATGGCGTTGCCGCTCTCCGCTTTCGCATTCACGGCAAGCGACCTCAACCGGCTCTGCACGAAGACCGACGTGGCTTCGCGCAGTGCATGCGCTGCCTATATCGAAGGTGCCGCGGACGGCATCTTCAACACCATCGACGCCATCGGCGGCACTACCGGGCCGCGCGTGGGTCAATACTTCTGCCTGCCGCCCGATGCGCGCTCGGCGCAACTCACCGATGCGGTGCGCAAGTACATCGCCGACAACCCGAACGTGGCCGGCTACAACGCCAGTACTGCCATTTCGCTCGGGCTGGGCAAGGCGTTTCCCTGCAAGACCGGCAACGGGAGTTGAAGCCGGCCGGTTCGAGTCGTAATCCGTAGTCCGTAGTTAGATATAGCTGCAAACACGGCGCGGCACCGACCGCCGCCGCGCCGTTCATCATCGAGGCCGCAGCGGGGCCAGCGTTCACCCTCGCCGAGGCCGTCCGCGGGCCTGCGCCCGTGCCGTTTCCAAGAGTCGCCCTTTGCTCAGGATGCTCAGGAGGAACTGGCCGCAGATGCCGACACTCGACGATCTCTCCCATTTCACCGACGCGCCGCTGCACGACTGGCTCGGCACGTTGCTCGTGAGCGCGCTCGCGCTCGTTTTCGCGTTCGCCCTGCACTGGGTCGGCGGCCGCGTCTTGCTGCGCATCGCGCGCCCGTATCCGCGGGTCAGCGTGTTCCTGCGCTATATCCGCAAACCGGCGCTCGCCGTGCTCGCGATCCTCGCGATCGAATTCGTCTGGTGGCAGGCGCCCGACACGCTCAGGCACATCAGCGGCCTGCGCGAGCTGTGCGCGTTCGCGCTGATCGCCGCGATCACCTGGCTTTCGGTGCGCTGCGCGGCGGCGATCGGCGAGGCCATCATCGCCGCCCATCCGCTCGACATCGCCGACAACCTCCAGGCCCGCCGCATCCACACCCAGGCCCGCGTGCTCGCGCGTACGGTGATGGTGCTGATCATCATCGTGGGCGTGGGCGCGGCGCTCATGACCTTCCCGAACGTGAGGCAGATCGGCGCGAGCCTGCTGGCTTCGGCCGGGGTCGCCGGTCTCGTCGCCGGTATCGCGGCACGCCCCGTGCTAGGGAATCTGATTGCCGGTTTGCAGATCGCGCTCTCGCAGCCGATCCGGCTCGACGACGTGGTCGTGATCCAGGGCGAGTGGGGGCGCATCGAGGAAATTACCGGCACCTATGTTTCGGTGCGGATCTGGGACCAGCGGCGGCTCATCGTGCCGCTGCAATGGTTCATCGAGAATCCGTTCGCGAACTGGACGCGCAGCAGCTCGCAGATCATCGGCACGGTGTTTCTGTGGCTCGACTACCGCATGCCGCTCGCGCCGCTGCGCGAGGCGCTCGCGCGCATCGTCGACGGTGCGCCCGAATGGGACCGCCGTGTGCAGGTTTTACAGGTCACCGACGCCAACGAGCGCGCGATGCAGGTGCGCGTGCTGGTGAGTTCGCGCGACTCCGGCCTGAACTTCGATTTGCGCTGCCGCGTGCGCGAAGGGCTGCTCGATTTCGTCAACGAGCACTATCCGCAGTTCCTGCCGCGTGCGCGCGCTGAAGTTTCGGCGGAGCTCGAAAGCAGCACCGGGGAACTGCCGTCCTTCGTGCGCCGCCCCGCGCGGCAGGCGGCGGCGAGCACGGCGGCCCATACGGAGGCGGATCCCGTGACGGGCACGCGCGTGCCGGGAGACGGCGAGGAGCTGGAGACGCACCGCCCGGCGCGGCCGGCATCCGAAGCGGCTAAGGGGGCTGAGGCAGCGCAAGCCACCGACGCCCGCGAGCCGGCGACCGAAAGCCGCCGCGATAATGGTTGATAACCGCTGTCAGCGGTCGAGAGGGAAAGGAGGAGGAACAGCAAGATGGGCAGACTGATAGTCGTCTCGAACCGCGTGGCGACGCCGACGGAGACCAAGGGCTCGGCAGGCGGCCTCGCGGTCGGCGTATTCGGCGCGCTGAAGGACGCGGGCGGCGTGTGGTTCGGCTGGAGCGGCGACGTGGTGAGCGAGACGGTGGCGAACGCGG
Source organism: Paraburkholderia sp. BR10882 (assembly GCF_040948855.1). Taxonomy (NCBI): domain Bacteria; kingdom Pseudomonadati; phylum Pseudomonadota; class Betaproteobacteria; order Burkholderiales; family Burkholderiaceae; genus Paraburkholderia; species Paraburkholderia sp. BR10882. The sequence goes on along the minus strand of NZ_JBFPKP010000031.1, from coordinate 35,768 downwards.
GGCCGACGCTCGTCGAAGAAGGCCACGTCACCTTTGCGACCGTCGGCCTCACGCGCAAGGACTACGATCAGTACTACCGCGGATTCTCGAACGCCACGCTCTGGCCGGTGTTCCACTACCGCAACGACCTCGCGCGCTACGAGCGCGACGAATACGCGGGCTATCGCCGCGTGAACGCGTGGCTCGCGCACAAGCTCATGAAGCTGATCCACCCGGACGACAACATCTGGGTGCACGACTACCACCTGATTCCGTTCGCCGAGGCGCTGCGCTCGGAAGGCGTACGCAACCGCATCGGCTTCTTTTTGCATATTCCGTTTCCTTCGCCGCAGGTGCTGCAGACCATTCCGCCGCACGACGAACTCGTCAGGTCGCTGTGCTGTTACGACCTGCTGGGCTTCCAGACGCAGAACGACCAGCAGGCATTCCACGACTACATCGCGCGCGAGGCGCGCGGCAAGGTTCGCGAGCGCGCAGAGAATCCGGAGCACGGCGAGGTCGAGGCGTATGGCCGCAAGCTGCGCACGGGGGTCTACCGCATCGGCGTGTTTCCGGACGAGATCGCCGAGCAGGCCGCGCGCTACGAAAGCCGCCAGCACGTGCTCGACCTCAAGCAGAGTCTGGAAGGGCGCAAGCTCATCATGAGCGTGGACCGGCTCGACTATTCGAAGGGGCTCGTCGAGCGTTTCCATGCGTTCGAGCAGTTGCTGGAAACGTCGCCCGAATGGCGCGGCAAGGTCACGCTCGTGCAGATCGCGCCGCCCACACGCTCGGATGTCGCGAGCTACAAGGTGATACGCGAGGAACTGGAGCGGGAAGCCGGGCGCATCAACGGCCGCTACTCTGGCCTCGATTACACGCCGATCCGCTATCTGAGCCAGCAGTACGACCGCTGGAAACTGATGTCGCTCTTTCGCGAGTCGCAGATCGGTTATGTGACGCCGCTGCACGACGGCATGAACCTCGTCGCCAAGGAATACGTGGCCGCGCAGAATCCCGGCGATCCGGGCGTGCTCGTGCTGTCGATCTTCGCGGGCGCGGCGGCCGAACTCACGGGCGCATTGCTCGTGAATCCTCATGATGCGACCGGTATGTCGGAAGCGCTCGAACGCGCGCTCTCGATGCCGCTCGAAGAACGCCAGGCGCGCTACCAGACCAACATGGAGGCGCTCAGACGCAACGACCTCGGCGTGTGGCGAGATACCTTCCTGCGCGACCTCGCGGCGGTGCCCCAGCCGCGCTGAACGATACGGGGCACAGGCGACTCGCGTGCCGGCACGATTGCGTATGATGCGTGGCTGATCCACGCATCCGCAGTGCGACTGCCACGCCACCCCGCGCACCTTCATGCTGACTACGCTCGCCATCGCCAACTACCGCTCGCTGCGCGAGTTCATCGTGCCGCTCGGTGCGCTCAACGTCGTGACCGGTCCGAACGGCAGTGGCAAGTCGAATCTCTATCGCGCGTTGCGTCTGCTCGCGCTCACCGCCCGCGGCGGCGTGATCCCGTCGCTGGCGCGCGAGGGCGGCCTGCAATCCACGCTGTGGGCGGGCCCCGAGCGCTTCTCGCGCGCCGTCACCGCTGGGGAATACGCGGTGCAGGGCACGGTACGCAAGGATGCGGTGAGCCTGCGCCTGGGCTTCGCGGGCGACGCCTTCGGTTACGCGATCGATCTGGGATTGCCGCTGCCTTCGTCCACTTCGCAGTTTTCGCTCGACCCGGTGATCAAGCGCGAATGCATCTGGAGCGGGCCGATCCTGCGGCCCTCGGCGTTGCTCGTGGATCGCCAGGGGCCGATGATCCGCATCCGCGACGCCGCGGGCGAATGGACGACGCTCGCGCAGCCCGTGGCGAGCTTCGACAGCATGATGACCGAGTACGCCGACCCGCGCAGCGCACCCGAAATGATCGCCGTGCGCGAGCAGATTCGCTCGTGGCGTTTCTATGACCACTTCCGCACCGACGAGCACGCGAGCGCGCGCCAGGTGCAGATCGGCACGCATTCGCCGGTGCTCGCCGACGACGGCGCCAACCTCGCCGCCGCGCTGCAGACGATCCGCGAGATCGGCGACGGCGAGGCGCTCGATACCGCCATCGGCGACGCCTTTCCGGGCGCGCGCGTCGAAATCGTGAATCACGAAGGGCGCTTCGAGGTAGCGCTGCGCCAGGAGGGGCTATTGCGGTCGCTGCGTGGCGCGGAGCTCTCGGACGGCACCTTGCGCTATCTGCTGCTCGCGGCGGCGCTGCTGAGCCCGCGGCCGCCGGGCCTGCTGGTGCTCGACGAGCCCGAGACGAGCCTGCATCCGGACCTGCTGCCGTCGCTCGCGCGGCTCATCGCGCGGGCGTCGCGGCACTCGCAGGTCATCGTCGTTTCGCACGCGGCGCGGCTCGTGGCGGCGCTGGAGCGCGAGGCCGGCAGCCAGTCGGTCGTGCTCGAACGGCGCCTCGGCGCAACCGGGTTCGGCGACCCCGATACGCTCGACGTGCCGGCCTGGAAATGGCCCGCCAGATAGGCCGGTAGGGAAAACGCAGGGGTTGTTTCGGCATGTAACACCGTATAGAAATTGAAAGACTGGCGGCGCGCGAGCCCGGCTTGCCGAATAATGGGATAACTGCTGCGTCGCCGATGGCCGCCCGGACCTGGCTTAGAATGACCGGCACCGCAAGAACGGGCAACGCGGCCCCGTTTCCTGGAGACACACGATGAGAATTGCGCAGATCGCCCCGCTGACCGAATCGGTCCCGCCGAAGCTCTATGGCGGCACCGAGCGCGCCGTGTCGTATATCACTGAAGCGCTGGTCGAACTCGGGCACGACGTCACGCTGTTCGCGAGCGGCGATTCGCTCACGAGCGCGAAGCTCGAGCCCGTGTGGCCACGAGCGCTGCGGCTCGACCCCGGCATCCGCGACCGTATCGCACCGCACATGCTCCTCATGGAAATGGTGCGCCGCCAGGCCGACCAGTTCGACGTGTTGCATTTCCATATGGACTACTACTCGTTTTCGGTGTTCAAGCGCCAGGAAACGCCGTTCGTGACGACGCTGCACGGCCGTCTCGACCTGCCCGAGCAGCAGCCGGTCTTCGATACGTTCAACACCGCGCCCGTCATCTCGATCTCCAATGCGCAGCGCCAGCCGATGCCGCAAGCGCGCTGGCTGCGCACGGTCTACCACGGCCTGCCCGAGACGCTCTACACGCCGCAGCCTGTGGAGCAGCGCTATCTTGCGTTTCTCGGCCGTATTTCGCCGGAAAAACGCGTCGACACGGCGATACGCATTGCCGGGCGCTGCGGGCTGCTCATCCGGATCGCCGCGAAGGTCGACGAAGCCGACCGCGAGTATTTCGAGCGCGACATCAAGCCGTTGTTAGCGCTGCCGCACGTCGAGTACGTGGGCGAGATCAACGACAGCCAGAAGGCCGAATTCCTCTCCGGCGCCCATGCGCTGCTGTTCCCGATCGACTGGCCGGAGCCGTTTGGCCTCGTGATGATCGAGGCGATGGCGTGCGGCACGCCCGTGATCGCGTTCAATCGCGGCGCCGTACCGGAGGTGGTGGAAGAGGGCGTGACGGGCTTTATCGTCGAGGACGAGATCGGCGCCGTGGCGGCGGTGAACCGCATCGCGCGCGTTCCGCGCGCCGGCGTGCGGCGCCGCTTCGAAGAGCGTTTCACCTCGCACCGCATGGCGCAGGAGTACGTGCAGGCGTACGAGGCGGTGATTCGCGCGAACAAGCGTTCGCGCTTCAAGGTGATCGATACGTCCGCGAGCTGAGCGCACGGACGTCCGCGGGGCGTCTAGAGCTCGAGTTTCGTGATCTTCGTGCCGCCGAGCGAGAGGTCGCCGATCAGCCCGCTGTTGGTGAGCACGAAGACCTGCACGGGCTGGGTGGCCGTGGTGGTGTCGATCGAGCCGTTCGCGCCGACCTTCACGAGCGCGACCGATGCGTCGCCGCCTGCCGACCAGCCGCTCGAATTGCGGAATTTCGCCAGCGCGTCTTCCGTCATGAAGAGATAGATGACGGACTTCGACTGCACGCCGAGCGTTGCGCCAACCGACGCCGACGACGTGCTGTAAAAGCCAACCGTGCTGCCCCCCACGCGCAGCGCGCCGTCGCCGTGTTCGCCGCCGACGCCGATGCCCGCCTGGATCACGCGCGGGAACACCAGAATGCCGCGAGCTTTGCCGACCAGTTCGCGCGAGCCCGGCACCGTCTGATAGAGGCGCGACAGGATGGCGTCGACGTCGGAGTTGATCGAGTCGGCGCGCGACGCATTGGTCGCGGGGCTGGGGGCCTGGCTGCCGGTGGTGGTGCAGCCCGAGAGTGTCGCGACGCCGACGGCGATTGCGACAGAAGCCTTCAAAAGCATGCGAGATGCGTTCATCTTGTTCTCCGTTCTAGTTGCCGGGCGCCGCGATGTCACGGCGTCCCGTCGTTATACCCGAACGTCCCGACCCGCTCTTTGAGGCTGCGCAGCACACACGCTGTGCGCTGGGGCATGCACGAAACGCGCTAGCGCTCCGGCACGGGCTTGGCCGTGGGCCGACGCAAGGCGCGCTTCACGCCGCCGATGAGCACGCCGATCGCGAGCAGCACCGCAGCGGGCACGACCCAGTAGCCGACGAACGCGTGCCACAGGTAGCCTGCGAGCGTCGTGCGCCGCACGGCGTATTCGTCGCGCGCTTCCTGCTGGCGCTGTGCGTTCGCCGCGAGCACCACGGCGGGGCAGCCGGCTGCACGCGCGGTTTCGGGCGTGCCGTGGCAGCGCAGCGGGGCGCCGGCGTCGCGCTCGGCGTCGGTGAAGGTCCAGGAGGTCAGCGCGCGCTGCAGATCCGCGCGGTTATACGCCATCTCGTCCTGAACCTCGCGCACCGCGACGATCATCACCGGCACGAGCCAGAAGGTGATCACCATGAGCCAGCGGCGAAACCAGCGGTTCTTGTGTCTCCATGCCATCTGCGCCTCCGTTCGATGCCATTGGCATCAACGTCAACGCGGCAGCCCGATGGCTAATGTGTGATTTCGCGGGGAGGGGCCGCCGCTGCAGCCATCATAGGAGAAAAACGGCACGTCCGAATGCGGGTGATGACGCAAATCCGCGCAAACCTGCGCGATTTCGCATCCGTCGACGATGATTCGCACAACCGCAGACACGGGCGCTGCAACGCACAAAAACAGCGCATAAAAAAACGCGCCGCAGCAAAGGCTGCGGCGCGCGGATCCTGCGAGTGCAAACGGGTGCGGGAGCGTTCCCGAACCCGCTTCGCTCAGCTCTTGGTCGAGAGGCAGGTCTTCATGAATGCCTTGCGGTCGTCGCCCTTCTTGTCGCCGGCCTGGGCGTTGCACGCCTTCATGCGCTCTTGCTGGGTCATCGTCGGAGCCGGAGCGCCGGCAGTCGAAAGGCACTGCTTCATGAATGCCTTGCGGTCGTCGCCTTTCTTGTCGCCGGCCTGGGCGTTGCATGCCTTCATCTTGTTCTGCTGGCTGTTCGCCGCCGGCGCGGAAGCGGGTGCGGCGGTCTGTGCGAACGCCGGCGCGGCCAGCACGCCGCCCAGCACGATTGCAGCAATGACGGATTGCATCTTCATCGTTCACTCCCTTGACTTTGGACGTTCTCAGTTGACGTGCGGCCAGCCGTAAAGGCCGGTGCGCCTCGCGCGCGCCGCCATTATGGCAAAGCTGCCATTAAAACGACGCAGCGATGTGTTCGGTTGACGCGCGCGCTGCTGCACAATGTTCGCTATCGGCCGTCGACCCAGTCCGGCGTGGCCGCAACGACACGGAGAACGCGCATGCATTACCTCTTGATGTACGAACTCGCAGACGACTACCTCGAACGCCGCCCCGAACACCGCAGTGCGCATCTGAAGCTGGCATGGGCGGCCGTCGAACGCGGCGAGTTGCTCCTGGCGGGTGCGGTTGCCGATCCCGTCGACAACGCGCTGCTGCTTTTCCAGGGTGACAGTCAGGCCGCGGCCGAAGCGTTCGCGCGCGCCGACCCGTACGTGCTTTCGGGGCTCGTGAAGCATTGGCGCGTGCGGCCCTGGCAAACGGTGGTGGGCGAAGCGGCGTCGAATCCGGTGAAATAAGGCGCAAGTGCAGCGGCGGCGCAACCCGCGCGGCTTAGCTCTGCGCGTCGCCGCGCGCGTCGTTCGCCGCAGCTTGAGCCAACAACTCGCGCACGGTGTCGTCGCTGACCTGATCGAAGTCGAGATAGAACTGGCCGACGCTGTAGAACGCCTCGGGCGTGCGCGCACAGACGAATTCGTCCACCGTCCTGCCGAGCCGGTCCCGCGAGCCCGAGGGCGCGACCGGCAGCGCTGCGACGATGCGCGCGGGGCCAAGCGTGGCGAGCGCGAGCGCCGCTGCCTTGAGCGACGCGCCCGTGGCCATGCCGTCGTCGACGATGACCGCCACACGGCCCGCCACCGCAAGCGGAGCACGCTCGCCGCGATAGCGCGCCTCGCGCCGGCCAAGCTCGATGCGTGCGAGCGCCATGGCGCTCTGCAACTGGGCCTCGCTCACGCCGGCGCTGCGTACGAGCGCACTGTCCACGTACTGCGCGCCGTTCGACGACAGCGCGCCCATGGCGAGTTCCGGCTGCCAGGGCAGGCCAAGCTTGCACACGGGCAAGACATCGAGCGGCACCTGCAGCGCCTTCGCGACTTCATAGGCTACGGGCACGCCGCCGCGCGGGAGCGCGAGCACGATGACGTCGCGTCTGCTCGCGTAGGCCGAGAGCGGGCCGGCGAGCGAACGGCCCGCCTCGCGGCGATCGGTAAAGGGGCGTTCCATGAAGAGGTCCTCCCATCTCGTTGCAGGCAAACTGGCCAAGGGCCGCGCAACGATGCGTTCAGTTTGCCACTCGCGGCCACACGCTGCTGGTAAAAAGGGCACCTCGCCGGCTTCCACGATGCGGCGCGCAATGCGAGCGGTCGTGCATGCCACTGCCCGCGCGATCCATTGCGGGGCGGCGCTCATTTGCATACGCGGATTTCTCGTTTGGCGCGGGCGTATCGCCTCGCTACGATGAAGTCGATCCCGCCACCGACGAGGTCTCGCCATGTCCGAATCCGCCTCCTTCAAGCCGCGCGTCGTCGAACCGGTCGTGCCCGATGCCCCCGACGGCCTCGGGCTCGCCGTCGAGCTGTGGCTCGCGCGCCCGGTCGACGGCATCGCGGGCCGGGCGCTGCGGATTCACCTGCGCCACGGCGCGCGCATGGAGCAGGCCGAAACGCTGCGCGATCTGCTCCATGCCGTCGGCACCGCTATCGTGGTGTCCTGACGGCCCTCCCGCCGCTCAATCGAGCGGAATGGCAAAGAGCGCGTCGAGCAGATTCGACGAGGTCGTGTCGGCGAGGCGCGTAAGCGATTCGACCATGCGCACCTGGCAGTCCACGAGTGGCAGCATGCGAATGCGCCGCGACTCGCCAAATTCCGCATGCGCGATCACACCCACGCCCACGCCCTGCGCAATGGCCGTTTGCAAGGCCTCGCGGCCATCCACGTAGAGCACGGGCTGGACCTGCAGTCCTTTGCGCACGAGTTCGGCTTCGAGCAACTGCTGCGTGACCGAATGCGTTTCGCGAAACACCATGGGCTCGCGCACGAGTTCCTCGTACGTCATGCGGCGCTTTTTCGCGGCGGGGCTTTCGGCGGGCACGACCGCGACCAGCGGTTCCTCGCGCAGCACGCGGGCCTGCAGCCGGCTGTGAACCTGACGCGCGGCCGTGATCGCGGCGTCGGCTTCGCTCGCGAGGACGCGGCGCATGCATTCCGTCGCGTTCGCGATCGATAGCTTGATCACCACCCCCGGATAGCGCCGCCTGAACGCGCCGATCAGCTTGATGGCGAGGTCGGGCGCGTCGGCGGCGAGGGCGAGTTCGCCCGATTCGAGCGCGCCTGCCGCTTCGAGAAGCCGCCGCGCGTCGCGCTCACACCCCACCATCTGACGCGTCACCGCGAAAAGTCGTCGCCCGAGTTCGGTGAGTTCCACACCGCGAGGGCCGCGTTCGAACAGTTTGACCCCGAAATCTTGTTCGAGCCGCCGCACATGGTCCGATACGGCCGGCTGCGTGAGCGAGAGCGCCTGCGCGGCGCGTGAGAACCCACCGTGTTCGGCGACCGCGTGAAAAGCCCGCAATTGCGCGTATTGCATGTCGAAGCACTCCGGCGACAGGAGAAAAACTGGGGATAAGTTCAACTTATATCGACATCGATTATATCGATTTTACCGATGGACGGCGCTGCGCTAACGTGTCGGGATCGACTGTCCCGACGCCCACTGGAGCCCGCATGACCACCCCCGCCGAGCCGTATCTCCTGACCCCCGGACCGCTTACGACCGCAGCCTCGACCAAGGCCGCGATGCAGCGCGACTGGGGCTCGTGGGACGCCGACTTCCGCGCCATGACCGCGCAATTGCGCGCCGCGCTGCTGCAGATCGCGGGCGACGAGCAGGGTGAATACGACTGCGTGCCGTTGCAGGGCAGCGGCAGCTATTGCGTCGAGGCGATGCTCGGCAGTTTCGTGCCGCGCAATGGCCACGCGCTCGTGCTCGCCAACGGCGCGTATGGCAAGCGCATCGCCACGACGCTGCGCTACCTGGGTCGCGAGCACACCGTGCACGACACCGGCGACTACCTGCCGGCGCGCGCCAAAGACGTCGAACAGCTGCTGATCGCGAACCCGGACATCACGCATGTCGTCGTCGTGCACTGCGAGACCAGCTCGGGCATTCTGAACCCGATCGAGGAGATCGCGGCCGTGACGGCCCGCCAGGGGCGGCGCCTCCTGGTCGACTCGATGAGCGCGTTCGGCGCGGTGCCGCTCGACGTGCGCACGCTGCCTTGCGACGCGTTCGTCTCCTCGGCCAACAAGTGCGTCGAGGGCGTGCCGGGCTTCGGCTTCGTGATCGCAAAGAAGGAAGTCCTGAACAACGCAAAGGGCGTGAGCCACTCGCTCGCGCTCGATATCTACGACCAGTGGGACGTCATGAACCGCACCGGCCAGTGGCGCTTCACGCCGCCCACGCACGCGGTGGCCGCGTTCATCGAGGCGCTGCGCCTGCACGCGCTCGAAGGTGGTCAGCCGGGGCGCCTTGCACGCTATGCGCGCAACCGCGACGTACTCGTCGAGGGCATGCGCGGGCTCGGTTTCGAGCCGCTGCTGACCGAAGCCTGGCGCTCGCCCATCATCGTCACGTTCTTTTCGCCGGCCGATCCCGCATTCGACTTCGCGCGCTTCTACGAACTGATGAAGGCGCAGGGTTTCATCATCTATCCGGGCAAGCTGACGAGCGTGGAGAGCTTTCGCGTCGGCTGCATCGGCGCACTCGACGAGACCGTCATGCGCCGCGTCGTGGCCGCGTGCGGCGAAGCGCTGCGCACGCTCGGCGTGGCAAGCGCTGCGCCCGCGCCGGTCGACCTCGGCGCACGCGAAGCGCTCGCCGCGTAATACGCACAGATCGTCAAGACTCCACATCATCGATTTCTTAGCAGGACGCATGAAATGAAACACGTCAAGGCAGTAATTTTCGACTGGGCGGGCACCGTGGTCGACTACGGTTCGCGCGCGCCGATGGGCGCGTTCGTCGAGACCTTCGAGCAGTTCGGCGTGCCGATCACGATCGACGAGGCGCGCGGGCCGATGGGCATGGCCAAGCGTCCGCACATCGCGGCGCTGATGGCGCTGCCGCGCGTCGCGGCGGCGTGGGAAGCGCACTACGGCCACGCGCCTGGCGAAGCCGATATCGACGCCGTGTACGACGTCTTCGTGCCAAAGAACGTCGCCGTGGCCGCGCAGTACAGCGACGTGATTCCGGGCGTGGCGGCCGTGACCGCCGCGCTGCGTGCCGACGGCGTACGCATCGGCTCGACCACGGGCTACACGCGCGAAATCATCGACCAGATCGTGCCGGGCGCGAAGGCTCAGGGTTTCGATCCGGACAGCATCGTTTGCACGGGCGACACGCCCGAGGGCCGGCCTTCGCCATACATGATCTACCGCGCGCTGCCGCAGCTCGGCGTGTGGCTCGCGCGCGACGCGATCAAGGTGGACGACACCGAAGTCGGCATCGAGGAGGGCATCAACGGCGGGACGTGGGCGGTGGGTGTCGCCGTGAGCGGCAACGCGTTCGGCCTGACCGAGGAAGAAGTTCGCGCGCTCGCGCCCGAAGAATTCACGCGCCGCCGCGCCGCGGCCGCGGAACGCCTGCGTGCGGCGGGCGCGCACTACGTGATCGACAGCGTCGCCGATCTGCTGCCCGTGGTGAACGAGATCGAAGCGCGGCTGGCCCGCGGCGAGCGGCCCTGAGGCGACCCGAAGGGAACTGAGGGGAACAGAGCGGTACGTTGCGAAGAACGCGCAGGCGGCCTCGCCGCCTGCGTTACCATGGGCGCCCCAGCCACTAGCCGCCGCCCATGAAGACGTTTGCGCTTTTCGTCGTGACCGCGCTCGCCGAGATCATCGGCTGCTATCTGCCTTATCGCTGGCTGCGCGAAGGCGCGAGTGCGTGGCTCCTCGTGCCCGCCGCTGCCTCGCTCGCGCTCTTCGCGTGGCTGCTCACGCTCCATCCCACGGCCGCCGGGCGCACCTATGCGGCCTACGGCGGCGTCTATGTCTGCGTGGCGATTCTCTGGCTCTGGGCCGTCCAGGCGATCAGGCCGAGCCCCTGGGACTGGGCCGGCATCGGCTTCACGCTAGCCGGCATGGCGCTCATCATGTTCCAGCCGCGCTGAGCGAATCCAGGCTCAGCCGAGCGTATTGACTTGCGGAAACTTGTCGCGGAAGGCCTGCGGCATCGGCACGACCTTTTTCGCTTCGTAGTCGAAGAACACGAAGCCCGATTTCGCCATGGCGATGAGCGCGCCATCGGCCGGCCGCGTGATGGACGAATGGCCCGAGGTGAAGGCCGCCCCGTCGCGCCGCTTGCGAGCCACCGGCTGAGCGCTGCCGCGCCATGGCGGCGCAAGCGCGCTAGCGCAGGCGCTCGGGTGGCGCTTCAGGCGGAGGATCGCCTTCCGGTACGGGCGGCGGCTCGCTGTCCGGTACTGGAGGAGGTGGCGGACGATGCGGATCGTCGGGCTCCTCGGTCGGCAGATGAGACTCGGGGCCGCGGCCAACACGAGCGGCGGGCAGGAAATTCGAACGCATAAACCTCTCCGGGATACACGAAGCGTGCGCCAGAGGGGGCGTCGCAGCCCCTCGGCCTCGCCTTCGCGCGAATCGATTTGCCCGGCTCGGCGCAAACGCCGTGCCCCGCAGGTCGCCGGGGCCTGCCGGGGCCGGTACGCGGGTTGCTGCTTATCAAGCTGGGACCGGCGCGGTCAGCTCGCTTCGACTGTGCGGGGTCCTCGCATCCGGGCTCGCAACGTACTGAAGGAGGACCGATCACCATGCACACCCGACCGACGAAGGTTTTCGTGCCCGGCGCGCTCGCGCTGGCACTCGTCCTGGAAGGAGCAGCGGCGGGCGCGGCGCTCGCGCAGGACAACACCGGCGCGGATCGGCCGACCACGGCGCCCGCCACCGAGTCGAGCGGGGCGAAGGCCAACGGCGTGTACCCGGCGCCGACCCAGGGCGTCGAGAAGGGCGTGCCCGCCAGCAAGGGCGCACAGGCGACGCGAACGACACATTCCTCGAAACACAAACCGCATCACGCGAAAAAGCCGGCAAACGGCGCGGCGGGCGCGTCGGCCGCCGCGGGCGGCAGCGTTGCGAGGGAGTAAGACGATGCATGAAGATCGCGCCTTTCATTTTCCGCGCAAACTGCGCGAAAGCCGTCCGGCCCAACGCGAAAGCGGCGTCGAAACTTTCGTCCTCGCCGCGCACGGCTGGGTGCCGAACAACGCACGGCTTCCGGTCATCGTCTATCGGCGCGCGCTGGCGCCAGGCGCCCATGACCTTGCACGGGCATTCAACGAACGCTTCGAGGCGAACGGCTGGCCGGTACAATGGCTCGACGGCGTATTCGACTATCACCATTTCCATTCCACGGCGCACGAGGTGCTGGGCGTGTTCGCCGGCACCGCCGAGCTGATTCTCGGCGGCCCGGGCGGGCGCGTGCTGCGCGTGCATGCCGGCGACGCGCTGCTGCTGCCGGCCGGCACCGGTCATTGCCTGCTGTCGCTCGCCGGCGGCTTTCGCGTAGCGGGCGGCTATCCGCGCGGGCAGCAGTGGGACATCCGCCGCGACGCGCTGACGTCGGCGGAGTTGCGCGCCATGCAGGCGCTGCCGTATCCCGCAAGCGATCCCATTTACGGCGAACGGGGGCCGTTGATCGAGCATTGGCTCGCGCAGGCGTGAGCGCGCCAGGCACAGCGCTTGCCTTCAGGCGGTATTCGCCGTGCATTCGCACAAGGGATAGGGGGATACCATGACGACACAATCGAATCGCCCGCTGAATATGCGAGACCTGGCTTGTCGCCGCGCTTGTGCGCTCGTCGTCTCGTTCGGGTGCACGTTCGGCTGTGCGCTGGGCGTACCGTCTGCCGCGCTCGCGCAGGGCGCACCGCAATCGATCGCCGTGCAGCGCATGGCGACGGTGCAGTCTGGCACCGGATTTCGCGCCTCGAAGCTCGTGGGCTCAGACGTCTACGACAATAGCGGCAGCAAGATCGGCGCGATCGACGACATCGTGCTCGAGTCGCCTAACCAGGGTGCCTTCGCGATTCTCTCCGTGGGCGGCTTCCTCGGTCTGGGCAAGCATCTCGTGGCCGTGCCGTTCAACGACCTGCGCATCGACAGCAAGCAGATCGTGCTGCAGGCCGACAAGGACCAGCTGAAGGCCATGCCCGAGTTCAACTACGCGCACGAATGACGCGCTCTTAGGTGAGCGTGATTGCCGGAGGTCAAGACGGCCAGGGCCTGAGTCCAAAGTCCTATTGCGCGCCCCTCGTTCACCCACCATAGTGGATGGATGCCTCGTGTGAGGCGTCTGAAGCGGGGAGCGATTCAATGGCGAAGAAAGAGGAAGTCAAGGCGGCGAGCGCAGCCGCGCCGGCAGAAAAACTCAGCGAAAAGGCCTATCAAAAGGAACTCGGGCGCCTGCATGGCGAACTCGTTCGCTTGCAGGAGTGGGTGGTCCAGAAGCGCCTCAGGGTATGCATCCTGTTCGAAGGCCGCGACGGCGCAGGCAAGGGCGGCACGATCAAGGCGCTCACCGATCGGGTCAGCCCGCGCGTATTTCGCGTATTCGCGCTGCCCGCGCCCACGGAGCGCGAGAAGTCGCAGATGTACTTCCAGCGCTACCTGCCGCTGCTGCCCGCCGCGGGCGAAATCGTGGTGTTCGACCGAAGCTGGTACAACCGTGCGGGCGTCGAGCGCGTGATGGGCTTTTGCACGCCGGAACAGGCGACGGAATTCCTGCGCGGCGTGCCGCTCATCGAACGCGCCATCATCGACTCGGGCACAATCCTCATCAAGTTCTGGCTCGAAGTGAGCCAGCAAGAGCAGACCCGGCGCCTCGAAGGGCGCATCAACGACCCGCGCAAGATCTGGAAGCTTTCGCCCATGGACCTGCTGTCGTATAGCCGCTGGTACGACTATTCACGCGCGCGCGACGAAATGTTCGACATGACGGATACACCGGAATCCCCATGGTTCGTTGTCCGATCCGATGACAAGAAGCGCGCGCGTCTGAATGTCATCAGCCATATCCTGAACACCATTCCGTACAAGGCGCTGCCGCGCGAGAAGGTCACGCTGCCCGAGCGCCAGAAGGCACAAGGCTACCGCGACCCGGACTATCGTTACCGTTACGTGCAGGAGAAGTACTGAGCGGCATCGCGTCCGACCCGGCGCAGCTTGTCGTCGCGCCGGATAAAACCACACTATCATCACGATTGAACGCTCACGAGGGGTAGACCATGGCCGAGCTGCTGTTGGGTAATATCGACGAACACGTCACCGACGCCGAAATCAACGAGTTTCTGGAGCGCTACGGTTTCCCGCCGTACGACGCGATTCAGCGCATCGAGGGAGCGGGCCGTCCCGGCGCGCTGCTCACCTTCCACGCCGCGAGCGAGGAGGGGTTGCGCCGCTTGCAGGGACGCATTAACAACCTGTTCTGGCGCGAGCACACCATCAGCGCACAGGTCATGCCGCCCGCACGCGAGGAATAGGCGCACGCAACTACACAACAGGGCGCGCACCGCGGCTACGCCAGCTGCGGTGCGCGCCCTGCATTTTCAGGCACCGTTTCGAGGCGGCCGCCCGCGAACCGTAAAGGCCAGCCTCAATAGAAGATCAAACCCGGCCGCTGCGTGCTCACGCGCGTACCCGCCTTGCCCTGGGTGATCGCCACGATATCGGCCAGCGCGCCGATCACCGCATCCTTGCCGGTGTTGCGCGCGAACTCCGCGGCCGCCATGACCTTCGGACCCATCGACCCGGCCGCGAAGCCCAGCTTCTCCAGTTCGTCGGGATGCGCGCTCGCAATCGCCTTTTGTGACGGCTGGCTCCAGTCGACGTACGTGGCGTTCACGTCGGTCGCGATGATGAGCATATCGGCCTCCAGCTCCTGCGCGAGCAGGGCGGAGCATAGATCCTTGTCGATCACCGCCTCCACGCCGCCCAGCTTGTGGCCTTCGCCGTAGAGCGTCGGAATGCCGCCGCCGCCCGCGCAAATCACGATCGTGCCGCGCTCCAGCAGCCATTTCACGGGGCGGATCTCGAAGATGTGCTTCGGCCGCGGGCTCGCCACGACACGGCGGAACTTGTCACCGTCCGGGGCGATGGCCCAGCCGCGCTCCGCGGCGAGCTTCTGCGCCTGCTCCTTCGTATAGACCGGGCCGATCGGCTTGCTCGGATGCTGGAACGCAGGATCGTTCGCGTCCACTTCGACCTGGGTGAGGATGGTCGCGAACGGCACCTCGTACGGCAGGAGATTGCCGAGTTCCTGCTCGATCATGTAGCCGATCATGCCCTCGGTCTGCGCGCCGAGCACGTCGAGCGGGTAGCCGGGCACGTCCTTGTAGGCCTCGCCCTGCAGCGCGAGCAGGCCGACCTGCGGCCCGTTGCCGTGGGCGATCACCAGTTCGTTGCCCTGCGCGATCTGCGCGATCTGGGTGGCCGCGAGGCGCACGTTCTCGCGCTGGTTCTCTGCCGTCATCGGCTCGCCGCGACGCAGCAGCGCGTTGCCGCCAAGCGCAATCACGATTCGCATGTCTGACTCCCAAGGTGATGCGTGTCGGTGAAGCGGGGCGCATGCACCGCGTTACCGGGTTTGCAACCCGGCCGCGCGGCGCACGCGCGCCGTCGAGCGGTACGGCTCAAATGTCGGCGAGCGTCGAAACGAGAATCGCCTTGATCGTGTGCATGCGGTTTTCCGCCTGCTCGAAGGCCAGATTCAGTGGCGATTCGAATACTTCCTCAGTGACCTCGACGCCGTTCTTCAACTCGGGATACGTGTCAGCGATCTGCTTGCCGACCTTGGTCTCGCTGTTGTGGAAGGCCGGCAGGCAATGCATGAAGCGCGTTTGTGCGCTGCCGCTCGCCTTCATGAGCGCCATGTTCACCTGGTAAGGCAGCAGCACCTTGATACGTTCGCCCCAGGCTTCCATGGGCTCGCCCATCGAGACCCACACGTCGGTGTGCACGAAATCCACGCCCTTGACGGCTTCCTTGGGGTCTTCGGTGAGCAGCATGCGCGCGCCGCTTTCCTCGGCGAACTTCTTGCAGTCCGCCACGAGATCGTCGTGCGGCCAGAGCGACTTCGGCGCCGCGATGCGCACGTCCATGCCGAGCTTCGCGCCAATCAGCAGCAGCGAGTTGCCCATGTTGTTGCGGGCGTCGCCCAGATACGCGTAGCTGATCTGCGTGAGCGGCTTGTCCGAATGCTCGCGCATGGTGAGTACGTCGGCGAGCATCTGCGTGGGGTGGTATTCGTCGGTCAGACCGTTGAATACCGGCACGCCGGCGAACTTCGCGAGTTCCTCGACGATGTCCTGTTTGAAGCCGCGATACTCGATCGCATCGTACATGCGGCCCAGCACGCGCGCCGTGTCCTTCATGCTTTCCTTGTGGCCGATCTGCGACGAGGTCGGATCGATATAGGTGACGTTCGCGCCCTGGTCGTAGGCCGCGACTTCGAACGCGCAGCGCGTGCGTGTGGAGGTCTTCTCGAAGATCAGCGCAATGTTGACGCCCTTGAGGTGCTGCTGCTCGGTCCCCGTGTATTTGGCGCGCTTGAGGTCGCGCGAGAGGTCGAGCAGATAACGCAGCTCGCGGGTGCTGTGGTGCATGAGACTAAGCAGGCTGCGGTTGCGCAGGTTGAAAGCCATGTCGTTTCTCCGTTGCGAATGCAGTGGGAATGCAGTGGGAATGCGAATAGGGGCGGCGCTCAGAGATCGACGGCGTCGCGCACGATCGGGCAAGTCATGCAGTGGCCGCCGCCGCGCCCGCGGCCCAGTTCGCTCGCCGTGATCGTGATGACCTCCACGCCGGCCTTGCGCAGCAGCGTATTCGTATAGGTGTTGCGGTCGTAGCCAATCACGACGCCGGGCTCGACGCACACCACGTTGTTGCCGTCGTCCCATTGCTCGCGTTCGGCCGCGAACGCGTTGCCGCCGGTCTCGACGATGCGCAGACTCTTCAAGCCCAGCGCTTCTGCCACGACGTCCACGAAGGGCTTCTCCTCGCGGCGCAGGTCGAGCTTCGAGGGACTCTTGTCGTCGGGGCGAATCGAGAACGGCACGATCTCGTTGACCACCTCCGGGAAGATCGTCACGAGGTCGCGGTCGCAGAAGCTGAACACCGTGTCGAGGTGCATGGCCGCGCGCGACTTGGGCAGGCCCGCCACGACAATGCGCTCGGCGCCGCCCTTGGCGAAGATGTTCTGCGCGAGACGGCCGATCGCCTGGCGGCTCGTGCGCTCGCCCATGCCGATCAGCACGACGCCATTGCCGATCGGCATCACGTCGCCGCCTTCGAGCGTGGCCGCGCCATGGTCCTCGTCGGGGTCGCCGTACCACACCTGGAAGTCCTTGCCCGCGAAGTCGGGGTGATAGCGGTAGATGGCCGTGGTGAGCAGCGTTTCCTGCCTGCGCGCCGGCCAGTACATCGGGTTGAGCGAGACGCCGCCGTAGATCCAGCAGGTCGTGTCGCGCGTGAAGGTGCTGTTGGGCAGCGGCGCGAGCACGAAGCTCGAATAGCCCAGATAGCGGCGAAATTCCTTGAGGATCTTGCTTTGTTCGGTATCCGGAATATCTTCGGCGACCACGCCGCCGATGAGGAATTCCGCGGTCTTGCGCGGCTCGAGCCCTTCGAGCCAGCTGCGCACCTCGCCGGCGAGCGACACGCCCACGGTCTCGGGGCGAACCTTGCGATCGAGGATGTATTTGAGCCCTTCGGGGTGTTGCACCGTTTCCGTGAGCAGATTGTGCATTTCGAGGACGTCTACGCCGCGCTCCCGCATTTTCGTGACGAAGTCGAAGTGGTCGCGCTTCGCCTGGCTGACCCAGATCACGTCGTCGTAGAGCAGCTCGTCGCAGTTGCTGGGGGTGAGGCGTTGATGCGCGAGACCCGGCGCGCACACCATGACCTTGCGCAGCTTGCCTGCCTCCGAATTGACGCCGAAGGCGACAGTGTCCGTACTCATCATGAGACTCCTCGAATCAAAGGGTGAGAAAGCCCTTGTACAGGCCGAAAGCCGCCAGCAATGCGCCAATCAGCACAGCGGCGAAAACGAACTTCTCGATGGTGGTGAATACGGGCTGGCCGACCTCGCGTTTTGCGCGTGCGAACAGGACGATGCCCGGCGCGTAGAGCAACGCGGAGAGCAGCACGTATTTGAGGCCGCCGGCGTAAATGAGCCAGACCGCGTAGATCACGGCGACGCCCGCGATGACGAGGTCCTTGTTGCGCTCGCCGCTGTCGGCCTCATACGTTTCGCCGCGCATCGCGAGCAGGAATGCGTAGGCTGCCGACCAGAAGTAGGGCAGCAGGATCATCGAGGTCGCGAGATAGATGAGCGAGAGATACGTGCCCTTCGAAAACAGCGTGATGACGAGGAAGATCTGCACCATGCCGTTCGTGAGCCACAACGCGTTGGCCGGCACGTGCTTCGCGTTTTCCTTGCGCAGGAAGTTAGGCATCGTGTGGTCGCGCGCGGCCGAAAAGATGATTTCTGCGCACAGCAGCACCCACGAGAGCAGTGCGCCCGCAAGCGACACGACGAGGCCCACGCTGATCAGAATCGCGCCCCAGTGGCCGACCACGTTTTCGAGCACGCCGGCCATCGAAGGATTCTGCAGTGCCGCGAGTTTCGGCTGCGTGAGTACGCCGAGCGACAGCACGTTCACGAGCACGAGCAGGAGCAGCACGCCGACGAAACCGATGACCGTGGCCTTGCCGACATCGCTGCGCTTTTCCGCCCGCGCAGAGAAGATGCTCGCGCCTTCAATGCCGATGAACACCCACACGGTCACGAGCATCATGCCGCGGACCTGGTTCGTCACGCTGCCGAGCTTGGGATTCATTTGTCCCCAGAAGTCGGCCGTGAAGGTGCTGGAGCGGAACGCAAACACGCAGATGATGATGAAGAGGCACAGCGGCACCAGCTTCGCGACCGTGGTGATCTGGTTGACGATCGCGGCCTCCTTGATGCCCCGCAGCACGAGAAAGTGCAGCGCCCAGAGCAGCACCGAGGCGCAGACGATGGAGATCGGCGTGTTGCCCTCGCCGAACACCGGGAAGAAGTAGCCGAGCGTGCTGAACAGGAGAACGAAGTAGCCGACATTGCCGAGCCACGCGCTGATCCAGTAGCCCCAGGCCGAGCCGAAGCCCATGTAGTCGCCGAAGCCGGCTTTCGCGAAGGCGTAGACCCCGCCGTCGAGTTCGGGTTTGCGGATGGCCAGCGACTGGAACACGAACGCGAGCATGAGCATGCCGACCGCGGTGATCGCCCAGCCGATCAGCACCGCGCCGGCGTCGGCGCTGGCCGCCATGTTTTGCGGCAGGGAAAAGATACCGCCGCCCACCATCGAGCCCACGACGAGGGCGGTGAGCGCGCCAAGGCGCAACTTGTTGGCAGAGGCTGGCGTGGCGGCGCTGTCGGGCTTGGCCGCGGGGTGAGACGAAGACGTCGATTCGGACATGCGCGATCTCCTGTACGAGCCGGCTGGGTTGCAGATCTCGCGCTGCGCGCGAGCCCATCAACATGCTGGTGCCTGAATCTGCAGCGCGGATCGCATGCCGCGAGAGCGGAACCCGTGCCGCTACGCGCTCAATCTGATAGGGGGCGCGCAAAATGACAATAAGACCTTGGTCCGATAGGAAGAGGCGGTTCGACGGGAATTAGGCGAATTAAAGGCGTCAGTGGATTGCAGTTTTATGACGGGCCTTATGCCAATTGCGTACGGAATGGGGCCGTTTGCCGGACTTTGCCGGCAGACAGGCATTGCGCGGCGCAGGGTAAATTCGCGGTTCGATCTATTTGTGCAGGACAACTCGCATGTGAATTTCGATTAATCTTAGATTAAATCGGGAAGCAAAATATTGATCGCGCGTAAGTGTTCAATCACCTCTTTTATTCGAATTATTGGAAATAATTACAAGTTGATGTGCCATTACGCGCGACGTTATCGGACATCATCGCCAGCAAACGCGATAGGAAACCTTCCACTGGTTTCCCTGAATTGTTCGACGCGCACCGGCTCCGGCACCATTAGGTCAAACGAAGCCACACGAGCCCACGCAACGAGATGAACGAAACCGTTCCCGCATCCGCTCCGGCCTGGACGCCGGCACCGCAGCAGGTCGAGTCCGCCCGCATCACCCGGTTCATGAAGTGGCTCGGCGAGGCGCGCGGTCTCGCGTTCGACGACTACGACTCGCTCTGGCGTTGGTCAGTCGAGGACATCGACGCTTTCTGGTGCGCGCTGTGGGACTGGGCGCAGATTCCCTCGCGCGAGCCGCGCGGCGTGGCGCTCGCCGATGCGGCGATGCCCGGTGCACGCTGGTTTCCGGGTGTCGAGTTGAACTACGTCGAGCGGGCCTTTCAGCTCGCGAGCGACGCGCGGCCGGCGATCGTTTCGCGCAGCGAGAGCGGCCCCATGGCGGGCCGCACGCGCGAATTGAGCTGGGCGGAGCTGCGCCGCCAGGTCGCGGCTTGCGCGGCCACGCTGCGGCGCATGGGCGTGACGCGCGGCGACCGTGTGGCCGCCTTCATGCCGAACACGCCCGAGACGGTCGTGGCATTTCTCGCCACCGCGAGCGTGGGCGCGATCTGGTCGGTGTGCTCGCCCGACATGGGGCCGCTCGCGGTGCTCGACCGCTTCCGGCAGATCGAGCCGAAGGTGCTGTTCGCCGTAGACGGCTACCGCTACGGCGGCAAGCCACACGACCGCCGCGAACTGATTCACCATCTGCTGCGCGAGCTGCCGAGCGTGGCGCATCTCGTATTCGTCCCGCAGCTCGACCCGGACGCCGACGTGAAGGCGTACCCGCAGGCCACGGCATGGCGCGACGCGATCGCTGGAAACGTCCCGCTCGAAATCGAACACGTATCGTTCGATCATCCGCTGTGGATCGTCTATTCGTCGGGCACGACGGGCATGCCCAAGGCCATCGTGCATTCGCACGGCGGCATCGTGGTGGAGCACGTAAAGCTCACCGCGCTGCATCTCGACCTGAGCCCGGGCGACCGGTTCCACTGGTACGCCAGCACGAACTGGATCATGTGGAACTGCCAGGTGGGCGGCCTGCTCGCGGGCGCGACGCTCTGCCTCTACGACGGCAACCCCACGTATCCCGACGCGCAGGCGCTGTGGCGCTTCGTGGGCGAGACGGGCGTGACGTTCTTCGGCGCGGGGGCGGCATATTTCCAGGGGTGCCTGAAGGCGGGTGTCGAGCCGCGTGCCGCGGCCGATCTGTCGCGCCTGCGCGCGGTCGGTTCGACCGGCTCGCCGCTGCCGCCCGAAGCGTACGCGTGGATACTCGAGCAGGTAGGGCCCGTCTGGATCGACGCGATTTCCGGCGGCACCGATTTCGCGGGTTGCTTCCTCGCCGGCGTGCCGACCTTGCCGGTCTATCTCGGCGAAATGCAGTGCCGGTGCCTGGGCGCGCGCGTCGAGGCGTTCGATGAAGCCGGGCACGCGCGCATCGACGAAGTCGGCGAACTCGTGTGCACTGCGCCCATGCCTTCGATGCCGCTTTGCTTCTGGCGCGACGACGCGAACCGGCGCTACCGCGAAAGCTACTTCGACATGTTTCCCGGTATCTGGCGCCACGGCGACTGGCTGCGCATCACGCCCCGCGGCGGCGCGGTCATCTACGGTCGCTCGGACGCCACCATCAACCGCCACGGCATCCGCATGGGCACGAGCGAGCTGTATCGCGCGGTGGAGTCGGTGCCCGAAGTGCTCGACAGCCTCGTGGTCGATCTCGAGTACCTGGGGCGCAGCTCGTCGATGCCGCTCTTCGTGGTGTTGCGCCCGGGTGTCGATCTGAGCGACGCGCTCGCGCAGCGCATTCGCGCACGCGTGCGCGAGGCACTCTCGGCGCGCCATGTGCCCGATGAGATCCATCAGGTTCAGGCCGTTCCGCGCACGCTGTCAGGCAAGAAGATGGAGGTGCCGATCAAGCGGCTTCTGCTCGGCCAGCCGCTCGAGAAGGTGGCCAATCCGGACACCATGGCCAACCCGGAAAGTCTCGCGTGGTTCGATGCATTCGCGCGGGCGAGGGGCCCGGCCGCGTGATTTCGGCCGCGCCGATTTAAAATGGCGCGCGGGCCGACGCCGAAGTCTGTCCGTTTCCGCGGCCTTTCATCGTCAATGCATGCCATCGCCTAGCGCCACCGTTCCCATCTCGCTCGTCAACGGCTTTCTCGCCGGCGCGGGCGCCGAGCCCAGCGTGATCCGCCGCTATCTCAACGAGGCGGGCATCGCGCTCGAACTGCTCGCCAAGCCGGGCGGCCGCGTGACGGAAGAGCAGTTCTCCACGCTCTACCAGACGCTCGCCATCGAACTCGACGACGAGATGCCCGGCATCTTCAGCCGGCCGCTGCGCAGCGGCACGCTCAAGTTTCTCTGCCTGAGCCTGCTCGATGCGCGCAACCTCGAAACGGCGCTGCATCGCTTCGACCAGTTTTTCCACATCGTGCTCGACGATTTCCGGCTCGAATCGCGCCGCCAGGGGCTCGTGGCCCAGGTGGCATTACGCGCCAATCCGGCGTACGGCGCGATCGGGCCGCTCGGGCAGGAGCTGACGCTCAAGCTTGCCCACGGCGTGTCGTCCTGGCTGATCGGACAGCGGATCCCGCTGCTGCAAGTCGATTTCGCCTGCGCGCAGCCGCCGCACGCACTCGATCACCGCTACTTCTTCCCGGGGCCCGTGCGCTTTGGCCGCGAGGCCACGCTGATGCGCTTCAGCGCGGCCTATCTCGACATGCCGATCCGGCAGAGCAAGCGCAACCTGCGCGCGTTTCTCGCGCGCTCGCCCGGCGACTGGATCTTCGAGACCTTCAGCGAGCAGCTGGTGAGCCACAACGTGCGCCAGTACCTGGCCGCGCAACTGCCCGATCTGCCTACCATCGAAGCGGCGGCCGACAGCCTGCACTGCTCGGTGCGTACACTCTGCCGGCGCCTCGCCGCAGAGGAAACCACGTTCCAGGCGCTCAAGGACGAACTCCGCCGCGACGTGGCGATCCAGCGCCTCACCGACACCCAGGACACGATCGCGGCCATCGGCGGCGATCTGGGTTTCGACGACCCCAGCGCCTTTCATCGCGCCTTTCGGCACTGGACGGGCAGCACGCCCGGCACCTACCGCCGCCGAGGCTGAGCGGCTGGACGCCTGAGCGTCGCCCGGCGCAAAGTCGGGTCGCCCAGCCATGATGGCGGGGCACAGCAGCCGATAACGTGGCCAGAATTGTCACCATATGGTCCGGTTTGGACAGTGGTTTGGCGACCGATTGACGCTACGATCCGTCCTGTACTGCCGCAAGGTGGCCATCCAGGTATCCTTGGTAATCCTGGCCCGGTGGCGCATCCATTTTGACCCCTGAGTGACTGGAAGGACCGATCATGAGCTACAACGCCCCCGTCAAGGACATGCTGTTCGTGCTGAAAGAGCTGGCCGGCATCGACGCAGTCGCAACCCTGCCGGGTTTCGAAGACGCTGGTTTCGACACTGCGCAGGCCGTGCTCGACGAGTGCGCGAAGCTCTCCGGCGAAGTCATCGCGCCGCTGAACGTGGAAGGCGATCGCGTGCCCAGCAGCTGGCGCGACGGCGAGGTCACGGCGACGCCTGGCTTCGCAGGGGCGTTCCGCCAGTATGTCGAGGGCGGCTGGCAGGGTCTGCAGCATCCGACCGAATTCGGCGGCCAGGCGCTGCCCAAGCTGATCGCGACGCCTTGCATCGAAATGCTCAACGCGGCGAACCTTTCGTTCGCGCTGTGCCCGCTGCTCACTGACGGCGCCATCGAGGCGCTGCTCACCGCGGGCAGTGACGAACTGAAGGCGCGCTACGTGCCGAAGCTCATCTCCGGCGACTGGACCGGCACGATGAACCTCACCGAGCCGCAGGCCGGCTCCGACCTCGCGCTGGTGCGTTCGCGCGCCGAACCGCAGGGTGACGGCACGTACAAGGTCTTCGGCACCAAGATCTTCATCACGTGGGGCGAGCACGACATGGCGGAGAACATCGTTCACCTCGTGCTGGCTCGCACGCCCAACGCGCCAGAAGGCGTGAAAGGCATCTCGCTCTTCGTCGTGCCGAAGTTCCTCGTCAACGACGACGGCTCGCCCGGCGCGCGCAACGACGTGCATTGCGTATCGATCGAACACAAGCTCGGCATCAAGGCGAGCCCGACGGCCGTGCTGCAATACGGCGACCACGGCGGTGCGATCGGTTACCTCGTGGGCGAGGAGAATCGCGGCCTCGAATACATGTTCATCATGATGAACGCCGCGCGCTTCGGCGTGGGCATGCAGGGCGTGGGCGTGGCGGAGAGCGCCTACCAGAAGGCCGTGGCGTACGCGAAGGAGCGTGTGCAGAGTCGCCCCGTGGATGGCTCGCTCAAACAGTCGGCGACCATCATCCATCATCCGGACGTGCGCCGCATGCTCGGTTCGATGCGCGCGATGACCGAGGGCGCACGCGCGCTCGCCTATGTCGCCGCCGCCTATAGCGATCATGCTCACTACCACGCCGATCCTGAAGTGCGCGCGCGCAATCTCGCGATCTACGAATTCCTCGTGCCGATCGTGAAGGGCTGGAGCACCGAGATGGTCAACGAGGTGACGAGCCTCGGCGTCCAGGTGCATGGCGGCATGGGCTTCATCGAGGAAACGGGCGCGGCCCAGTACTACCGCGATGCGCGCATTCTCGCCATCTACGAAGGCACGACGGCGATCCAGGCGAACGACCTGGTCGGCCGCAAGACGGTGCGCGACGGCGGCGCGGTTGCGAAGGCGCTGCTCGGCGAGATCTATCGGACTGCTGAGGAACTCGGCCGGGCCGGCGGCGCGGCCGCGGCATCGATGCGCGAGCAGCTGGAGAAGGGCGCGCGCGCACTGGCGAATGTCGTCGACTACGTGGTTGCGAACGTCAAGCGCGACGCGAACGCGGTGTTCGCGGGCAGCGTGCCGTATCTCAAGCTCGCGGGCATCGTGCTGTGCGGTTGGCAAATGGCGCGTGCGCTGCTCGTCGCGCAACGCGAACTCGCGAACGACGCCGGGTTTTACGGCGCGAAGATCGCGATCGCGCAGTTCTACGCCGAGCACATTCTCGCGCAGGCAGGCGGCCTCGAGACGTCGATCCTGGCCGCAAAGGGCGACGCTGGCGTGCTCGCACTGAGCGAAGCGCAGTTTTGATCGGGCGGTTTAGGTCGCTCAGTTAGCAAGGAAGGAAGAGGATATGTCGTCGATTGATCTGATCGCACAGTACGGCCCACGCGAGTCGATGGAATACGACGTGGTGATCGTCGGTGGCGGCCCAGCCGGGCTGTCTGCCGCGATCCGCCTGAAGCAGCTGGCCGCGGAGAAAGGCGCTGAGATCGGCGTCTGCGTGCTGGAGAAAGGCTCGGAAATCGGGGCGCATATCCTCTCGGGCGCGGTCATGGATCCGCGTGCCCTGAACGAACTGATGCCGGACTGGAAGGAGCAAGGCGCACCGCTGAACGTGCCCGTGACCGAGGACAAGTTCCTTTTTCTTTCCGAAACGGGGGCTAAGGCTGTGCCGAACTGGGCACTGCCCGACAACTTCAAGAACCACGGCAACTACATCATCAGCCTCGCGAACGTCACGCGCTGGCTGGGCCAGCAGGCGGAAGCCCTGGGCGTCGAAATCTTCCCGGGCTTTCCGGCCGCCGAAGTGCTCTACAACGACGACGGCTCGGTCAAGGGCGTCGCCACCGGCAACATGGGTGTCGGCAAGGACGGCGAGCCCACCGAAAACTTCCAGCTCGGCATGGAGCTGCACGCCAAGTACACGCTGTTCTGCGAAGGCTGCCGCGGGCACCTGGGCCGTCAGCTGAACGAGAAGTTCAAGCTCGGCAAGGATTCGGACCCGCAGGTCTACGGCATCGGCATCAAGGAACTGTGGGAGATCGATCCTTCGAAGCACCAGCCCGGCCTCGTGATCCACACCGCCGGCTGGCCGCTCGAGTCGGACACCTACGGCGGCTCGTTCCTCTACCACATCGACAACAACCAGGTGATGGTGGGCTTTGTCGTCGGTCTTGCGTACCAGAACCCGTATCTCTCGCCGTTCGAGGAGTTCCAGCGCTACAAGACGCATCCGGAAATCCGCAAGTACCTCGAAGGCGGCAAGCGCGTGTCGTATGGCGCGCGCGCGATCACGGCAGGCGGCCTGATGTCGCTGCCCAAGCTCGTGTTCCCGGGCGGCGCGCTCGTGGGCGACGATGCGGGCTTCCTGAACGCCTCGCGCATCAAGGGCAGCCACGCGGCGATCAAGACCGGCATGCTGGCCGCCGATGCGGCGTTCGAAGCCGTGCAGGCAGGCCGCCAGAGCGATGAACTCGCGGCCTATCCGGAAGCGTTCAAGCAGTCGTGGCTCCACACGGAACTGTACAAGGCGCGCAACTTCAAGCAGTGGATGAGCAAGGGCCTGTACCTGGGCACGCTGATGGTGGGCATCGAGCAGAAGCTGCTGGGCGGCAACGTGCCGTGGACGCTGCATCACCAGCATCGCGACCACGAGATGCTGAAACCCGCTTCGCAGTGCAAGCCGATCGAGTATCCGAAGCCCGACGGCAAGCTCACGTTCGACCGGCTCTCCTCGGTGTTCATCTCGAACACGAACCACGAAGAGAACCAGCCCGCGCACCTCACGCTCAAGGACGCGAGCGTGCCCGTGAACGTGAACCTGCGCACCTACGCGGGCCCCGAAGCGCGCTTCTGCCCGGCCGCGGTGTACGAGTTCATGAAGAACGACGACGGCAGCGACCGCCTGCAGATCAACGCGCAGAACTGCGTGCATTGCAAGACCTGCGACATCAAGGACCCGACGCAGAACATCGTGTGGGTCACGCCCGAAGGCGGCGGCGGCCCGAACTATCCGAACATGTAAGCGCCGGGCGGCGACTGCCGTCGATCCGACTTGTGGCAGGAGAGGCGTAGTGCGCCTTTCCTGCCATTTTTACGTCCGCGAATACCAGTACATGCCGTCGTCGCGCAGCTCGCGTTTCACTTCACCGCGATACATCAGGTAGTTCAGGCACGCCAGGCTCTCGCCGGTTGCGAGGCTCATCTGCCCGAGATCGTCCTCGCCGATGCGCCGCGCGAACAGCGCCCCGAACACGTCAACGGCGCGGCGCGGTTCGGCGAGCGTGCCGCGCAGGCGCGCGAGGCTCTTGTCCTGCCCCTGGCGCAAGCGTTCGATGCGCGCGTGCAACCCGTAAAAGCCCGGCGCGGGTGGGGCCGGATAGGGATAGCACAGCGTTGATCGCGCGCTATTGGACGCGACCTCGGGCGTGCTCTCGGGGATGGCTTCGGTGCGTTCGGTCATGCTTGGGGCGCAAAGGAAATGGGGAGCGCATACTTTCGCGCATCGCGCGGAGGATAGCGCGAACGCGGCGGGCGCGCCCACGTCCTTTTGAGGGACTGACATCACTGCGGCAGGACGCTGCGCCGCCGCACGCCTGTTTACTTTTGTTTCCGCTTGTTGCTTCTCGTTGCCGCCTGTTTCCCTTTGTTGCCCGATAACGACGCCCGATCGCGTAGCATCGCACCTCAACGTCGATATTTATTGCGCCGCAACAAAATGATGCCTACACTGACCAATGCCGGCTGCCTCGACGCTTTCGCAAAGGAGGGCGTGACATGACGAATCGATCAAACACATTGCATGCATCTCTGAAGCTGCACGTCTTCGAACAGGAAGGAGGGTGGCATTGGGGCATCACCATCCCTCGCAGTGCGGGTAGCGGCTTCAAACTCATCGCATACAGCGAAACGACC
This sequence comes from Paraburkholderia sp. BR10882, assembly GCF_040948855.1. NCBI lineage: Bacteria > Pseudomonadati > Pseudomonadota > Betaproteobacteria > Burkholderiales > Burkholderiaceae > Paraburkholderia > Paraburkholderia sp. BR10882. The sequence continues at coordinate 8,347 of NZ_JBFPKP010000031.1, read as the reverse complement.
TTCAACGGCGAGAGCGAGGCGCTGCGCGACGGCAGTCGCGCGCTCGAGAATCTTCCGGAAGACGCGGCACTCGCGTTCGCGCCCTGAAACGTACCGCCTCAACGGCAGGCCCATTCACGAAGTCTCTTTAGGCACATGCAGTAGATGAACTTCTGCGTGGCGCCACGCGGCGCGTGATGCTCTTCGCGTTCCTGTTTGAGCAGCGTGAAGGGCGCGCCAAATTCGGCGTGCAACGCATCGGCGCTGTAGCGCATGACGGGTAGCCCGCTGCAATGGTCGGGACCCTCCTCGGCGAAAGTCCCACGATCACGATGCCGCCCGGTTTCACGGCGCGCAGCACGGCGTTTGCCTAGGCTTCGCACGTCTGCGCGCTCGTTCCTTTAGCAGCGCGCGAGGATGCTCCCATTGTCGCTGAAGATAGGGAATGGGCGCTTGCGGCGCGTTTTTGAAGTGCCGAGTTTTGTGTTGTAAACAAACTATTCAGATAAGAAAAGTTATCTTATCCGTCTGGTTTGATGGAGCACCTGGAGCACATCAAGCGGTCTTGCGCAAAGCTGTGAACTTGCACGTCGCGGTTTTCGCGCAGCGTGCAAGCGGAGCCACAGGGTAGGGCGTGCAGAACCGGCGTCAGACAACGCCTGTCGCACGCCCTTGCGCCTTAGCCCAGCTTATTGGCCTGTTCCTTCGCTAGCAGGCGTTGAGCCTGTCGGTCTCCGCGGTTGGCTTCTTGCGCGGTCTGAACCGACGTTTCGGTGGCTTCGGCGAATGCTGCGCGTGCGGCGTTGCTGATCGTAACGGCATACGAAGCCGACGGCGTCGAAGCCTGTGTCGTCGTCGTTGTCGGCGCCTGCGTCTTGCTGGCAGGTTGCGTAGCGGCAGCCGCCTGCTGGTTCTGCGCGCCGGTATTCGCTGCTGTGGAAGAGGCGGGTTGGCTAGAAACTGCCCGGATTGTCATCAGAGGGTCTCCGATAAAGAGAGAGAAAAACCGTGAACTGCGCCCGGCTTATCGGAGTACCTTCCAAATACTTAAGAAGTATTTATTTTTTGAAAACGAATCAACTTAAGGCTCGTATAAGCTGCGGTTCGATTCGCGTCAACGCCGGTCATAATCGCCCGACGATCTGTTTTAAAAATGTGGTCGGGTCCGAGTTTCCGGACGCTGCGTGCCCGGGGCTTGCGTGGCCATTGAAATGATTGCCAGTATGTCATGGAATGAAAGCAACTCTTATTCAGGCTAAAAACCGCACCTTTGGCACCGCGAAAATAAGGCTCCACGTCGGGAATACCGTTTAGATAAGGAGTTCATCAGAATTCAAGGTTACCATCGCGCGAGTCTTTCAAGTTTTCCCTGGAAATCCATTTTGTTGCCACTCACGAACGACGTCACTCAGGACAACTGGTCCACGTGGATCCACCGGCAGCGCCATGGCAATGATCCCGCCCATGAGCACCATGTCCGCGCCGAGATCACAAGGTACGCGGACCGTGTGCTGGATTCCGTCCGCCTGCGCCCCGGGATGACATTGGCCGACATCGGGACGGGTGATGGTCTCGTCGGGTTTCGCGCGATTGAACGGGCCGGCGCCTCAATCCGGGTGCTCATGACCGATATTTCGGCTCCGCTGCTGCGGCACACGGAAGAGAGCGCCCGAAGCCTGGGGGTAAGCGGGCAGTGCGCATTCATACACGGCAGCGCCGAAAATCTGGCAGGCATCGCCAATGAGGCGGTCGATGCCGCCACGATGCGCGCGGTGCTGGCGTATGTGGAAGACAAGCCCGCTGCAATGCGAGAGATCTACCGCATCCTCAAACCGGGTGGCCGCTTCGCCATCGCCGAGCCGATTTTGCGTGACGAAGCGCTCGAGGTGTGCATGCTCAAGCAACTCGTCGATTCCCGCGCGTTCAACGCGGAAGATCCCTTCTTTCCCTTGCTGCTTCGGTGCCGGGCGGCGCAGTTCCCGGACACGGAAGAGAAGGCGCGCTCGCTGTCCATCACGAATTATGGTGAGCGCGACCTCGTGCGCTTCGCGATCGACGCGGGCTTCACCGACATCCGTCTGGAATTGCACATCGAAGTGCGAACCGAAGACAGCCTGCCTTGGGAAACGTTTCTTCGTATCTCGCCCCATCCGTTGGCGCCCAGCCTGGAAGAGGTCTTCGAAAAGGAATTTACCCGCGAAGAGCGCGCGTATCTGGAAGTCAGGATGCGGGCGATTTTCGAAAGCGGAGCGCAGCTCGGCGCTGAGCGCATCGCCTACCTGGCGGCGAAGCGGCCGTAGAGACCGGATGGGAACGCCTGCTTAAGGATTGCATAAGCGTTAACCCTGCAGAATGCGCAGCATGCCTGCCGCAACGCCACCAACGTGTGATGTGCGTTCGGGTCCATGCTCGCGCATTCATGCTGCGCGGGATTGGCTTGAGGAGTCCATATTGTCCAGCCCGCAGTCTCGCGCAATGTGTCCGCGCGTCTTTCACTTCAGCATCCCGAATCGCACGCGCGCTGCGCTCATCGCCGTTGTATCGGGCACCGCACTGCTCGCCGGCTGCGCAAGCTACAAGGCGCAGCCGTTGGCACCGGGTCCTTCGTTGATCACGCAGGGCGCGCTCGCACGGGTGCAGATCGACCCCGCGAAAATGCCATTGCCCGAGCTTGCGGCACACCGCTTCGATCCGTCGAACGGCTTCGACATCGAAGACGTCGCGATGCTGGCAGTCGCCAACAATCCCGACCTGAAACTTTCACGCGACGACCTCGGCATTGCGCAAGCGCAGGCGTTTTCGGCGGGACTTCTGCCGGATCCACAGGTGAGCGTCTCCAGCGACTATCCCGGCGCTGTCGGGTTGTCGCGCGCGTTCAGCTACGGTCTGAGCTTGGACGTGATGGCGATTGTCACGCGTGGCGCGAACACGAAGTCCGCCAACGCCACGGTTCGAAAGACCGACCTCGGTCTGCTCTGGCAGGAGTGGCAGGTCGTGGCGCAGGCGAAGCAGCTGTACGTGAGAGCGCGCTTTCAGGATGAGGTGTTGCCGCTGCTCGAGCAGCAGACGGCACTGGCCCGCACGCGTTACGAACGCACCGCGCACGCGGCAAGCGAGCACAACGTGACGGCGGACAGCGTCACCGCGTCGCTCACGGCGTACGAAGACGCCCGCAAGCAGTACACCGACATGCAGCACGCGCGTGAGCAGACGCACCATGACCTCAATGCGCTGCTCGGCCTCGCGCCCGACACGATGCTTGCGCTCACAGGCGACACAGCAGTCACGCCGATGCCCGATGGCACGCTCGACGCCGCGGTTGCAATGCTGGGGCAGCGCCGTCCCGATCTGATCGCGCTGCAGGCCGGCTACGAGGCGCAGGAGCAGAAGTACCGCGCCGCGATCCTCAACCAGTTCCCAAGTCTTTCCGTGGGCTTTACGCGCCAGCGCGACACCTCGGAGATCTACACGAGTGGTTTCGCGATCAACCTCACGCTGCCGGTCTTCAACCGCAATCGCGGCAATATCGCCATCGAGCAGGCCACGCGGCAGCGTCTCGCGGACGAATACCAGACACGCCTGAATGCGGCTTACGCCGATATTGCCCACCTGCGTGCCGACAGCGCGATCGCCGTGCATCAACTCGATCAGGATGACGCTGCGCTGCCAGGGCTCGAACGTGCCGCCGCGCAGGCGCGCGACGCCTATGCGGCGCGCAACATCGTGCTTGGCCAGTATGTCGATGCGCAAACTGCGGCGCTCGCGCGTCGCATCGATGCGGCCACTGCGCGCGAAGCGCTAGCTGAGCAACGCATTGGCCTCCAGGCGCTGCTCGGCAGCGCGGTCCCCGATCCTGATCAGGCTCCGTCCGCGCGAGGCGCCACTGCTGAAAGCGCGCCATCCAAAACCATCGTTGCACGTTGATCTCCATGACTGAGCACCGCTTTCTTTCCGGCACGCGCACGCGTGTCGCCGTCTGCGCACTTGGCGCGGCGGCCGCGCTCGCCGCTGGCGCAGCACTTTTCGCACCGCATGCAGCGCGCGCGGATGACGCCGGCGCTTCGGGCAGCACGCCCGCGCCATCCGCCGCCGTGCAGGTCGTGCGCGTGATGCGCCAACCGGTTGCCCAAACCGTCGTCGCGTATGGCTCGGTTGCGTCCGCGGCCTCGAACGCCACGTCCATCAGCCTGCCGTATCTCGCACGCGTCACGCGCGTGCTCGTCCAGCCCGGCCAGACCGTAGCGCAGGGCGCTGCGCTCCTCGTCGTGCAAGCCGATCCGAACGCCGTGATCGCCTATACGCAGGCACAAAGCGCAGCGACGCTCGCACGTGGCGAACTCGCGCGCACGGGCTCGCTCTTTCACGACGGTCTCGCCACGCAATCGCAGCTCGCCGCGGCGCAAAAAGCGCTGGATGACGCTCAGCAAGCGCTTGCTGCGCAACAAGCGACGGGCATCACACCGGGTTCGAAGACGATTACGGCACCAGTGGCCGGCGTCATCGCGCAGCTTGCCGCGGTGCCGGGCGACCGGATCCAGGCGGGCACTGCGCTCGTCCAGCTCGTTGCATTCAACGGCGCCGCGGGCAATGCCGCGAACATTTCGCTGGGCGTCGAAGCCGCCGACGCGCTCACGCTGCACGCCGGAGACCGTGTCGTGCTACGCCCTCTGTCCGCCTCGCTCGGGTCGCAGCGCGCGCAGGGACGCATCGTGCTCGTCGGCGCAGCCATCGACGCGCAGAGCCAGCTCGTGAACGTGAGTGCGAACGTACCGCTCGCGGGTGCGGCCTTCCTGCCGGGAACGCGCGTGCGGGCCGACATCGACACGCAGACCGGCACGTGGTGGAACGTGCCGCGCGCCGCGGTCCTGCAGGACGCGAAGGGCAGCTATGTGTTTCAGGTCGCGCCGAACAACAAGGCGCACCGCGTCGACGTGAAGGTGAAAGTCGAGCATGGCGATACGTACGGCGTGGATGGCGCGCTCGACGCCTCGCGGCCGCTCGTCGTCGTCGGCAACTACGAACTCGAAGACGGCATGGCCGTGCGCGTGGCGCAAGGCGGCGCGCGATGACGTTCAGCCAGTGGATGCAGCGCCACCGTCGTTCGCTGCTGTTCGTGATCGCGCTTGCCGCGCTTGCCGGTGCGCTCACCGCGCTGCGTCTGCCGATCTCGCTCTTTCCTAACGTTTCCTTTCCGCGCGCCGTGATTTCACTCGACGCGGGCGACCGTCCGGCCGAACAGATGGCGACGCTCGTCACCATGCCGGTGGAAGAAGCGTTGCGTCGCGTGCCGAACGTGCGCGACGTCGAATCCCGCACGAGCCGCGGGTCGGCGGAGATCTCCCTCAATTTCGACTGGGGCACCGACATGGCGCAAGCCACGTTGCAGGCGCAGTCGGCCATTGCCGAGATCCTCGCGACGCTGCCGCCCGGCACCAGCATGCAGGTGCGCCGGATGGACCCGACCGTGTTTCCGGTGCTCGCATACAGCCTGACGTCGTCGCGCTTGTCGCTTTCTCAACTCTACGACCTCGCCCAGTTCCAGTTGCGTCCGCTGCTTTCCTCCGTGGCGGGCGTGGCGCGCGTGGACGTGACGGGTGGGGCGCGCGACGAGCTCGAAGTGGCCGTCGACCCCGCACGCCTCGCGACGTACAAGCTCTCGGTGGGCGATATTTCGCGTGCAATCGGTGCGGGCAACGTGCTGATGGCCACCGGGCGCATCGAGGACCACGACAAGCTCTTTCTCGTCGTGGCGAATACGGCTTTCAGCGGGCTCGATACGCTGAAAAACGTGGTCGTGTCGTCCACTGGCGCGACGCAGATCCGCCTGCGCGATGTGGCCACCGTCACCCAGGGGACCGTGCCGCAATGGATCCGCGTGACCGCCGACGGTCAGGATGCGGTGCTGGTCAACGTCTACCAGCAGCCCGGCGCAAACAGCGTGGCGATGGCGCAGGCGATTCGCGCTCGCCTGAAGGACTTCGGCCCACAGATGCCGCACGGTGTGACGCTCTCGAACTGGTACGACCAGAGCGAGCTCGTGATCGCCTCGGCCACCAGCGTGCGCGATGCCATCATGATTGGCGTGGTGCTCGCGGCGCTCACCCTCTTCGTATTTCTGCGCAACACGAAGATCACGCTCATTGCAGTGGCGCTCGTGCCCATCGTGATGGCCGCGACCATTCTGCTGCTCGACGTGTTCGGCATGGGCTTCAACATCATGACGCTCGGCGGCATGGCGGCGGCGGTGGGCCTCGTGATCGACGATGCCATCGTGATGATCGAGCATATCGCGCGGCGTATGCGCGAGGCCGGCGCGCATGCGTTCCATGGCCGGGTGATGAGCGCGGCGCTCGAATTCACGCGGCCGCTCGCCGGCTCTTCCGCGGCAACGCTCATTATCTTTGTGCCGCTGGCGTTTCTCTCGGGCGTAACCGGCGCGTTCTTCAAGGCGCTTTCGGTGACGATGGCGAGCGCGCTCTTTATTTCGTTCCTCGTCACGTGGCTTGCCATCCCGATTCTCTGCGACCGCTGGCTAACGGCGAAAGACGCCGAGGAGCATCGCGAAACGCGCTTCGCCGCGTGGCTCAATCGCACCTACGCGCGGCTCGTCTCTCGCGTGAGTGCGCGGCCCCTGTGGGTGCTCGCGCTCGTGGTTCCGCTTGCGCTGCTTTCGGCGCTCGCGTTCACGCGGGTCGGCAGCGGCTTCATGCCGTCGATGGACGAGGGCGGTTTCGTGCTCGACTATCACACGCAACCGGGCACATCGATCACCGAAACCGATCGACTGATGCAACAAATCGAAGCGATCATTCGCGCGAACCCGAATGTGGCGACGTATTCACGCCGCACCGGCGCAGGACTTGGCGGCGACCTGAACGAGCCGAACAAGGGTGACTTCTTTGTGCGCTTGAAGTCCGGTAGCCGCGAACCGATCGACACGGTGATGGAGGAGATCCGTTCGCAGATCGAAACAAAAGTGCCCGGCGTGAGCGTGGAACTTGCCCAGTTGATGGAGGACCTGATCGGCGACCTCACGGCGGTGCCGCAGCCCGTGCAGATCAAGATTTACTCGGACGACTCCCATGTGCTCGACACGACCGCCCAACGTGTGGCCGCACGCATCGGCAAGATCGGCGGCATCGTCGACGTGAACGACGGCATCAATCCTGCCGGCGACGCCATCGATCTGCGCATCCGGCCCGACGCCGCGGCTGCCGAGGGCATGGATCCGCAGGCAATCGCGCAGCAGGTCTCCGACCTGCTGGACGGGAATGTGGCGACGCAGTTCCAGAGCGGCCCGAAGACAGTTGGTGTGCGCGTGCGTGCGCAAGGTGCGCTGCAAATGACGGACACCGAACTTGCGCGCCTGCCGTTGCGCGCGCCGGATGGGCACGTGTTCGCGCTTTCACGCGTGGCTGACCCGGTGCACGTGAGCGGCCAGCCCGAGATCAGTCGCGACAACCTCAAGCGCATGGTGGCGGTGACGGCGCGCATCGATGGGCGGGACCTCGGCTCGACGATCGCCGACGTGCAGCGCGCGCTTGCCGATCCCGCGCTCCTGCCAGCGGGCGTCTACTACGAACTTGGCGGCTTGTACCAGCAACAGCAGATCGCCTTCAAGGGGCTGCTCGCGGTGTTCGGCGCGGCCGTGGCGCTGGTGTTCGGCCTGCTGCTATTCCTCTACGAGCGCTTTCGCGTGGCGCTCGCGGTGATGGCAATGCCGCTGCTCGCCACCGGCGCCGTGTTCATCGGGCTGTGGGTGACGGGCATCGAGCTCAACATCTCCGCGATGATGGGCATGACGATGATCGTCGGCATCGTGACGGAGGTCGCGATCTTCTACGTTTCCGAGTTTCAGGGGCTCGTACGCGACGAAGGCGTGCCGCTGGAGGAGGCGTTGCAGGCCGCGGGTCGCAATCGACTGCGGCCCATCGCGATGACGACCATCGCAGCCATTCTCGCTCTGCTGCCGCTTGCCTTCGCGATCGGCCAGGGTTCTGCAATGCAGCAACCGCTCGCGGTCGCGATCATCTCGGGCTTGATCGTGCAGATGCCGCTCGTCCTGCTGGTGCTGCCTGTGCTGCTGCGCCTCCTGCTTCGAGTAAAGGGGGCAGGTGAGTGAGGGCGGGTGCAAAACGAAGAGGTGTGCAAATGATTTGCATCCACCGCAGTAACAGATTCGAAAGAAAATTCTTTGAATTAGTCGTTGACTCGGCTCGCGCGTCGTCACTAGAATTCGCGTGTTTCCACGAAAGGGGCATATGCCTTGGACAGTTGTAGTTGTCGACCTTCGAATCGTTTTTCTGCCTGACCGGCACGACGCCCGCCTGGATTCTTCCTTAGCCGCCGTCCTGCCAGCAGGCAGACG
>NZ_JBFPKP010000030.1:0-66762 GCF_040948855.1 Paraburkholderia sp. BR10882 | reverse complement strand
AGGCGTTAATGGAACAGGGGCGAATGCCCTGCCCGTTCATGATCCGATCTTCGACACTGCGTGAGCTGCAACCCGTGAAAGACAAAACCTGAACCCCGCAAAAGCGGACACTTGAACTTGGCCGGGACCCCGACATCTGAAAATGGCTTTGACATTTGTTGTCACAGCTTTTTTGAAATGTCCGGTTTCCGGCTCATTAGATGGAATGGTCGCCTCCCGCCTTAATGGGCCGTCCAGCGCCGCAGTCTCGCGTCCTGAACATGCGACATTGCTGGTTCGGCAGTCCAGCCGCCAAGGAGAATCAGATGGAACCCACGACCATTGCCATCGCCCGGGCCCGCAGATTGAAGGCCGCCTGCGGTGTTTTCAGGCGGCTGAGCGGCTGCAGCTCAGCGAACGGCAGATCCGTCGGCTGTGCCGGCGCTATGAGGCCGCCGGCCCGGCGGGCCTGGCCTCAGCCAGGCGTGGGCGGCCGAGCAACCGGGAACTGTCGATTGGTGTACGTGGACGATGCGACCAGCCGCCTGATGCACCTGCACTTTACGGCCACGGAATCGACGTTCAGCTACTTCGAGGCGACGCGGACGTATCTGGAGCGCTATGGCAAGCCGGTTGCGCTGTACAGCGACAAGGCCAGCGTGTTCCGCAGCCTGAGCGCGGGCAAGACCGGGCGCAGCGTGACGCACTTTGGACGGGCGATGTACGAGTTGAACATCGACACGTTCTGCGCCAACAGCAGCCCGGCCAGGGGGCGCGTGGAGCGCGCGCACCTGACCCTGCAGGATCGCCTGGTGAAGGAGTTGCGGCTGCGCGGCATCAGTACCGTCGCGGGCGCCAACGCGTATGCGCCGGCCTTCATGGCGGCCTACAACGCACGCTTCGCGAAGCCGCCGAGGAGCACGTACGACGCACACCGGCCACTGCGCGCCGACGAGGATCTGGACGCCCTGCTCACCTGGCGCGAAGCGCGACGCGTGACGAAGTCGCTGACGGTGCAGTACGACCGCGTGATGTACCTGCTGGACGACACGCCGCAGAACCGCAAGCTGGTGCACCGCTACATCGAGGTGTGGGAGTACCCGGACGGGCGTATCGAGCTGCGGGCCGACGCTCGTGTGCTGCCATACCGCGAGTATGACCGGCTCACCGAGGTGGATCAGGGCGCGGTCATTGAGCACAAGCGGCTGACCCACGCGCTGCAGGTGGCGCAGGCGCTGCAGGCGCAGCGCGATGGCCGGCGGGCCTCGGGCTCGCCCTCACGCACGAACCGCGGCATCGAGGTACGCAGGGCCGAACGTGTTCCGGGCACGAAGAAGTCGCGCGAGTTCACGCAAGCGGACATGAACGCAGCAATCGTGGCCGTGACGCAACGTAAAACGCAAACCATCCAGTCCGGTAAACCAGGCAAGCGGTCTGCAACAGTTCGCTGAACGAACTTAAGTGCCCTGCTGCTTCACACCTGCCCCTTCAACACGCTGGAGGCTTAACACCAGAAAGACAGAAAACCCTTTAAAAACCGGACATTTCTTATATGGTCGCCTCCCGCCTTAACGGGCCGTCCGGCGCGCGGCACGTCGACTCACTGCCCCTGTTGCTGGGCCGCCTGCTCGATCAACGCGGCGACTTCCTTCGGATGCGACTCATAAACCGAATGGCTGGCGCCATCGATTTCCACCGTCTGTGCATGAGCGCGCTTCGCGTACATGCGTTCGAGGTCCGGGTTGATGATCTTGTCCGCCTTCGCAACCAGGTAGAACGTAGGCTTGATCTTCCATGCCGGATCCGGGATTTCCGACGCGAATACACCTGCCGCGGTCGGCATTTGCTCATGCGCCTCGAATTCAGCCTGCGTAATCGGAAGATCGGCTGCGAAATCGCGCGGATAGTCGGCGGGATTCAGGTACAGATAGTCGTCGGCTGTCTTCACGATGTCCTCATGGGGCGTCGCATTCGGATAACGCTTGCCATTCGAGACTTCAGTCTCGCCGACATCGAGCGCATGCGCGGCAATGTAGACGAGCGACTTCACATGTTCGTCGTTGCCCGCCTCCGTGATGATCGCGCCGCCGTAGCTATGGCCGACGAGCACGCACGGTCCATCCAGGCTATCGATGACGCGCTTCGTCGCCGTCACGTCGTCCTTGAATGACGTCAGCGGCTCTTGCACGAGCGTCACGTTGTAGCCGTCCTTCGTGAGAATGTCGTACACCGGACGCCATCCGGCGCCACCCACAAACGCGCCATGCACGAGGACGACGTTCTTGATGAGCGCGGCCTGCGCTGTCGTCGCGGCACCGGCAACCAGGCAAAGCGCCGCTGCAGCATGAGCAACGGCAGAACGGAAGGAAGGGAAAGACATGGCAGCTCCTTGGAATGACGCGGTGTGAACGAATCGATTGACAACACGGCCAGTCTAAAAAGCTGCCTCGAACGAGAGGGTTACCCGGTCATTACGAAATAATGACGTGCCCGCGCCGGGCCATCCAATCAAAGGGACGGATGATTCGTTATTTTCTTGTAATCACCGGGTAACCTTGGCGACCGAAGCGCCTACCTACACTGCAACCACGCAGTAACGCCTTGCCCCGCTTAGCCATGTTTCAAGTCTCTCGTTCCTAAGCCTGTCTTCGCGTCTATGCACAGTCGATGCTGCGGCTTTCCTTCCCGACTCATCCGCTCTGCGGATATATAGGAGTATTGATCATGTCCAGGCTTCTTCTCAGCATTCTCGTCGCGGCTTCTGCGGTCGCCGTCCCGGCATATAGCTTCGCCCAGTCCACTCAACCGCTGACCCGCGCCGAAGTGCGTGCGGATCTCGTGCGTGTCGAGCAGGCCGGATACAGCCCGGGCCGCGGCGACGACATCGACTATCCGGCTGACATTCAGGCCGCCGAGGCCAAGGTCGCAGCGGCACAATATGCGCAAGCTTCGGTGCAACGCGATATGGGTGGGGTATCGATGGCGGGCAGCTCGGCCGCGGGTTCTCGTTCGCATACGCCCGCACCGACCACGTGTGTGGGCCCGGCCAGCTTCTGCATGACGTATTTCGGCAGCTGAACCCCGGCGCAGCGTATTTAGTGGCCCTACCTACTGAGACGGCTCGCCTACCATGGACGGCGAGCCGATCTCGCCCGTTGCCAGCGCGAGCGTCGCCGCGGCAGAAAGCGCGGCGCTGTAGCTGTCGGCATACGCGTTCTGCGCGGCGAGCAGCTGATTCTGCGTGAGGAGCGCGTCGGTGATGGTGCCGACGCCGTGCCGGTACGCGGTGAACGCCGCGTCGTAGGTCGTCTGCGCGGCCTCGACCAGTGCCTTCGCGGCGTCGTTCGACGCGAGGCTCGTCGAAAGCCCGTTCTGCGCGGCAACGATCTGCCGGACGGCTTCTTGCCTCGTATGGGTCAACTGCGCGGACGCAGTGTCTGCATCGTTGCGCGCCTGCATCAGCACGGCGGAGCGCAAGCCGCCGTCGTATAGCGGAATCGTCACGCCGAGGAATATGCTGCCGCTGCGGCGGCTGCCGTTCAGGTTCACCGTCGCCGCCTGATCGCCGACCGGGGGAATCGCCGTGATCGACGTCGTGCCGGTGCCATACGCGGCCGCGGCGGAGAGAAATATCTTCGGCATGAAGGCGGATTCGGCCGCGCGGATCTTCGCCTGGTTGGCCTGTTCCAGCGCATAGGCGCCCTGCACGTCCGGCCGCCGCGCAATCGCATCGGTCACGATTTCATCGACGCTCTGGTGCAGCGCCGGCGTGAGCATACGCGCCGGCAATGGGGCGATCAGCGGTTTCGACAACGGCGAGATGCCGAGCGCCGAGACGAGGCTCAGATAGCTGTCGCTCAACGCGCCGTCCGCCTGCACCTTCAGGAGATTGGCCTGGGCGCGGTTCTGCGTGGCCTGTGCAACCTCGACGACTGTGCCCACGCCCTGCTTTCGCCGTGCGCGCGCGGCGCTGAGAATGCCGTCCGCGTTGTCGAGCGCCTGCTGCGCGGTATGCTCCCGCGCGCTCGCGGCTGCGTACGCGTAGTACGCGATGCTCACGTCGTGGATCACGTGCTGGTGAACTGACGTGAAGGCGACGTTCGCCGCCACGGAAAGCTGTTTGGCCGCATCGACGCGCGCACGACGGCCGCCGAAGTCGAATAGTAGCCATTGCAGCGAGAGTACCGAAACCGTGCCGTGAATATTCGAGTTGGTCGATGTGGTGCCGAGCAGCGGCGTCGATGCGGCGCCGCTCGCCGCCTGGTATCCGCCCATGGCGGTCGCGGTGAGCTGCGGCAAGTAGGTGGTCTTCGCGATGCCCGCCGCGAGCGCCGCATTGCGCGCGTCGTTCCAGGCGATGCGCGTGAGCGGGTTCGTCGACTCCGCTAGATCGATCAGCTCGGGCAGCGTGTACGCGTGGTTCGCATCGAGCGCCGCCGCGGGTTCGATCGAAGCGAGCGCGGCGCTGCGCGGCAACGTGTAGCCCGCCTGCGTCGCCTCGCTGGCGCTGCGCGGCGGCCCGGGCACGATGTTGCCGCCGGCGTCCGTCTGCGGCTGCCAGGGGCGGTCCGGCGCCGCAGGTGCAAGATCGATCGACGACGTCGCACAACCCTCGAGTCCCGATATAGCCAATGCGGCAGCCAGCGTGGCGGCCAATACCATGAGCCGGGGCGTCGGTTCAGGGGCGCGCATCGGTCGTCGTCTCCGTAGCCGAAGCTGGGCGCGTGATCTCGGCGATCTGTCCGAACCGCCTGGCGATGACGCTTTGGAGCGCATCGAGCGCGGGGTCGGCCGTGCGGTCCTCAACGGCCTCGGCACCTTGCGTCTGCATGTCGGCGGCATGCTGTGCGGCTTGCCCGTGCGTGTCGTCGCCGGCAGCGAGGCGCTCGGCGATCTCACCCAGCCGCGACGCGCCCGCGCGCCCTGCCGCCAGGACCAGCGGCGCCTCCAGCGCCTCGATTTCCGCAAGCGCACGCCGCCGGCTCGCCACCCACTCCGGCTCGGGACGCACCCACGAAGGCTCGTAATGGATCAGCCCGATATCCTGGCGCAGTCCGCCGTACTGGGCGAGCGCGCCTGCCGCGAGCGCGCTGCGCGTGCGGGCGTCCGCCGCACGCGCGATGCGGCTCCATTGCGCCACGAGCGCCTTGAACGTCGCGTCGATCCGGCTGGCGATGCTCACCGGCCAGACGCGCGTGAAGACCAGATAGATCACGACGTTGCCGATCAGGATGCCGATCACGCGGTCGCGCGCGAGCGTCAGGTCGAACGCGGGCGCCGCGCCCTGGATCACGCACAGGAAGAAGGCGAACGCGATCTGCATGCCCGCGTAGGCGATCCGGGTGGAACCCATCGCCACCCACGCGGCCAGCCAGGCGCCCGCGAACACCAGCGCCATCAGTTCGCCCACCGAGGTCAAACGCGGCGTGACGAACACGATCGCCGCCGTGCCGAGCAACGCGCCGACGAGACAGCCCGCAATGCGCAAGGTCAGCTTCTCGACGGTTTCGGCCGTGGTGCTGAGCGACACCATATAGCAGGTGATGAAGCACGTATGAATGCCCTGCCAGTCGAGTTGCTGGTACAGCACGTAGCAGAACATCGCCGCCGCGGTAGTCTTCAGCGCGTAACGGACGTGATCGGGGTTCGAGAAGGCATCGGCGTCGAAAAAGCCGCTGCGTGCAGGAGGCTCGGCGGTTTTTTCGGGAGCCGGAACAGGCGCGGCGGCGCCTTCCGCAGGCGGCACCGCGAAGCCCTCCAGCGCAGCGCGCAGGTCGGCAAGCACGAGCGCCGGTAGCGCGGCTCCCTCGGGCAGGTGCGGCATATCGAGCTTGACATCCACGGGATAGCCGCCCGCCTCCAGCATCGCGGCCATCTGCGTCATCGTTGCGGCAAGCTGTGCCGCACACGCGTCGGGCAGGCGCGCGCCGGACTCGCTCGCCGCAAAATCCGTCGCGACCAGGATCGCCGTGGTGGACGCCGCCGCCTGGCGCAGCGCCGCGCCGTCGGCCGGCGTCAACGTGCCTTCGAGCGTCGAGAACTTCAGCCACGTGAGGATCTGGTGATCGCCCTCGCGCATGCACGCTTCGAACGCGGCGCGCTCCTCGTCGCTCGCCGTGCCCGTGAGGCGGTGCGCAGCGAGCCTCAGGCGCCGCGCAAGCTGCGCGGTAGCAAGCCGGCGCGGCGACGGTGCGATCACGAGGTTCACGACGATCGCCACGCCGATCGGAATCGCAACCATCAGCCATGCGTACATCAGGCCACGCGTCGCCGCTTCGCCAAGCGGCGCGAGGCCGAGTTCGTCGAGCCCGAAGCCGACGATCATCGCCAGGATCGCGCCGATCGGACGAAGCTTGCTTGCCGACGTGGCGAATAGCAGTCCGAACGACAGGAGCGCCATGCTCGCCACGCGCAGCGGCGGCTGGTCGATCGTGAAGATCGCGAAGATCATTACGATCCCGATGATCACGGTCACGAGCAGCATCAAGGCGAACGACATGACCACGCTCGTCATGCGGTCGGGCCGGTTCAGGAAGAACACGATATAGACGGCAGTCGCGGCACCGGGCGTGCCGTAGCCGACCGTCACGAGCGCCGTGAGCGCGCAGATCAGCGCAATGCGTGTAACGATCGCGGCGCGGCCCGGAAACGGCGCGAGCAGCCTGGCGATTTCCCGCGGACCGGGCCGCCTGATGTCACCGGCAAGACTGGCCATGCCGGACCTCGACGATCGCACTGGCGCCGATGCGCACCAGTCTGTTGACCGGCGCGTCGATGCGCACGCGAACCGGGAAGCGTTGCGCCACGCGCACCCAGTTCACCGACTGCTGCACGTAAGGCAGGCTGCGTGGCAGGTTCACGCGGTCCGTGTCCATGATGCCCGCGCCGATGCCGATCACCTTGCCGCTCATCGGCTGTCTGCGGTCGATCATCGAGTACACGGTGGCGCAGTCGCCCACCTCGATGGCGCCGAGCGCCGTCTCGCGGAAGTTCGCCACGGCAAACCATTCGCCCGAGTGAACCAGCGTGAAGATGGACTGGTTCGGCGCGACGGTCTCGCCCGCGAGGATCGTCAGTCCCGTCACGTAGCCGTCGAACGGAGCGCGTACGACCGTATCGTCGAGGCCGCGCTGCGCGATCGCCAGCGCGGCTTCGCGCGCATGCAGCGCCGCGATCGCGTCGGTGTCGTCGCCTATCGTCTGCGCAGAGGAACGCTGCTGCACCTTCGCCTGCGCGAGCGAGACGCTCGCGTCGCGCTGCGCCACGACCGCCTGGTCGAGTTGCTGCGCGGACACATAGCCTTGCGCCTCGAGCGGCCGCAGGCGCTCGACGCTGCGCGTCGCGAGGTCGTAGTTGTGCGTCGCACGACGAGTCTGGTCGGCCGCGATCGTCGCGTTCGACGTCTCGCCGATCAGCGTGCGGCGGCGCGTGGCGAGCGAGGCGCGCGCCAGCTCGACTTCGGCCTGCGCCTGCGCGACCGCGAGCCGGTACGGCACCGGATCGATTTCGAACAGCACGTCGCCTTTGGCGACATGCTGGTTCTCCTCCACGGGAACACGTATGATGCGGCCGCCCACCGGGGACGCGACGTGGACGACGTCAGCGTCGATGGACGCATCGTCGGTGGACGGATAGCGCGACGAGCGGTCGTATGCGTACCAAAGCGCCGCGGCGCCGAGCAGCACGATCACGACGGCGATCGCGCGGCCCTTCCATGCATGTCGAGGATTCTGGCCGGCCATTTTCATGTCAGAGCTGCCCCGTTCCCCACAGCCAGACGAGCACCCCGGCGACGATGCCGATCGCGGTGCAGACGGAAAGCTGGTACGGCACCACGCGAATCCAGCCAGTCGAGATGAACACGCGATGCGCGACGAGCGCGCCCACGATGCCGATCATGGCGCTCACGAGCCAGTACGGAAAGTACGCACCGAAGAGCGACCAGGACGGCGCACCGCGGGCCACGCAACCCGCAAGCGGCATGAAAGCCACGAATGAACAAACGAGAGCGAGTCTGGGCCATGTACGTTGTTTCATCGTTTCTTCTACGCTTCATGACTGGGCTTCATGACTGGGCTTCATGACTGGAATAGATGCTGAATTCCACTCGTACCAGCAACCCACGCGCGCATCGATGGGTTGCGTCCCGCATTCCCCAATTCACGGCAGCCCATCATAGCGCGGTTTGTCGCACCGCCGCCCCTGGGGCGCCTACTGGCTGCGCCGCTCGCGCTGCCGCGGGAACACGAGCGTAAAGCGCGTCACGCCGTTGCTGCTGGATGCTTGCCACGTGCCGCCGTGCAGCAACATGATGCTGCGCACGATCGAAAGCCCTAGCCCGCTGGACTCCGACGAGCGGTGCCGTGACGGATCGGCCCGATAGAAGCGGTCGAAGATCCGTTCGAGATGATGCGGCTCGATCGTCGGTCCGCGGTTTTCGACATGGAGCGTCGTGGCCTCCGGTCCTTGCTGCGCCACGGTCGAGATGGCCGTACCCGGCTCCGCATACCGCAAGGCATTCGCAAGCAGATTGCCCAGCGCACGGCGCAGCAGATCCGGATCCGCGCATACGTGGCCTTCGCCGCGCCATTCGAGGCTCACGTTGCGGTCCTCCGCGAGACCTTCGAAGTACTCCTGCATGCGCTCGAATTCCACCGCGAGCGGCACGTCCTTGCGCTCGATGGCGTTATCGGCCTGCTCGGTGCGCGCGAGGAACAGCATGTTGTCGATCATCTTCGACAGGCGTTGCAGCTCCTCGTAATTCGAACCAAGAAGCCGTTGGTAATACGCGATGTCGCGCGTCTGGCTCAAGCCGACTTCGGTCTGCCCGAGCAGATTGCCGATGGGCGTACGCAGGTCGTGCGCCATGTCGGCCGACACCTGTTTCAACTGGGTGAACCCGCGCTCAAGCCGGTCGAGCATGCCGTTGAATGCGGCGATCAGTGCGTCGAGTTCGGGCGGCGTGGCGCGCTGCTCGATGCGCGTCGAAAGCGTGCTGACGCCGATCGCCCCGGTTTGCGCCGCGAGAACACGCAACGGCTGCATGTTGCGGCGCGCGAGGACGAAAGCGAGCAACGCGACGATAGTCGCGCCAGCGGAGGCGAATAGCAGTATCTGGTTCCGATATGCCCGCAGCAATTGCGTACGCTCGGTCAGCAAGCGGCCGGAGATGATCTGCAGGTCCTGTTTCCCGGCTACGTCGTGCGCCGCAGCGGCGACGTAGATGAACGGCGTCCCATCAGCCGCAACCGTATGCTGCACGGCGCCGAGTGTGAGCGGCATGTCGACCGGCACCGGCTTCATGTCCGGCACCGCCCGGTGACCGGGATTCACCGTAATGAGCGGCGCTTCACCCGGAAAGCCCACGATCAGCAGCGATTCCGTATTGCCGAGCATGTTCGCGAAAAGATGGGGCTTGTCGCGTATCAGCTCGCGCACGTCGACATCGTTCATCAGCGTGCGAAGCTGGTCCACACGCGTCACCAGCGCCGCGTCGTCGCGCACGATCAACTGCCGCTCCAGCCCGCGATACAGCAAGGTGCCGAGCAACGCCATCGCGGTAAAAACGATGAGCGCGTATAACAACGCAAGGCGCGTGGTGAGCGAAAGCCGCTTCATGCTTCGTACTCGAAACGGTATCCCACGCCGTGAATCGTATGAATCAGACGAATCGGGAACGGGTCGTCGATCTTCTGCCGCAGCCGGCGCACCGCAACATCGACCACGTTGCTGTCGCTGTCGAAGTTCATGTCCCAGACGCGCGAAGCGATCAGGGCGCGCGACAGTACCTGACCTTGATGCTCCAGAAAGAACGCCAGCAGGTTGAATTCCTTGTTGGTGAGCGTGAGGCGCGCGCCGCCCCGGTCGACTCGCCGCTTCGGCACATCGACCCGCAGATCCCCGACTTCGAAGACCTGCTCCTCCTGCTTTTGTGGCTGGCCGCGCCGCAGTATGATGCGGATGCGCGCCAGCAACTCGGCAAACGAGAAAGGCTTGACGAGATAGTCGTCGGCACCGAGATCGAGGCCCTTGAGCCGGTCTTCCAGCGTGCCCCGTGCGCTCAGGAACAACACTGGAGTCTTGATGCGGGCACCGAGCTTCTTCATGACGGTCCAGCCGTCCATCTCCGGCATCATCACGTCGAGCAGGATCAGGTCGTAAGCCATCTCCTGTGCGAGGTGCAGCCCGTCGATGCCGTTCGTGGCCACGTCCACCACGTAGCCGGCTTCCGTCAAGCCGTTCTGGATGTACTCGCTGGTCTTGGCTTCGTCTTCGATGACGAGGATTTTCATGGCGTCGATCCCTGCACTCTCATGCGCGTGTCACTGATTCTGTGCTCGTTTTGCGCCCCTATGCCAGGCGTGATAGCAGTCTAGGCAGTGCGTTCCAACAGGGCCGTTACTCAATCATTACAGAGAAATGACGAAGTGCAGCGTGTTCTCTCCCTGATATTTTTTTGTAATGACCCGGTCACGCTGCTGTTTTTGCCCAGCGCCTAGACTGCGAATCCGTTGTACCGCAGACCGACTTGCGCAGCGCCATTTCCGCGGAGTGCTATCGATCACCGGTACCGCACATTCCTCCAATGACCCAGATTAGGAGTCCTCCATGGAAACCACGCAAAACATGGCCAAACTGACCCAACGCATGACGATTGGCGACTTCCTGCTGCGCCGCCTCGAGGAAGCCGGCATTCGTCATTTGTTTGGCGTCCCGGGCGACTACAACCTCGCGCTGTTGCAGCAGCTCCACGATAGCGGTGCGCTGGAATGGGTCGGCACCACGGGCGAGTTGACCTCCTCTTATGCCGCGGACGGTTATGCGCGGCTCAACGGCCTGGGCGCGCTGCTCGTCACGAACGGGGTCGGCGCGTTGAGCGCACTGAACGGCGTGGCCGGCGCCTACGCCGAGCACGTCCCCGTCATCTGCATCAGCGGTTCGATCCCGCTGCGCTCCATCGATCGCGGCCTCGGCATGCATCACACCATGGCCGACGGCAACTTCGACCACTTCCTGCGCGCCTATGCGCCGGTGACGGTCGCCCAGGCGAGGATCACGCCGCGCAACGCCGTCGTCGAGATCGACCGGCTGATCCTCACCGCCTGGCGGGAAAAGCTCCCGGTCTATATGGAGCTGCCTTCCGACATCGCCTACCTCGAGATCGAGGTGCCGGCCGCGCCGCTCGTTCTTGCCCACGTTCCGAGCGATCCGGAACGGTTGCAAACGTGCATCGCCGCGCTCGCCCAACAGTTTTCCGCAGCAACGGCACCGGCGATCCTCGTGGATACGGACGCCGACCGGTTCGGCGTCGCCCCCGAGCTCGTGGCGCTCGCGGAAAAGCTGCAGGCCCCGGTCGCGGTGATCAACGCCGCCAAGGGCGTGATCGACGAATCGCACCCGCAGTATGTCGGCATCTACGCCGGCAACGGCAGCGAGCCTGGGGTACAAGAGACGATCGAGAGCAGCGACTGCCTGCTCGCCGTGGGCTACCGGCCGATCGAAGTGACGACGGGCGATTTCTCGGCAACGCTTCCGGCCCGCACGATCCACGCGCGTGCGCACGCCGTTGACATCGGCGAAGACAACTATCAGGCGGTGACGCTCAAGGAGGTGCTACGGGGCGTAATCGATGCCATCCCGCAGGTTGCGACGCGCGTGCAAGGCCCGGTCGACGCGCCGGCCGCCCGCATGCACGTCGAGGCTGCCGCGAAGCTGACGCAAGCCGCCTACTGGCAGGCTGTCCAGGATTATCTGCGACCCGGAGACGTCCTGTATGTCGACAACGGCACGTCGTTTTCCCTGCTCGGCCTGAAGTTGCCGCCGGGTTGCACATTCATCGGATCGATCAACTGGGGATCGATTGGCTATTCGGTCGGCGCCCTGCTCGGCGCGCTGACTGCGGCGCCCGAACGCCGCCACGTGTTGCTCATCGGCGATGGTTCGTTCCAGGTCACGGCCCAGGAGTTGTCGACCATTCTGCACCACGACCACAAGCCGGCAATCCTGCTGATCAACAATGGCGGCTATACCATCGAACGCGGCTACCTCGGCAAGACCGAGCCCTACAACGACATCGCGAACTGGGCCTACGCGGAGCTGCCGAAAGTGCTCCATCCGGGCGCCGCCGTGCAGTCGTTCGTGGCCAGGACTTGCGGGGATCTGCAAAACGCCCTCGCCGCGCCGAACGACAAACCGGTTTTCGTCGAATCGATCATGGACGCCTGCGATGCACCCGCGCCGATCACGCGAAGCAGCAATCTGGGCGCCGAACTCGACTACGGTCCGCGCGGCCCGCAGAACCGCGAAGGTCTCCAGCTGCGGTAAAACGAGAACGCCGCCTCGCAAAGACTCAGGTCTGCGATGGCGGCGCGTGTTGTTTCTCGCGCAAGAAGCCGGGCACGCAATCAATGCTGCGCAAGCTTCCCGCCGAGTTCATCGTCGACGAACGCGCGCACGATATCCTTGAACGACGCGTCGCCTTGCAGGCCAAGCTGGGTCGCGCGTGCAATGTCCCACTGCGCGGGCCAGCTGCCGACGATCTTCGCCACACGCTCATCCGCCTTCCATTCGATCCGTGCCGCGACGGCATCGCCCGCCACGTCGCGCAGCGCGACGATCATCTCGTCGACCGTCACCGAGACGCCCGGCAGATTCACCGTGCGCCGGTTGCCGAGCGCGGCGCCGTCGACCTCGCATCCGGCAACGAGGCATTCGATGGCCTTGCGTGGCGAGAGCAGCCACAGCCGCGTCGAACCGCTCACCGGGCACACCGTCGGCTCACCGTTGAGTGGCTCGCGAATGATGCCGCTGGCAAACGAGGACGCCGCCGCGTTCGGCTTGCCTGGCCGCACGCTGATAGTCGGCAGCCGCAGCACGCGGCCATCGACGAAACCGCGCCGCGAGAAGTCATTGAGCAGCAACTCGGCGACGGCCTTTTGCGCGCCGTACGACGACTGCGGATTCAAGGCGGTGTCGTCGTGGACGACCTCGGGCAGATCGCCGCCATAGACGGCAACCGAACTCGTGAACACGACGCGCGGCCGATGCCCGCGCTCGCGGCACACGTCGAGCAGCAGCCTCGAGGCGTCGAGATTGATCCGCATGCCGAGATCGAAGTCCGCTTCCGCCTGGCCGCTGACGATCGCCGCGAGATGAAAAATCGCCGCCGTCTTCTCGTCGATGATGCGTTCAAGCACGCTGCGCTCGGCAATGTCGCCGACTTCCACACGCACGCGTTCGTCAGCCGGTCCCGGCGCCGCGACGACGTCGAGCAGCACCAGTTCGGTGATCGGCTCGCGCTGCCCGTCCGCGCCCTTCAGTTCGCCGCGTGCGAGCAGCTCGCGCGCGAGACGCTGGCCCAGAAATCCCGCACCGCCCGTGATCAGTACTTTCATGTCGCTGTGGTTCCTCCAGTGTGTCCGTCGAATGCGCTCAGGTCTGTGCGCTCAGCTGCGCGCCTTCAGGTACGGCCTGATCCATCCAAGCCCTTCCGATGTGCCGGCGCGCGGCCGATATTCGCAACCGACCCAGCCGTCGTAGCCAAGTGCGTCGATCAGCGAGAACAGATACGGGTAGTTCACTTCGCCAAGATCCGGCTCGTGCCGCTCGGGCACGCCCGCAATCTGGATATGCCCGATGCCCTTGATGTCACGCTTGAGCTTGACGGCGAGATCGCCTTCGACAATCTGGCAGTGGTAGAGATCGAACTGTACTTTCAGGTTCGGCGCACCGACTTCCGCGCAGATCGCCTGCGCGTCGTCTTGCCGGTTCAGAAAGAAGCCGGGAATATCGCGTGTGTTGATCGGCTCGATGACGACGGTAATGCCGTCCGCCTGGGCGGCCTGCGCCGCATAGGCAAGGTTCTTCAGATACACCTCGCGATGCGCGGCGCGCGATTGCTCCGGTTTGATCAACCCGGCCATCACGTGCAGCTTGTCGTTGCCGAGTACACGCGCGTATTCGAGTGCGGTCTCGATACTGCGGCGAAACTCGTCCTCGCGGCCCGGCAGCGACGCGGTCCCGCGCTCGCCCGCCGCCCAGTCACCCGGCGGCGCATTGAACAGCGCTTGAGTGAGGCCGTTGTCGTCAAGACGCTGCTTGATGTCGGCGGCCGGAAACTCATAAGGGAACAGAAACTCCACGGCCTCGAAACCGTCGCGCGCGGCAGCAGCGAAGCGGTCGAGAAACGCGTGTTCGTTGTACATCATCGAAAGATTGGCGGCGAAGCGTGGCATCGAAGCGACTCCTTGAATACGGTAAGCGTTACCAGCGCGCGCCGAACACCGTGCGCAACTCCTCGAGCGCGGTGTCGTCGAGCGGCGCGGGGCGCGGGTTCGTCATCAGCCACAAACGCGCCGTCTCTTCCAGTTCTTCGATCACGTACGAAGCCTGCGAAACGGAACGCTCCCACACGACCGGCCCGAGCCGCTCGAGCAGCACGCCGCGCACGCCATCGGCGAGCGAGGCGATCTGTTGCGCGACTTGCGGATCGCCAGGACGCCGGTAGCGGATCAGCGGAACGTGCCCGACCTTCATGACGTAGTACGGCGTGATGGGCGGCAACACGTCGGCGTCGCTCCAGACGCCTGCGAGCGTCAGCGCGACAAGGTGTGTCGAATGCGTGTGCACGATGCCGCGCGCTTCACGGTTACGCTCGTAGACGCCGCGATGCAGCGCCAGCGTTTTCGACGGCTCGCCGCCCGACACCGCGTTGCCGTCGAGATCGACCTTCGCGATCTCCGCGGGATCGAGGCGGCCGAGGCAGGCATCCGTCGGCGTGATGAGCCAGCCGTCGTCGAGCCGCGCGCTGATGTTGCCCGCGCTGCCGACGGTGTAGCCGCGCTCGTAGAGGCTCGCGCCCGTCACGCAGATTTCCTCGCGGACTTTCGCTTCGCTGCTCGTGTGAATGGCCGCCGTCATTTCGCACCTCCATCGAGCATATGCAGCGCCTTCGCGAAGAAGTCGACTGCGCCGAAGTTGCCGGACTTGAGCGCGAGCGCAAGCGGTTCGGCCGCGATCGTGGCGGTGGCGGGCACGCCTGGATCGATCTGCTTGCCGATGCGCAGCATGTCGACGCCCAGCGCCTGCACCACCGCGCCCGAGGTCTCGCCGCCCGCGACAACGAACTTGCGCACGCCGAAATCGCGCAGCCCGCGCGCAATCGACGCGAGCGTGCGCTCGACCAGTTCGCCGGCTTGCGCCACACCGAGTTCGCGCTGTGTCGCCTTCACCTCGTCGGGCGATGCCGTCGCGTAGATCAGCACGGGTTGCTGTGCCGCGCGCATGTGCTCGCGCGCGAAGGCCAACGCTTGCTCGACGACGGGCTCGCCGCGCGCCGCCGCGAGCGGGTCGATGCGGAACGCGGGACGCGTTTCGCGCCATGCGGCCACCTGGGCATTCGTCGCCTTCGACGCACTGCCCGCCAGCACCGCCGACGCGCCGTCGATACGCGGCAACTCGCCTGCATCGCCGGCATCGGCGAGCAAACCGGCGCGGCGGAAATTCGCGGGCAACCCGAGCGCGACGCCCGAGCCGCCCGTGATCAGCGGCAGGGCCGCGCACGCCTCGCCGAGCGTGTAGAGATCGGCATCCGAGACGGCATCGGCGATTGCCATGCGCACGCCGTCGGCCCGCAGCGCGCCGATCGAGGCGCGCACGGCTTGCGCGCCTCGCGCCACGGCGTCGTATCTCACGAGACCGACTTTCGAGCGCGTCTGACGTTGCAGCACGCGCACGAGGTTCGCGTCCGTCATCGGCGTAAGCGGATGATGCTCCATGCCCGACTCGTTCAGCAGCACGTCACCAACGAACAGGTGCCCGCGATAGATCGTGCGGCCGTTTTCCGGAAACGCGGGACAGGCGATGGTGAACGGCACGTCGCCTTCGATGGTCGACAGCGCGTCGAGCAGCGCGTCGGCCACGGGCCCGATGTTGCCTTGATCGGTCGAATCGAAGGTCGAGCAGTACTTGAAGAAGAACTGGCGGCAACCTTGCGCGCGCAGCCATTCGAGTGCGGCAAGCGACTGCGCCACGGCGTCGGCAGCAGCGATCGTGCGCGACTTCAGCGCGACCACGAGCGCGTCGGCTTCGATGCGCGTGTCGGCGCCGGGCACGCCGATCGTCTGCACGGTGCGCATCCCGCCGCGCACCAGCATGTTCGCGAGATCGGTCGCGCCCGTGAAATCGTCGGCGATGCAGCCGAGCAGCGGCTTTGCGGCAGAGGCGTTCGTGTTTGTCATGTTGTTGCACCCTTCCCCGCTCAGCGCTTCGCGGGCACATCGATGCCCGGGAAAATCTTGATCACGGCTGAATCGTCTTCGCCGCCGTGACCTGCCGTCGAGGCCATCATGAACATCTGATGCGCAGCCGCCGACAACGGCAGCGGAAACTTCGAGCGTCGCGCGGTATCGAGCAAGAGGCCGAGATCCTTGACGAAGATGTCGACCGCTGACAGCGGCGTGTAGTCGCCGTTGAGAATGTGCGGCACGCGGTTTTCGAACATCCACGAGTTGCCGGCGCTGTGCGTAATCACGTCGTAGAGCGCATCGGGATCGACGCCTTCGCGAAGACCGAGCGCCATCGCCTCGGCGGCGGCGGCGATGTGCACACCCGCGAGCAACTGGTTGATGATCTTCACCTTCGAGCCCGCGCCATGCTGCTCGCCCAGCCGGTACACCTTGCCCGCCATCGCGGCGAGCACGTCCTCGCACGCGGCATATGCGGCGGCGGGCCCGGACGTCATCATCGTCATTTCGCCCGATGCCGCGCGCGCCGCGCCGCCCGATACGGGTGCATCGAGCAGTTGCAGGCCGGCCGCTTCCACACGGCGGCCGAGGTCGATCGCGAAGTCGGGCGCAACCGTCGCGCACGCAATCACGACGCCGCCCGGCTTCATCGAATGCACCGCACCCTGCTCGCCGAACAGCACCGTTTCCGTTTGCGCGGCATTGACGACGAGCGTGACGACCACGTCGCACCGCGCGCCAAGCTCGGCGGGACTCGCGCAAGCCGTGCCGCCGGCGGCCACGAACTGGTCGAGCGCTTCGCGGCGCACGTCGCATGCATGGACGTTGAAACCGCCGCGCAGCAGCGAACGCGCGACACCCATGCCCATCGCGCCCAGACCGATCACTCCGACATTTCTCGACATACCTTTTCCTCTACGAACAGGGCCGCAGACAGTGCGCCGCGGATTGCGCGAGCGAATGCATCTGCGAACTCAGCCGATACCGGCTTCGGCCAGACGGCGCGCCGCGTTGTACATGTGGGTTTGCGCGGCATTGCGAGCGGCCATCGGGTCGCCTGCGCGGATCGCGGCGGCGATCGCGGCGTGTTCGTCGCGCACCTGGCGCGAGAAGTCCTCGCGCAGCGCCTCGTTGCGGCGCGTGATGACCGTTCCCGCTTCGAGGTATTGATTGAGAAACGTCAGCGTCTTCAGAAAGTACGGATTGCCCGTCACGCTGGCGATCGCGCGGTGAAACGCGACGTCTTCGGCAACGCCGTCGCGGCCTTCGGCGACGGCCTCATCGATCTTCTTGAGTGCGGCGTCGATCGCCATCATGTCGGCGTCGGTGCGGCGCATGGCGGCTTCCGCCGCGACTTCGGCTTCGATCGCGCGGCGCACCGCGAGGATCTGCAGCACCGAGCCGCCTTCCATCGCTTCCGCGTAGTCGATGCGCAGCGGCCGGATCGCGCCATGCGCGGCCACGTACACGCCGCTGCCCTGACGCGGCTCGACCACGCCTTCGTTTTTCAGACGCGAAATGGCCTCGCGGATTACCGTGCGGCTGACGCCGAACTGCTGGGCGAGCACGGCTTCCGTCGGCAGCTTGCCGCCGCGCGCGAACGTGCCTTTGTCGATCTGGGCGAGCAGCTGTTGCGCGACCGTGTCGCTCAGCGCCCGGTTGGGAATCTTCTCGAACATATCAGCAGATTTGCCATGTCATAGGGTCATCATACAAATTTGGGACATGGGTCTGCATTGGGGAGAACCCTTAAAGCTAACCCCGGGTGTCACACGGCGCCTTTCGGAAAGCGCGCCGTCATGCGGTCATTCAGGAAGGTCGTCTATTTCGAGATCGAGGAGCGCCATGCTCATCGACTTGCCGTGCGCATCCAGCGCCAGCGAACGCGTCACGCCCCCACCCAGCGCGTTGCCGAGCACGAAATTGAACGCACCGAGAAGCGGCAGTTCGTAGCGCACGACCTCGCCTTTGACGACGTCGGCGAGATGCGCCTTGACGCGCTCCGGCATCAAGACGTTGCGCAGATGGGCGTAGTGCTTCGCGTCGTAGCAAATCACCGAGATGTTCAGCGTATTGCCTTTGTCGCCAGTGCGGCCATGGGCCAGTTCACGCAGTTTCATCGCTTGCCTCGACAACCTGGAATGCCGGATTTACCTGTTCGCGTGGCAGCAAGACAGACTGCACGGCGAGCACCTCACGAGTCGATTTCGTGACGCCCCCGCCCCCCGCGGGCCCGTTGGTGTAGAGCGTCTCGACCTCGTTGCCGATGCGCGCCGCTTCCTTTGCGTTCGCCGCGCGCCCTGCCACGCGAACGCGTACTTCGTACGGCGCGTCGTGACGTGCCGCGAGGGCGTCGCCATAGAGCGCATTCACGCCGATCAGGTCAAAACGCAGTTCGCTCGTGTCGACGCCCGTGGTCGCGAGGCGCTCCCGCACGATGTCGAGCGCAAGTCGCGCACGTTCAACCGCGCCCGGTCCGCCGTAGGAAATCTGCCCCTCTCCGATATAGCCATCGACATACGCGACCGATACCTTCAGTGTTCCCGTGCGTGTACTGCCGCGCCCGCCCATCACGCGCACGCGGTCTTGCGCCTCTTCTACGACACTCACCCCGCTGAAGTCAGCGACGACATCGGGCTGAAAGTAGCGTTGCGGATCGTGAATCTCGTAGAGCAATTGTTCCTTGCATGTCGCCTCGGTCACGCGACCGCCCGCATGCGGCACCTTCGTCACGACGACGCTGCCATCGGCGCCGACTTCGCCGATCGGAAAGCCTAGCCGCGCGAGATCCGGCACGTCCTTGAAACCAGGATCGGCGAAATAGCCGCCTGTCACCTGTCCCGCGCATTCGAGCAAATGACCGACGACGGTCGCCTGCCCGAGCGTATTCCAGTCGTCCATGCGCCAGCCGAACTCGTGAATGAGCGGCGCGGCGAACAACGACGGGTCCGCGACGCGACCCGTGAGCACGATATCCGCTCCCGCCGCGAGCGCCTCGACAATCGGCGCTGCGCCGAGATACGCATTTGCCGAAACGATGCGGTCCGTGTAGGCGCTGACATCGTCGCCGGACTCTTCGAAGCGCAGGTGGGAACGCAGGACGACATCGAGCACATCGTCACCGGTGACGGCGGCAATCTTCAGTCCGCTGAGTCCAAGTTCCTGCGCAATCCGCGCCGTCTTGATCGCCGCCGCCCGTGCATTGGCCGCGCCCATGTTCGAAATGATCCGTACGCGGTTGCGCACGGCGACCGGCAGTACGGCGCGCATGCGGGCTTCGAGCAGCGGATCGTAGCCGAGTGCGGCATCGTGACGGCGCGCCTGTTGGGCGATCGCGACCGTGCGTTCCGCGAGGCATTCGAATACGAGGTAGTCCAGCGCGCCGTGCTCGGCGAGTTCGACAGCGGGCTCGATGCGGTCGCCCGAGTAGCCTGCACCCGCTCCTATCCGTACGCGCCTTGGTGATTCGGTCCGGTTCATGACTTCTGCCACTCCTCTTTACAGCGGAAACACGCCCAGCACGACGCACGCGATCGTCATGACGATCGACGCGCCGAACAGCAGCGGAAACGTGAACTTCTGATGATCCGCGAGATCGATTCCACACAGGCCGACGACGAGAAACGTCGCGGGCGTGAGCGGGCTCACGGGAAAACCGGTGGTCATCTGGCCGAGCAGCGCGGCCTGCCCGATGTGCACCGCCGGCACGCCAAGCTGCGACGCCACTTCGGCGATCACCGGCAGCACGCCGAAATAAAACGAATCGGGGTCGAAGAGCATCGAGAGCGGCATCGACAGCACGCCGAGCACGACCGGAATGTGCCCCGCAAACGCAGGTGGCACGAAACCGACCGCGGCCTGCGCCATCGCCTTGAGCATGCCGCTGCCCTGCATGATGCCGGTGAACACGCCCGCTGCGAGCAGAATACCCGCCATCATCAGCGCGGCGCGCGCGTGGGCGTCGATGCGCTTGCGCTGCATGTCGACGTTCGGGTAATTCACCATCAGCGCGATGCACAAGCCCACCATGAACATGATCGCGGGCGGAATTTTCTCGCCCATCACGACCATCGTGCCGAGCACGACGATCGTCAGCACGATGTTGAACCAGAAGTGCTTCGGGCGGCGCAGCGCCTGTTCCTCGGGTGTGAGCTCGCGTTTGGGTAGCGGAACTGTGCCGCTGGCGGAAGAATAGCCGAGGCGCTTTTCCTCGCGCCGGCCGAGCCACCAGGCCATGCTGAACACGAACACGAGGCCGATCGCCTGGACCGGAATCAACGGATTGAAAAGCGCAGAAATCGGCAGATGCAGCGACGCCGATGCGCGGATCATCGGCCCCGTCCACGGCAGGAAGTTGATGCCGGCCGCCATCGAAACGGCCGCCGCGAGCACGCGCTTGTCCATGTTCAGGCGCTCGTATAGCGGCAGCATGGCCGGGATGGTGACGAGAAAGCAGACCGCGCCCGAGCCGTCGAGGTGAATGAGCAGCGCGAGCAGCGTCGTGCCCACCACGATGCGCGTCGGCTTGGTGCCGACCGTGCGCAGGATGCGGTCGATGATCGGATCGAGCGTGCCCGCATCCGTGATCGTGCCGAAATAGAGAATCGCGAACACGAACATGCCGACGACGGGCGCGAGGCCTTTCAATCCGTCGATGACGAACTTGCTCGTCTGAAAGCCGAATCCGCCGATCAGGGACGCGACGATCGGCACGATGATGAGCGCGACGAGCGGCGACATACGTTTTGAAAGAATCGCGGCCAGCAGCACCACGATCGTCACGAGCCCCAGCAAAGGCAGCATGTTGTGTCTCCAGTCTTGTCTTTTAGTGCGGACCAGCGTAAGTTCGGCGCTTCAATAACGCAATTGAAATGAATTGATCGTAGCAATCATAGTTCGTTATGGATCTCAATCTACGCGACATTCGTGCTTTCGTGACCGTGGCGCACGCGGGCAACTTCACGCGCGCGGCGGCGCGGCTGCATTTGTCGCAGCCCGCGCTGACCGTGCAGATTCGACGCCTCGAGGAAACGGTGGGTGCGCGTTTGTTCGATCGCAACAGCCGCAGCGTTGCGCTGACCCAGACGGGCCGCGAATTGCTGCCTATCCTGACGCGATCGCTAAGCGATATGGAGCAGGCTCTTAGAGATGCGCGCGCGCTCGGCGACGGGTCGAGCGGCACGGTGCGACTCGCGTGCCTGCCGACCTTCGCCGCCAGCGCGCTGCCCGAGTTGATCCGGGCGTTTCGCCAGCGCGTGCCACAGGCGCGGTTTCAGGTTCGCGATGTCGTCGCGAGCGCTGTCAACGCGCTCGTGCGCAATGAAGAGGTGGATATCGGTCTGACGGGCGGGCACAGCGTCGATGCGACGCTCGATGTCCTGCAGACGGGCGAAGACCGGCTGGTGATCGTGTGCCCGAAGACCCACCCGCTAGCCCGCAAGCGCAAGGTGACGGTCGACGACTTCGCTTCGATGCCGCTCGTGCTGACCGCGCCGGGAACGAGTGTGCGCGCTGTCGTAGACGCCGCGCTGGCGAACGCCCGTTGCACGCCCGATATCGCGTGCGAGCCGATGTACATGATGACCGCCGTTGCGATGGTGCGCGGCGGCCTCGGGATCTCGGTCCTTCCGGAGTCCGCGCGCGAAGTGCACGCGGAGCGAGGTCTCGTTATGCGGCCGATCGATGATCCGGCATTCGTGCGCCCGATTGCGCTTGTCAAGAAACGTGGACGGACGCTGCCTCGTGTGACGGAGGATTTTGTCGATACGGTCGATCTTGGGGGCAAGGCGGCGGGGTAACGCGGCCTACACGTAGCGGTCGGCCCTCTGCACTGTCGTTCCGAAAATGGTGAGCAGTCTTTCGCGCTGGTCTGGTATGGGTGTGCCGTCCCAATCGGTGCGGCTCAACGACCGCCGCCGTGCCCCGTTCGTACCGTTAAACGATTCGAAACCGCTCTGACGCCGCGAACTGATCTTGCCGCGATACTGGCCCGCTCGATCTGCGAGCGCTGTGGTACCCACCCAGTCAGCGTAACGGTGCCACCGCGCACCTGTACGTGAATATTCATGGAGTTCACCCCAGGATTGCGCACGAGGGCCCGACGGACGTCGCCAGCCAGCATGGCATCGGACCTCCGTCGCGGCGCGGACGTCGCAACCGCCGCCATTTGCGCGGACGTGTCGACAGCTGGACTTACGCTTGTTTGTGCGCTGGCACGGGGCACGCCGCCCGCGATGGCAAATGCCAGAGTGACACAAACGACTTGTCCTCCAAGGCGACTTCCCATGCTCCCCCCAGTGTCGACTTACGAACGGCACCTCGCGACGAATGTTCTCGCGCGAGCCCAACAGCGTGCGCAACGCCAGGACGGACACCCGGCGTGCTCATACGTGAATGTCGTCACTGCTCAATATAGCTTCTCGTCGCACAAACGAGCGGCCGTGCGCCAGCAGGCGTACCGCAGGGAAGATTACCTGCGACGTAATTGCTCGAAATCGTCGCGAATCGATCATTTCCGCTGTCCGGTCGAGCGCGATTGCACATCGATCGCAACAGACCGTTTGTTCTCGTACATACGGAAAGACCATGAGGGGTGGATTGCTCCGCGGTTGGCGAGAGGTGCGAGGCACGCGTCCCGTGACTGATTCGCTTCGCTGATTACCAGCGATGTAATTGGCGAGGCTCGTTTCTCTCACTAATCTGTGCTTGTCGCCTGATCGACATCAGCGATACCTTCGACTTTCAAGGAAATACCGTGGCTCACTTCCCCATCTATACGCTCGAATCCGCACCTGAACAATCGAAGCCCGCGCTGAACGGGCTTGCCCAGGCCTTCGGCATGGTGCCAAATATCGCTGGCGCAATTGCCGGCTCGCCGAAGCTGATCAATGGCCTCGTCGGCCTGTTTCAGCAGGCGCATGGCGGCAACTTTTCCGAAGCACACGTCCAGACGCTGCTGCTCACCAATGCGGTGACCAATGGCGCCACCTGGCCGGTCGCATTCCACTCATGCCTCAGTCTCAAGGAAGGCCTGAGCGAGGCCGACGTGCAGGCGATCGGCGAACGCCGCCTTCCGCAGGACCCGAAACTCGCGGCGCTCTCGCGTCTGGCACGCACGCTGATCGAAAAGCGCGGCCACGTCGACGATCACGACATCGCTGCGTTCACCGAAGCTGGCTTCGATCAGGCACTCGTGCTCGACGTCATCCTCGTGGTCGCCGCCTCGACGATCACGAACTACACCGCGAGCGTCACCCAGCCGCCGCTCGAAGAAATGTTCCAGCCCTACGCGTGGAAGGCGTGAAGCGAGTTTGAGCGGCGGGAGCCCCACCCAAACCCGCCGCCGCAGAATGCCTCGTTCAAGCCCTTTCCCCCGTCGGGAAAGGGTCTTCGATCCGGTTCCTCTAAACCAGGGTATCGACCGCCCAACCAGCTGCGCAGGCTCCTGGCACGTTGGTTGAAGACTGCGTGCGAATCGCAGGCGCGCACCCTATACTTACACCCAGGTCACCAAACGTTTTATTCGCACTCTTAATCATATATGGTTTTCCAGGGAGTTCGGCATCAAAACGCGCGCAGTTCGAGTCGCGGTCTCTTTCGCGATCCTGCAGCGGCGATCGTTGAAGGGCAGAGGCCAGTCATGAAGGACGTGAGCGCACCCACGGCAGCTTCGTTTCCCTACACACTCCTCGTTTCGTGCAATCGTGGCTGACTGAAAAAAACCGTATCGCGCGCCCGCCTCATCGAAGCGCCTCGATTACCCGTGAGGTAATTGAATTGCAGTCGCACGATCAATATGATTCGCTTACGTTCTCGGGAAGAGGAAAAGGAACAGTGCACCAGCCAGACAGGACGATCGGTCGATCATGGAAAGACGAAATCAGGTATGCGAAACATTTCAGCGAATCAGCGACAAAGTCGCCTTCGACATCAAGTGGGAAGGCGTTGCGCGGGTTGTCCGACCGTGGTCTATACGTTGGAGAATTCAAATGGATGAATTTCGTGACAAGGGGCTCTCTCATCCCCTGGTAGCAGGAGCCGCGATCTATCTCACCGAGGTCATGACGAGTGTCGACTCGAGTGTCGGTCGCGCATTGATCGTTGTGGCCGGCGGGCTAGCGCTTCAGCTCTATCGCAAGTTCACGCGATGCAATTGCCGCGTCGAGTAACTCCGCACCGGCTCAGCGCGGCGAGACGACAATTGCGACCCGGCGGTTTGTGCTCGCGCGATCGATCGTCGGTGTTAGGTGGATTGGATGGGTCCTGTCGTCGGCAAATGCGTCAACCGGCGAGTGATGGTTTGTATGCCTGCACACGGATTCCAGGAAAATCGCTTAAGATGCCTTGTGGATCCAGCCGAATGGATCTGCAATCTTGCCGCGCTGAATACCGGTGAGCGTAGTGCGAATTCGTTGCGTGACAGGTCCTTCGCCACCCTCACCGATCCTGAATTCGCCCGCAGCGTGACGAACGTCCCCGATGGCCGTCACGACCGCTGCCGTACCACAGGCGAAGGCCTCCTTGACGCGACCGCTGATCGCATCGGCTTGCCACGATACGAATGCATAAGGCTCTTCGGAAACTGTGATGCCCTCCCGTTTGGCCAGCTCAATAATGGAAGCACGCGTAATGCCAGGCAAGATGGTGCCCGAGAGCGGAGGTGTACGCAGGGAGCCGTCGTCCATCACGAAGAACACGTTCATGCCGCCCAGCTCTTCGATCCATTTGTGTTCCGCAGCGTCGAGGAACACGACCTGGTCGCAGCCTTTCGCGGCCGCCTCGGTTTGCGCAATCAGGCTGGCGGCATAATTTCCGCCGCACTTGGCCGCGCCTGTTCCACCTGGTGCCGCGCGGGTATATTGGTCGGAGACCCAAACAGTGACCGCCGTCTTGCCCGCCTTGAAATACGGCCCAACGGGCGAAGCGATAACACAGAACAGATACTCGTTGGCGGCGCGCACCCCGAGAAAACTCTCCGTTGCAAACATGAAAGGCCGCAGGTACAAACTGCCATCGCCGCCAGGAACCCAGTCCCGATCGATCTTCACGAGTGCATCCACTGCGCCGACAAAGAGTGCTTCGGGGAGTTCTGCCATGGACATGCGCGCTGCCGACGCGCGAAACCGCCTGGCATTCTCGTAAGGCCTGAAAAGCGAGATCGAGCCGTCGTCGCCGCGATAGGCTTTCATGCCTTCAAAAATCTCCTGCGCGTAGTGCAGGACAGCGCAGGCGGGGTCAATCTGAAACGGCCGACGTGGCTCAACTTTCGCGTCGTGCCAACCAAGGGCACTTGTCCATCGGACAGTCGCCATGTGATCGGTGAACACGCGACCAAATACCGGGTTGGCAATGCTCGCGGTGATCTCATCGTGTGGGGTCGGTGTCGTGCTGGGCGAAATAACAAACTGGGCAATCGTTTCAGTATTCATGGTTTCTTCGAGCTATGACGAAAATAACGCGGTCGCAGGGTTCCTGCTGTCCGGCGGTTTGCGATGTGAAAGCCTTGGTCGCTGACCGTTATGAATGCGCGCTGCCGCAATTCACGCCCTCGCCCTGACGTGCCAGGGCAACCAGCGCGCCATCGGAAACGATGGCCTCACGATCGGCGAGAGCCTTGA
Organism: Paraburkholderia sp. BR10882; assembly: GCF_040948855.1. Taxonomy (NCBI): domain Bacteria; kingdom Pseudomonadati; phylum Pseudomonadota; class Betaproteobacteria; order Burkholderiales; family Burkholderiaceae; genus Paraburkholderia; species Paraburkholderia sp. BR10882. The sequence goes on along the minus strand of NZ_JBFPKP010000030.1, from coordinate 40,922 downwards.
AGCGCGCGAACGCTGCATTCAATTCTGCATCGCTATCCATCATGACACCAAGCTCACGCAGGCGCTGTTTGAAGGCAGTTCGACCAGAAAGCTTCCCGAGCACGATCCTGTTTGCGCTCCAGCCTACATCTTCCGCGCGCATGATTTCGTAAGTATCGCGCGCTTTGAGCACACCGTCCTGGTGGATGCCGGACGCATGAGCGAACGCGTTAGCGCCGACTACCGCCTTGTTGGGCTGCACCGCAAATCCGGTAATATCCGAGACTAACTGTGAAGCCGTGACAATCTGGCTTGCATCGACGCGCACGTCGAGGTCGAAGTGATCTCTCCGGGTCTTGACCGCCATGACGACTTCCTCGAGCGCCGTATTCCCTGCCCGTTCGCGTGCACTCGATCTGCCTTGCGCCGCCCGATTTGACCGCGGCCAGTGAGTTCGCCACCGCGAGGCCAAGATCATCGTGACAGTGCACCGAAAAAACCGCCCGGTCTGAATTTGGAATGCGCTCGCGTAGTTCGCGGATCAGTGCCGCATAACCTTCCGGCATGGCATGGCCAACGGTATCGGGTACGTTGATCGTAGTCGCGCCCTCGGCAATCACACCCTCCAGCACCCGGCACAGAAAGTCCATATCTGAGCGACTGGCGTCTTCCGGCGAGAACTCGACGTCATCGGTGAAACTGCGCGGCGCGCCTGCTCGTACACCTGGTCGGGCGACATACGGAGTTTTTTCTCCATATGCAGCGGCGATGTCGCGAGAAAGGTATGGATGCGAAAACGTTTGGCTGGCCGCAGCGCTTCGGCCGCACGTGAAATGTCACGCGCGTTCGCGCGTGCGAGAGAACAGATTATGCTATCTTTCACTTCGCTTACGATTGCGCGCACTGCCTCGAAATCGCCATCAGAACTCGCTGCGAAGCCCGCCTCGATCCTTGCGGGATGGAGAGCAGTCGCCGGGTGCGTCGATGACAAAAGAAGAAAAACTCCGCATCGCGAGGCAACTCGAGCGTATGCGGGTCGACGTGTTGTACGTCCTCGGTCGTCATGCCCCTGACCACCGCTGGCTGGGAAGTGAAGCACTAACCCGAAGACGAACTCAGGTTGACTGCAGTCTCCGCGTCCACTCACAAAACGAATCCAACCGTTTTCGAGCGATCGTGCTTTTTAGGTTAGATGTCTGGAGAGCACCTTGACCGCCGGCACGCACATCGCGAACCCTGACATTTGATCGCGGGGGCTTGGTCCATCCGCCTGCAATCGACATCGGGCTCATCGCGTCGGCTGGCCAAACAGCCGCGGATCCAGCGTAAAGGGTTCCGTGCTGATCACCTTTACGCTTGCCATCTCCGGATGCATCGGGTTCAGCAGCAGATTGAAGTCGGTAGGACAAACGACCGACGGGACCCGCATCGCCAGTTGCTCGCCCGCCTCAAGCCATTGCCGGCCAAGCGCCCTCGTCGCCGTTGGATCGCTCGTCAGGTCTGTCCAGCCGTCCGGCAGGCCAGGTGCGAATGCGGCATCGTAGACGGCGTCCGGCACCTCCAGCGTCACGAGGAAATAGCCACCGGCCGGCAGCAAGCCCGCCATGTGCACCAGCGCTTCAAGCAGCGCCGTTGACGCGTGGCAGCAGGTGTAAAGCACTCGCATGCCACGCGGGTTCCAGCGGCCTCCGGCGATCGCCGCACCATTGCCGCTCAGGTCATCGGCACGGTAATACCCGCGCCGCTCTTTCGCCAGGCGGTAAAGCCTCATGCAGACACGCCGTGAATGACTCGCAGCAGGATCTCACGCACGCGGTCGTAGCCCGGTTGCGAGTCGAGCACCTCGAGCGGGCTGAGTCCACCCAATTCCGCATTCGATCGCTGCATCCACTCGGCGGCCAGCGCCGGGTCCTCAAACACCTCCACAGCAAGCTGACGCACATACAACACGCGCGCAACGCGATCCGACTCGGCTGGCGACAGTCGCTCCGCGCGCGCCATCTTGCGCAGGATCGTCGAACTCGGCAGATTGAGACTCGCCAGCAGCGTCTGCACCGGCACGTGCAGCAGGTCCTTCGCTACGCGCTCGATGATCGCCGCTTCCATGCCTTCCCGGATCTGCCGGCGTTGCTCTAGCGGATCGAACCTGACGAGAAACGTTTCGATATCGTCAGAGTGGGCGCCGGGTCTGCCAGAGCCGGCCAGGGCTTTGCCGGCATGTGCTGCGCCCGGACGCGCCGCCGAATGACGGCCGGACGGTTGATTCAGGGACATGTTGCGCGCCTCCCAGATGGGAATTTCATGTTTCCCATTCTAGATCACTCTCAAACGGGAGTCAAGATTATCCCAGTTGATCATTTATTATGCTGACCGGTCCTGGCGGCGGAGACTGAAAAGCCGCAGCAGTTCGTCCCGCAATTCCGAGACATCCAGGACATGCTGCGCCCGGGTCACAGCCACATAGAGGAGGCGGAGCTTATCCTCGTCCGGCATCGGGCTGCCGTCGGCCCCGCGCAGGCGGAAATCGTTCGCAACCTTGACCCGCTTCCACTCGAGACCCTTGGCACGGTGGACGGTTGAGATCACATAGTGGGCGGCAGCTTCCACCACCGAGCGCTGCGCCAGGGCCCGCAGATAGCCGGTCCCCAGCTCGTCGACGATGCGCACAACCGGCAGCAGGTCCTGACCAAATGCACTGCGCGCAAACGCCTGTGCGTCGCTCCACGTCCCGAACAGCGAGAACGCCGCCGGACGGAACGCGCGCTGGCCGGCCAGCAACCGGTCAGCGCCATCAGCGTAGGCGAGAATCTCGGCGGGGCTCATCCGGATCGCCAGTCGGTGTCCTGCCTCGAGTCCCACGGCGAACTGCCAGATCGCCGTGACGTTCCTCCGGCACAGGATCGCGTCAACCGGCGGCGCGAGCGCAGGATCCTCCACCATGATCGAGCCAATGGCTTCCTGTCCCCGGATGGGCTTGCGCTCACCGAGCAGTGCGAGCAGGCGGCTCGCCAGCGTCGCGAACGTGGCACCAAAGCGGAACGACTCCGTGAGCACACACTCGGGCGTGTCGATCTGCGCCATCGCATTGATCGCGCCGCGCCACTCGTAGATCTGCTGGTAAGGCTGGAAATGGAACTGGTGAGTGTCCCCCTCGCAGTCAATCAGCTGGATGGGGTCAAGCCGAACGTTCTCGAAATCGGTGAATCCGGCGGACTCGGCAATCCTGGCATTGAAGCACGAAGTGCAGAGTAACTCATAGTGGCCATCGCCAGAACCGCAGTGGACGGTGTCCCAGGGCGGCGTCTGGTTGCCGCATCGTTCGCATCACTTGTGTGCCATATCGTGCCCGCTGTAACGTTTTCCCTGTGATCGCCAGGATCTTGATTTCCGGTTGCCGTTTTCGACACTATTGATCCGACGTTGGCGGCAACATACGGCCCGCGAAGGCGTATTGGGGTGCGCAGTAGCTGGCGAACGGATGCCGCTATTTTGACAGACACGACGAGCAGCCCTGACTGGTGCCAGGTGTCTGGCGCCACTTGATCAGCAAGGTCAAACGCCATCCATGATCGGCGCGTTCGATGAGGTCATGCCGCACGGTGGCTTCCATGCGGTCGCGCTACGGGACTGATATGCCGGAAGCTTCAGAACTGGCACTGCATCGATGCAAAATATATAGGAATACGAATCAAAGCCGACCAAACTACGATCATTTCTTTTATGTTAAATTCGCATCGCGATGGTAAATAAAAACTTCTATCGCAAAGGCAAAACGGCTAGCAAATTGCGGTACATGGACCATACGCTGACCGATAACCGGCACGGCCTCGTGGTCAATGCGCGCGTGACACGCGCCGACGGGCATGCCGAGCGCGAAGCCGCCAAGATCATGATCCACGACGCGCGGCAAGCGGCAGAAGATCCGAACGTAGAAACCACGTTGGGTGCAGACAAGGGTTACGGCGCTCAGGAACCTGATGATCCTATTGCGTCTTGTAGCGCTGGTACAGCGTGCGCAACGAGGCGATGGTCGGAATGGGCAAGCTGAGCCGTTCGCCGATGTAGCGCAGCAACTGACGTGGGAGGGTGCCAACATGATCGAGCGTGCGTCCGCTTGCGCGCAGAAACACCAACTGAATGGCAGCGCCAGCACGCCGATCACCCCGGAAACGCTCGTTAAGCGCGGCGATGTCGCTATCGGTCAGCGCGAAGTAGCGTTCGGCATCGAATTCCGACAACCTCGAGGGCAGACGACGCTGCCCCACATAGCGAAACGCCAGTCCCGGCATGGCTTGCCTCCCGTCGGAGGGCGATTCGAAAGCGCGGGCGGCTAGGCTACCGCAGATCGCCGCCAAGCCTGCCAATAGTCGTCTGGATCGCCCGCTGAGCCTTGCCGCTAAAGGCGTCTAGGAGGAAGCGCCAGATTTTGCACGAAGAGGACGATTACCCTCATTTGTGCACGACGTACACGGCATGCACGCGTGCGTGAGCAAGCGCCGCAAGCGCCACGGCTTCCCGTGTGGCGCGCCGGGCGCAATCGCTACCGTCCACGGCCAGCAGAATCTTCCGACAAACAGGCTTTGTCATTTGGCGATCTGCCTGCGCGCTTCATGTCATGACGACCCAGTCAACATACGCACCCATCCTCAATATCGACTGATCTTCATCAATTGGTTGCGCAGACAAAGCGAGGCAATGCCCGCTTTCGCGTACCCCAAATTTTGGTTGATCTGAGTCAATCGTCATCCGACGCCTGGACATGAGACTGAAGCCGCACGAGACGTGACGTTACGTCGTGACTGCAATCGATTTGTGCATGCGAGGAGACTATGACCCATCCCGAAGCAACGCCCACTGACATCGCCCCATCTCAGATCCCGCTGTTAAAGGGCGCCGCCATCGACGGCATGGCCGCCTATCGCGCGCTCGTCGAAGAAGCGCGACGCGACCCCGATTCGTACTGGGCCCGTCTCGCGCGCGAGTACCTGGACTGGAAGCGTGCGTTCACGCGCACGCTCGACGCGTCGAACGCACCATTCTTCAAGTGGTTCGACGACGGACTGATCAACGCCTCGTACAACTGCCTCGACCGCCATCTCGCGAACGGTGGCGGCGAGCGCACCGCGCTGATTTTCGAGGCAGACGACGGCAAGGTCACGACGCTCACGTATGCGCAACTGCACGCGCGCGTATGCCGCGTCGCGAACGCGCTACGTGCTCGCGGCGTACGGCGTGGCGACCGCGTGATGATCTATCTGCCCATGTCGATTGAAGGCGTGGTCGCCATGCAGGCGTGCGCGCGCATCGGTGCGCCGCATTCGGTCGTGTTCGGCGGGTTCTCCGCCAAGTCGCTGCATGAACGCATGGCCGACGTCGGCGCGTGTGTGCTCATCACCGCCGACGAGCAGGTGCGCGGCGGCCGCCATCTGCCGCTCAAGAGCATTGCGGACGAAGCCCTCGCAATGGGCGGTGCCGAAAACGTCCATACCGTGATCGTCTATCGCCGCACAGGCGGCTCGATTCTGTGGAATTCGCTGCGTGACGTCTGGCTCCATGAACTGGAAGAAGCGCAGCCCGCCGAGTGCGAGCCCGAGTGGGTCGACGCGGAGCATCCGCTCTTCATCCTTTACACATCCGGCTCGACGGGCACTCCCAAGGGCGTGCAGCACAGCACGGGCGGGTATCTGCTGTGGGCGGCCCTCACCATGAAGTGGACGTTCGATATCCGGGCGTCCGACGTATTCTGGTGCACGGCCGACATCGGCTGGATCACGGGGCATAGCTACATCTGCTATGGCCCAACGGCCGCCGGCGCGACGCAGGTGATTTTCGAGGGCATACCGACCTGGCCGGACGCCGGCCGCTTCTGGCAGATGATCGAGCGCCACAAGGTTTCGATCTTCTACACCGCGCCGACTGCCATTCGCTCGCTTATCAAGGCCGCGGACAACGAGCCCGCCGTCCACCCGTCACGGTATGACTTGAGTTCGTTGCGCCTGCTCGGCACCGTGGGCGAGCCGATCAACCCTGAGGCCTGGCGCTGGTTCGCGGCGCAGGTGGGCGGCGGCCACTGCCCCGTTCTCGACACGTTCTGGCAAACCGAAACGGGCGGTCACATGATCGCACCACTTCCGGGCGTCACGCCGCTCGTCGCCGGTTCATGCACGCTGCCGCTACCGGGCATCGAAGCGGCCATCGTCGACGAGTCCGGGCATGACGTGCCGAACGGCAATGGCGGCCTGCTCGTCATCAAGCGGCCCTGGCCCTCCATGCTGCGCACGATCTGGGGCAACCCCGCGCGCTATCGCGCCGGTTACTTCCCGGAAGAACTCGGCGGCAAGCTCTATCTCGCCGGCGACGGCGCGATTCGCGACGCGCAAACCGGTTATTTCACGATCACGGGCCGCGTGGACGATGTGCTCAATGTCTCCGGCCACCGCATGGGCACGATGGAAATCGAATCCGCGCTCGCTGCTCACCCGCAGGTTGCCGAAGCTGCCGTGGTTGGCCGTCCCGACGCAACCACGGGCGAGGCGATTGTTGCCTTCGTTGTGCTCAAAGGCGAACGCCCCATCGGCGAAGAGGCTAAACACATTGCCGAAGCACTGCGCACGTGGATCGGTCACGAAATCGGCCCGATCGCCAAGCCGCGGGAAATCCGCTTCGGCGACGCCATGCCGAAGACGCGTTCCGGCAAGGTCGTGCGCCGCCTGCTGCGCTCGGTCGCAAAGGGCGAGGAGATCACGCAGGATACCTCGACTGTCGAAAACCCCGGCGTCATCACACAGTTCAGCAAGGCTGCTTGATCAGGAGACGTTCATCATGAAAACTTCCGCACCCAACCCCGCATCGCTCGGCCTTGCCGGATTCGCCCTCACCACGTGGCTGCTCAGCATGATCAACGCCGGATGGTTCGGCGGCGACGCGCTAGGGCTCGTGCTCGCCTGCGCCCTGGCGTTCGGCGGCAGCGCGCAGGCGATAGCCGGACTCATCGAAATTCCGCGTGGCAACACGTTCGGTGCCACGGCATTCATCGCTTATGGCGCCTTCTGGTGGTCGCTGGCGCTCTATCTCATGTATCTGCACGAGCATGTCGTGCCCGCTTTCGTCGGCTGGTATCTGCTGCTCTGGGGCGTTTTCACGTTTTACATGTGGATCGCCACCTGGCGCGCCTCGCGGGCCCTGCAACTCTTGTTCGTCGCTCTGTGGATCACATTCTTCCTGCTGGCTGCGAGCGAATGGACCGGATCGGCTCTGATCCACCACGCGGGCGGCTACGCCGGGCTGTTCACAGCGCTCGTCGCGTTCTATCTCTCGGCGGCGGAAATCATCAACGAAACCCACGGCCGCAGCGTGCTGCCAACGGGCGCGCCGGCCAGCGCGAATGCCGACAATCTTGCCGGTGCCCGCACCGCCTGACCTTGAGTGTCTGGAGAACATCATGACAGAGCTCCAACGTATCGACTACGAACCGGCAACGTTGCTGCCGCTCGCCCCGGCGAGCGCCGAGTCGGCCGAATCCATCGCCCTGCCGCGCGCGCGCTCCGACGCGGGCGCGCCGCTGATGACGGCTCTCGCGCGTCGCAAGAGCACACGCACCTATGCGGATACGCCGATCGCGCTCGATACGCTCGGCGAACTGCTCTGGGCTGCCAACGGCGTCAACCGTCCCGAGACCGGCGGCCACACCGCGCCGTCCGCGCATGGCTTTCACGACATCGACATTTACGTCGCGCTTGCCCTCGGCGTGTATCGCTACGAGCCGGCGCTTCACCATCTCGTGCTCAAGCATCGCGCCGATGCACGCAACATGACCGGCTACCAGGACTTCGTGAGTAAGGCGCCGCTCGACCTCGTGTACGTGCTGCGCGGATCGCAAGTGCTCGATACACCGCCGCAACAGCGCGAGCTCTTTGCTGCCATTGCCGCCGGGGCGATTTGCCAGAACGTTTCGCTCTACTGTGCATCCGAAGGACTCGCTACCGTCGTGCGAGGCTGGATCAACCGCAGGCTGCTCGCCGACGCGCTGCGCCTGAACGAGGACGAGACGCCCCTGCTCGCACAGACAGTCGGCATGCCAGCAGCGCATTGATCCGCCGTCTGGACCAGGAGGTAGCGGCGCAAGCCGGTAAAGGAAGCAACGATGTTCACACGCGTCGATTTGAGCGCCGTGCAAAGCGCTTACCGGCTTTGTTACGTCCGCAAGCCATGGGCGTGGTTCACGCGCATCCCACTCGATCACCAATGGGGCGAGCACTGGGAACGCGCGCCGTATATGCGCGAGTCCGGCTTGCCCTACTCCGATGAACCCGACCAGATTCTCAAGGTCGGATTCGACGGTCCGCTCCTCGGCCCTGAAGAGGGGAAGCACGGCCATCCGTACAGCGTGCAGGAGATCAATTCGAAGCTGGCGTCGTGGCTACGACCGAGAGCCACCTTGGCGGCCCCACCATTCACATCATGGTCGGATTGACGCTGCAGCGGTTCACGGAGTTAGTCGAGCTATCAGGGGGAATGGTCTACGCGCCGCTTGGCTGCGGCGAACTGCCCACGCTCCAGTTCGTCTCCAGCGCCGGGCGTTGAACGACTGGCGACGCAAAAAAACCCTTGCGTGACCAGTTGAATCGCAGGCGTTCGCCCCAAGATCGCCATCGTAAGGCGGTCCGTAGCGAATGGTATTCGTGCAATGAAGCGCGCCGGAATGCGCGGGCAGCCGGTGGTCGCGTTTCCACCATGCGGATGGACCCGCCAGCGCCATGAAGACGAAACGCCATCAGTCACCACCCCGCGCCCGCAAGGGGCGGGGCGAGCCTATGCTCGAAATCGATGCGGGCCCGCAGGATGTTCGCCTGCCCGACGACACGCTCGGCCTCTTCCGCGCGCGAATGACGGCGGTGCCGCTATTGTCGCGAGAACAGGAAATCGACCTCGCGTGTGAAATCGAATCAAGCCGCCAGGATCTGCTGCACGTTCTCGAGTCCTGCCCTGAGGCTATCGGCGTTCTCGCAACCGGCGAGCGCGCAGAGGCAGCGGCGCTGCAGGAGATCCATGAATGGCCCGCGGGCGCCATCGAGGCAGCCTGCGATGCGTTCGTCGCGCACGTCGGCAAGGCAACGGTGGACGTCAAAGCGAGCGAACGCCTTTGCGAAACGAGCGCAGACTTGCGCCGGCTACAGTCGGCAACGTGCAAGATGTTCGAGGCCAATATGCGGCTCGTGTATTGCATCGCGCGCCGCTACGAGAATCGCGGCACGGACCTTGCCGATCTCGTTCAGGAAGGCAGTCTCGGCTTGATGCGCGCAATCGAGAAGTTCGAGTACCGGCGCGGTTGCAAATTCTCCACTTATTCGACGTGGTGGATCCGTCAGGCCGTGGCGCGCGCCGTGGCCGAGCGCTCGCGCACGATCCGCCTGCCCGTCCACGTGAGCGACGAGTTCGTGCGCGTCTGGCGTACGCGCGAGCGTATCCGCGAACAGACAGGGCGCGATGCCTGCCCAGAAGAAGTGGCTACCACCCTCGTATGGCCGAGCCTAAGGTGCGCAGCCTGCTGGCGCTTCCCGTCGAGCCAGCGTCGCTGGATATCGTACTGCCGGATGGGGAAACCGGACTGATCGATCTCATTCCCGACAACGCACCGACGCTGATGGACGCACTCGCACGCGCGCGTATGTGTGAGTTCGTGAAGACGCTCATCGAAGCGATGCCTCCCGCTGAGGCAAACATCGTACGTCTGCGTTTTGGCATCGGCGATGGCGAGCCGCAAACGTACGAGGAAATCGCCCAAAGCACAGGCATCTCGCGCGAGCAGGTGCGACGTATTGAAAAGCGGGCGCTAGACGCATTGCGCGCGTCAGAGCGCATGCGCGCCGCGCACGACTATCTCGAAGCCGAACACTGACTCGGATGCGCTTCTTGTGACGGGTTCGCAGCGAGTTCGGTCGCGGCCGATGTGCTGCTGGGTTCAAGCTGCAATTGCGCTGTCGCCGCGGATTGTACGACCGTCCCCCACGTGTCTGCAGACTCGGAGTCCGCGATCAGCGCAAGCAGTTCGTCGTGCTCGATCACTTCCCGCTCGAGCAGGCGCTTCGCGATCCGGTCGAGCGCGGCGCGCTGGTCGGCTAGCGTGCGCGTCACGCGCTCATGGGATTGCGCCAGCAGCCTACGCACTTCATCGTCGATGAGCTGAGCCGTGCGCGCGCCCGGGTGCGGCCCTTCGGCTGCCAGCCGTGATGGCGGCATCGAGCCGTCGTCGGCGCAGTTGACGAGGCCGACGCGTTCACTCTTGCCATAGCGGGCCACCATGTGCCACGCCATCGTCGTTGCCCGTTCCAGGTCGTTTTCCGCGCCGGTGGAAACGTCACCGAACACGAGTTCCTCCGACACCCTGCCGCCGATCTAACAGTTCGCTGCGCCTGAGCACATAGCGGTCCTCGGTGGGCACCTGCTGCGTGTAGCCGAGCGCCGCCACCCCACGCGGGATCATCGAGACCTTCTTCACCGGGTCGCAATGGGCGCGGCTCTGGGCGACGAGGGCGTGGCCTGCCTCGTGGTACGCAATGGTCACTTTCTCATGCGCGTTCATGACGCGGCTCTTGCGCTCGGAGCCCGCTAGCGCACGGTCGATGGCTTCCTCAAAGTCAGCCATGTTCGCACGATCCGCTTCCGCAGCGTGGAGCGCCGCTTCGTTCACGATGTTGGCGAGATCGGCGCCGACGCAACCGGTGTGCGCGCGGCGAGTTCGTCGAGATCGACGTCGGGCGCCAGTGGCACGCCGCGAGCATGGACCGAAAGAATCTGTCGCCGACCGTTCAGATCAGGCCGATCGATGGCGATATGGCGGTCGAACCACCCCGGCCGCAGCAGCGCGGGATCGAGTGTCTCGGGCCGGTCGGTCGCGGCAAGCAGCATGACGCCCGCATTGGGCTGGAAGCCGTCCATCTCCACGAGCAGTTGATTGAGCGTCTGTTCGCGCTCGTCGTTGCCCGAAACCGGATTCGCACCGCGCACCTTGCCGAGCGCGTCGAGTTCGTCGATGAAGACGATGCACGGCGCCTGCTGCTGCGCCTGCTCGAACAGATCGCGCACGCGCGCCGCGCCCACGCCCACGAACATTTCCACGAACGACGAACCGCTGATCGAAAAGAACGGCACTCCGGCCTCGCCCGCGAGCGCCTTGGCAAGCAAGGTCTTGCCCGTTCCCGGCGCCGACGATCAGGAGGCCTTTTGGAATCTTTCCACCTAGGCGGCGATAACGTTCCGGGTGACAAAGGAACGAGACGATCTGCTGAAGTTCCTTCTTGGCTTCGTCGATACCCGCAATGTCGTTGAAGGTCGCGCCAGTTGCCTGCTGCACGTAAATCCGCGCGCGGCTTCTACCGATTCCCATGAAATCCCACGCGCCGCCGCGCCGCATGAGAAATTGCCATGCGAAGACACAGACCACCAGCGGTGCAATCCAGGCGAGCAGCAGGTCACTCCAGTTGCTGTCGAGCGCGCCGCGAAAACGCACGCCCGAGGCAACGAGAAGCGCGGGCAGCGACTCGTCGGCAACGCGTATCGTCGTGAACGGCCAGGGAGGCTTGTCGGCGGTGAAGGCCGCGGCGTCGGAGGCGGGAAGGCTCGCCTTCGCGTGCTCCGAGCGCAACTCGCCGCTAATGCGCGTGGGGGTGACCACGAGGTTGTCGATCTCGTGCGCGGCGAGCAGCACCAATACGCCGAGGAATATTGCGATGCTGGCAATGTCCGACTTCTTCTCCATGCGCCGTTCGCTTCACGTTGGCTATACGTCGCGCGTCATTCGCCCGTACCCCGAACCAGGAGCACCGGGCATGGCGCCACGCGCACGAACTGCTCCGCCACGCTGCCGAGCAATGCGCGTTTGAAACCGCGCCTGCCATGCGTGCCGAGCACCACCAACTGCGCGCCGTGGCTCGACGCGCAGCGCTGCAGGCATTGCGCCACGGTGTCGTTGATGTCCCGCACTTCGATCAACTCCGTCTCGCAGCGCACTCCAGCCGCAACCGCTTCGGCGCCGGCCTCGTCGAGCTGCTGGATGGCGGCCTCGCGGTACGTTTCCATGATGTCAGCCGGCACGTAGGCCATGCCCATGCCAATGCCGATGGGCGCCAGGATATCGAGCGCATGCACGATGTGCAGTTGCGCGCCGGCCAGGGCCGCGAGCTTTAGCGCCTCGGCGAGCGCCAGTCCGGAGGTTCCGCTGCCGTCGTAGGCGACCAGGATCTTTTCGTACATACGGATCTCCTTTTGAGCCAATGCCCTGCGGATCTGCCTCTATCTTCGAATCGATCAGCGCTATGCGCTTGATTTGCATCAACTAACGCGGGCGCGGCGTGCGTCACCGTCAGTTCGCGGCCGCAGTGCCCTGGCCGCTGGCTGGCTCGTCGTGCCAGCCGCCGCCCAACGCCGCATACAGCGCCACGGTGTCCTCCAAACGCTGTGCGGCCGCTTCGAGCGATGCGATCTGCGCCTGATGCAATTGGCCGTCGGCGACCAGAATCTGCAGATAGTCCACCGTCCCGGCGCGATGGTCGGCTCGCAGCAGGCGTAGCGCCTCCTGCACCGCAGTGAGCGCGCGACTGCGCGTCGAGTGCGCCCGCGTCGTATTCGAGCGCGTAGAGGAGACGAACCGGAATTCGTGGCCCGGCGAGCGCACCGTGACCGAGAAGTTTTCGCGCATCTCGCCGGCAATGCGCAGCCGCCGCCCGGATCGCGGCGCGCGGCGTCGCAACGCAGCTTGTGCGTATCGACAACCCGTTCCACTGCCGTCGAGACGTCGACGGCAGGGTTAAGCGTAAGCGTCACGATTTCGACTACCTTCGCCCCCTTTCGTAGGCATTTGCCTACACGCCAAGAAAAATTCTTACGCCAATTTCAGCGCACGCTCATTGGAACGCGGCCGGCGGCGTCACATACTGAAGACGTACCACTGCACCCGCTTACCCAATCCGATGCAAGGAGCGCTGAGATGTCCACCGTCGAAATCCGCTCGCTGACCGACGCTTCGCTCCTGAGCGCCAGCGTCGCCGAGGATCCCGAAACCCTGCTCGCGCTCGCCGGTACCGCCGGCTTGCTCGTCACCCTCGACGGTCAGATAGGCCGGGAAAAATATCAGAGCGTGGCGGACTCGTTGCATACGTTCCAGCGCTTCGCTGCCGCACTGCGCGACGCCCTTGTCGCAGCCGGCGCGTCCTGAGCGCGGCGAGCACAGCGCGCCGCCTCGCGATTCAGGGAGCGCAGATGGCCCGTGCCTACTCCATGTGCATGCCACCGTTGACGGGAAAATTGGCCCCGGTCACGAATGCGCCATCGTCCGAGCAGAGGTACGCAACCAGCGAAGCCACCTCCTCCGGCCGCCCAAGACGCCCAACGGGAATCTGCGGCAGGATGCGCGTATCCATAATATCCTGCGGCACGGCCTCCACCATCGCAGTGGCAAGGTAGCCCGGCGATACCGTATTCACGGTCACGCCACGTTTCGCAACTTCGAGCGCGAGCGACATCGTAAAACCATGAATGCCGGCCTTTGCGGCCGCATAGTTCGTCTGCCCAAAGGCCCCGCGCGAACCGTTCACGGAACCAATGTTGACGATGCGGCCAAACCGACGTTCGTACATGCCCGGCAAGAATGGCTTCGTGAGATTGAACAGGCTGTCGAGATCCGTGTGCATCACCGCATCCCACTCGGGCTTCGAGAGCTTCATGAAGCTCGCATCGCGCGTGATGCCGGCGTTGTTGACGAGCACATCGACGCCGCCGAACTCCGCAATCACGCTTCGCGCGCACTCCTCACACGAGTCGTAGCTGGCCACGTCGAGTCCGAACGCATGGAAAGTGCGCCCCGCTTCGCGTTCGCCGTGTAGCCATGTCGCCACGTGATCGTTCTGCTCCGAATGGGAAACCACCACAGTCATGCCGGCGTCGTACAGCTTCCGGCTGATGGCGGCGCCGAGCCCCCCCATTCCGCCGCTCACAAAGGCAATCCGGTCCTTGCGCATCATGCTTCTCCTCGCAGATGGGTGATCGGCCGCGGATCGGCGCGATCGAACTGTCGCACCACTATAAAAACGCGCCTTCACCCGCAATTGATATGCATCAATCGGATGCTTTCGCGCCGGGGATCATCGCTATCCGCGAAGGGTTGACTCAAATCAATTGTGACCACTCGCCGGGACCTAGACTCATCCCACGCCACCCTTGTTCGCGGTTTTCTCAATCGTGGAGCGCCGATCATGGAGTACCGCAGCATTCTTGTTCATCTGGACGGCAGCGAGCGCGCAAGCGCCTGCCTCGATCTCGCGTTGCTTGTCGCGAGGCAGCACAGTGCCCATGTCAAGGCACTATTCGCACCAGTCACGACCAACCACGAAAACGCATGGTCAGTCACGTTCGACACGGGGTATCGCGTGCGGACCCGGGAAGCCACGCGGCGCGCGCTGGAGCACCAGTTCCTTAACGGGCTCTCGCAGGCGAACCTCAAAGGCACCTGGCGTACAGCCTCGGGGCATGCCCGGGACGAGTTGCTCGCCCTCGCTCCGTTCGCAGATCTCATCGTGCTGGGCCAGTGCGATCCAAACGATCCGGACGCTTCGCTCAGTAACCGCCTGCAGGTTCAGGTGACGCTGGCAGCGGGACGGCCGGTCCTGTGGGCGCCCTATGTCGGAACGTTTCCAACTGTGGGCGAACGCGTCGTCGTTGCGTGGGACGCAGGCCAGTCCGCCACGCGGGCACTGTACGACGCTCTGCCCTTCATGCGGCTTGCCGGGCATACCACGATCGTCACGCTAAATGCGGAGCGGGAAGGCCGCATACCAGGCGCCGATATCGCCCTCGTCCTCGCGCGCCACGGCATCGACGTGGAAATTACTCACCTGCACACGCCCCCCACGGTGTCGGTTGCCGATGCGCTGCTTTCGCGCGTGAACAAACTGGGCGGCGACCTGCTTGTGATGGGCGCGTACGGTCATGCGCGCTGGAAGGAAATCGTGCTCGGCGGCGTCACGCAAACCATTCTCGGGTCGATGCCTGTCCCGGTGATGATGTCGCATTGAACTCGCATTGACGTATCGTGCGCCTGCGTTGGCTGGCGCACATGCTCAGGTTCAAGGAAAATCGCCATGTGCTACAAGAGCCTGCTCGTCCACCTTGACGACTCGGAACGATGCGCGGTGCGCCTCGCGCTCGCGCTCGATCTGGCAGAACGCTTCGATGCGCATCTGACGGGGCTGTATTGGTCGCATGCGTACCGGGACGCCTCCGCGGGCGTGCCAACACCAGAGGCGCGCCTCGCGCGAACACATGGACGCTTTCTCCTCGCCGCGGAGCGGGCGGGCCGCGTTGTCGAGTGGCGTGCGCCGCAGCCTTGCGATACCGCGATCGCGACGATGCACGCGCGGCATGCCGACGTGCTCGTTCTGGGGCAGCCAGAAGACGACGATTGGGTCGCACAGAGCGCTGGTGGCTTCGTGGCGGATCTGCTGATGACAGCCGGGCGCCCTGCCGTTGTGGTGCCACATTCCGGCGCCTTGACGGAATTCGCGCAGAACATTCTGGTCGCGTGGAACGGCGGCCGCGAAGCAGCGCGCGCCGTCTCCGACGCGCTTCCCTTATTGCAGCGCGCCCAGTCTGTCTCGATCGAAGTGATCACCTCTCACCGTGGCGTGCAGCGCACACGCGCCGAAAACGAAGCTATCGACGCTGCCGCGTGGCTCGATCTGCACGGCGTGCAGGCATCGTTCCACGAAAGCGCACGCGATCCCGCGGTCCTGACCGGAGCGGCGCTGCTCAGCCGCGCCAGTGACCTGCACGCCGACCTGATCGTGGCAGGCGCTTACGCGCACTCGCGTGTCCATGAATCCGTTCTCGGCGGTGTGACGCGCACGCTGCTGCAAGCGATGACGGTTCCGGTCCTCATGTCGCACTGACTCCAACTGGTGCACCGCACCTTTGAAGAGGCGGGAAATCACCATGCTCGACAAGCCCCACGACTCTGCCGCCAGCGCCAGCCCGCTCGACAAGCTCGACGACTACGCGTTGCGTTACGCCGTGCGCCACGCCACGCTCGCCCCGTCGAGCCATAACAGCCAGCCATGGCGCTTCGTGCCCGCCCACGACCGAATCCTGTTGTGCGCCGACCGTCTGCGGGCGCTGCCAGTCGTCGACCCTTTCGATCGGGAGTTGATCATCAGTTGCGGCGCGGCGCTTTTCAATCTGCGCGTTGCGCTCGCGAGCCTCGGCATCGGCTATGCCATCACGCTCTTTCCAACGAGCCTCGATCCCGACCTCCTCGCCGATGTGCGCCTGCTCCGTGAGCGGCCCGTTGGCGCCGATCTGGTTCCGCTAATCAATGCCATTTCGCTCCGGATCACCACACGCCACCCGTTCTCTCCCGCGCCGGTCGCAGCGGTCGTCGAACACGAACTGGTCGAAGCGGCGCGCGCCGAGGGCGTCGAAGTTGCATGCGCAACCGAAGCCGGAAAGCGCGAGGCGATCGCGGAACTCATCGCCGAAGCCGACCGGCGGCAATTCGCCGATCCCAGCTTCCGCCGCGAACTCGCGAAATGGATCCATCCGCGCCGCACCGGCGACGGCATGCCGGCCTATGCGGCCGGACTCCATTCCCTGCTCGACTTCGCAACGCCGCTCGTTGCCTCCGCGATCCGTACATTCGACGTGGGTGGCGGCGTGGCGGCGACCCACCGGGAGCTCGCGGCAGGATCGCCTCTGCTGCTGTGCATCGCGACGAGCGTCGACGATGCGCAGGCGTGGCTTGCCGCGGGCGAGGCGCTCGAAAGGGTACTGCTCGTGCTGACCTTGCACGGACTGTGCGCCTCCTATCTGAACCAGCCCATCGAGGTGGCCGAACTACGCGCGCAGCTGGGTACGCTGCTCGGCATGCCGAAATCCGCTTGCCCGCAGCTCTTGCTGCGCATCGGACACGGCACGCCGGACGCGCCGTCGCCGCGCCGCCCGCTAAGCGATGTCGTAGCATAAGTACTCGTCGCAAGCCAGTCATCAAGATCCTTCGGCCTGCAAGAGATCTGAACGCGGCAAGGAATTTGCCCTACCATGCGGCATATCGGTGCGACATGCCTGGTGCGCCAGGCTGCGTCCGATACCCGCTGACTCGGCAAATCATCCGGAGCGTTTCATGCAAACGGCTGGGCCCACCAACTGGGTCGGACGCAACGACAGCAATATTGCAATCGCAGACCGGTATCGTCTTCTCATTGACGCGGTGCGCGACTACGCCATTTTCATGATCGAACCTGGCGGGCGCGTTTCGAGCTGGAATGCCGGCGCGCAGCGCATCAAAGGCTATTCTTCGGATGAAATCGTCGGTCAGCATTTCTCCGTGTTCTATACGCCGGACGATATCGCCTCAGGCAAGCCCACGTACCTGCTGGAGACTGCCGCGTTGCACGGGCACATCGAAGACGAGGGCTGGCGCGTGCGCAAGGACGGCAGCCGCTTCTGGGCGAACGTTGTCATCACCGCCGTGCGCGACGACCAAGGCGCGCTCGTCGGCTTCGCCAAAATCACACGCGACTTGACCGAGCGGCGCAGGCTCGAAGAACTCGAGCGCGCCAATGCCGCGTCGGCGCTCGTCCAGCAGGCGCGCGAAAACGAGCAAAAGCGCATTGCCCGCGAGTTGCACGACGATCTCGGGCAACGCATCGCTGCACTGAAAATGGCGCTCAGCATCCACGGGGCCGAACTCGAGATTGCATTGCCGACGCAATTGCATGCCGAACTGGAAGCCATCGCGCAAATCGGCGCACAGATCGACGCGCTTGCTGTGGCAGTGCGGCGCATTGCCGCCGATCTGCGTCCCACCATGCTTGACGATCTCGGACTGCAGGCTGCGCTGGAATGGCTGGCAGAGGACTTTCAGAGCCGCTACGGCGTGAGCGTCAAGTGCAGGCTGAAGGTTTCGGAACCTGACCTCGGCGACTTCGCTACGACGGCCCTCTTTCGCGTCATCCAGGAAGCGCTGACCAATGTGGCACGCCATGCTCACGCGCACCGTGTGACGATCGAGCTTGAGAACGACGCGAAACATTGCCGGCTTCGCATCAGCGACGACGGCGTCGGCTTCGACCCGCGCTCGGCGTCGCGTCCCGATGCGTTCGGGCTCATCGGCATGCGCGAGCGCATTTTGCAGCTCGGCGGCTTGCTAACGGTCGAGGGGCGCCCCGGCGCGGGCGTCACGATCTCGGCGGACATTCGTTTGCCGGTGGACATTCATCCGGCGCTCGCGCGCACTAGACGGTAGCAAACATCCACGCCGCATTATCTGACGCTACCCATTTCGCGCACGAATGCGAGCTGTGCCTGCAGGAGCTGCTCTGCGCAACGCGCATAGAGCCAGCCAGGTCCGTTGTCAGTGCTATACATGCCGCGGCACAAGCCCTTGAGCCGTATCGTCGTCGTTCCATCTTCGGCCAGTTGGCGCACCGCCCAGAAGTAGGCGATGCCGAATTCATGCGGCATGCGTGTCTCGATCGTTTCGTCAGTCGCACGTTCGACAGGCGTGGGGGAGTGCCGTTGGACGAAGACTCTGGCGCGAGCCCAGGCTTGCGCGCAGTCGTCGGGCGTTGCGCATTTGATCGCACTCTGCTCGCGTCGCGCTTCCAGTTCGGTTTCGGACCGACGGAAGGCGACGTTTTCGTCGCGGCCGGTAGCGCGGTACGTCGTACACGCCAAAAGCGATGCAATCAACAGCATCAGCCCCAGCGCCGCGCCGAAGGACAACCTGCTCGACATTTCCGCCCCCGCCCGTGTTTCGGCCCGCGACCGCGGCCCACCGATTCCAATGTATGAATCGAATGACGCGTTTCGATTGATCTATCTCAAGTCGAAACGGATCTGAGTCAATGCCCGTTCATCTGATTCAAGTCAAAGCCGAAGCACAGGCGTGCGCTCCAATCGATGTCGGACGCGCACGTCGCGCCTGACGCGAGGAGAGCATGATGAAGCTGACGTTTCTAGGTGCGGCGCAGACGGTCACCGGATCACGCTACTTGCTGGAGGCTGGGAGCAAGCGGGTACTGATCGATTGCGGGCTGTTCCAGGGCACCAAGAACCTGCGCCTGCGCAACTGGGAACCGCGGCCCTTTCCCGCCGACTCGCTCGATGCCATCATCCTCACGCACGCCCATATCGACCACTGCGGCTACCTGCCAGTCCTTGCGCGCAACGGTTTTCGCGGTCCGGTTTATTGCACGCCGGGAACTGCGGACCTGTGCGGCATCATGCTGCGCGACAGCGCCCGGTTGCAGGAGGAAGACGCGGTGTTTGCAAACCGCCACGGCTTCTCCAAACACCATCCCGCGCTGCCGCTTTACACGCTGGAAGACGCCGAACAGGCGCTGCGGCTCGTCGCGCCGCGTCCGTTCGATGAACCCGTCACGCTCGGCGAACATCTGACTTTCCGGCTGCTGCCGGCCGGCCATATCCTTGGGGCGGCTAGCGTCGTGCTGTGTAACGGACATACGGTCGTTGCGTTTTCGGGCGACCTTGGGCGCCCCGACGATCCGATCGTGCGTGCGCCGTCCCCGCCGGTCCATGCGGACTACCTGGTGGTCGAGTCGACCTATGGCGACCGGCTGCACGATGCGCTCAACCCCGAGGACGAGCTCGCCGAGATGTTCTCGCGCACATTTGCGCGTGGCGGGATCGTGGTGATGCCCTGTTTCGCCGTGGGACGCGCACAGGAGGTCCTTTACTACATCGCGCGATTGAAACAGTCGGGCCGCATGGCAAATGTACCGGTCTACCTCGACAGTCCGATGGCGATCAGCGTGACCGACCTCTACCGGCGTCATATGAGCGACCATCGGCTAACGGTCTCGCAGGTGCACGCCATCGACCATGCGGCGTTCATGGCCCGAACGGTGGACGAGTCGAAGGCCATTGCCGGACGCAACGGCCCCATGGTCATCATCGCCGGCAGCGGCATGGCAACCGGCGGCCGGATTTTGCATCACCTGAGCCTGTATGCTTCAGACCCGCGTAACACGATTGCGCTCGTCGGCTACCAGGCACCCGGCACGCGCGGTGCAGCGCTCGAGGTTCACGCGCCAGCCATCAAGCTGCACGGCGACTACGTGCGCGTACGCGCCGAGGTGTCCTCAATCACGTCTCTGTCTGCGCATAGCGATTACCGGGAAACCCTGCGCTGGCTCGCCGGCATGACGTGCCCGCCTGTTCGTACGTTCGTGACGCACGGCGAGCCCGCAGCGGCGGATGCCTTGCGGCGGCGCATCGTGGAGACGCTGCACTGGGATTGCTGCGTGCCGGAATTCGGGCAGTCGTTCGAACTGGCCGAGGACGCCGTGCGGCCCGATCCCTGCACACCGTGCGCTGCGGATGAGCTGGCGCCCGCGCCGTCGGCAGGCGCGGAGCCCTGAAAGGCTGCCTGAACGCGAAACGGGAGGCGGCGCCTCCCGCGCGAGCCTGGCGGACGCGCGCCAAATTTTTTTGGGACACCGTTTCGAGTGGCTCATAAAATGGGCATGCATCCCTCACACGGGATAACGTCGTCCCTCCCATTAAAGTCGACACTTCATATGCGAACGGCCTACGCATCGATCTCGCGCAAGTATTGCGCCCCGGATAAACGTCATGAGCGCGGGCGCTGACCGGCACATGCGCGCTGGACAAGGCGCGGGGCCCGCAATTGTCGCGCGCCTGCGCGATCCCGTCGTCTCGGCCGTGCTGGCATTCGTCGTGGCCTTCGCGCTGGCCGGCGTCGTTGCAACGTTTGTTACGCGACAGTGGCAAGCGGCGGCGGAACAGCGGTTCACACGGCGCGCGGCGGCGCTACACGAAACACTGACGCAGGCGCTGGTCGCCAACGAGGCTATCTTGCGCGGCGCACGCGCCGTGCTCGAGCAATCGCCTGGCCCCGATCCGGCAGCCTGGAAGCACTTCGTGTCAGCGATCGATCTGAACAACTCCTGTTCGGCGATCACCGCGCTCGGTTATGTGACTCCCCACGCCGGCCCGTTGGCGGGCGCAGCCGAAAGCGGCGACGTCACGACGCAGTGGGCAGGGCTGAGCGCCACTGTCCCCGCAAACGCATTCGCGGAGACCGTCGCGACGCGTGCCGCGCGCCGCTACGCTGCCGGAACCGGCAACGCAGCGCTCGCAGCGGTGCCGGAGTTGGCCAATGCGCCACCGCTTCTCACGCTCTGGCTGCCCGTTTACGAGACGGCACCCGATACACAAGGCAATGCGCAGAAGGTCATCGGCTTTGCGGTTGCCGTGCTGGACGCACAGCGGCTCTTCGCACCGCTCGTTGCCGCCGATCCTGGGCTTGCGATCAGCGCACGGATCGGTACTCCTGCCTTGCACCTCTACACGAGTGGGCGCGGCGAAGAAGACGAGGTGTTGCCCGGTCAGCGGTTCCGGCGTAGCGATTCGCTCGTGTTTGGCGGGGCAACGCTCGCGCTCGACGTCAGTGCCGACGCAAGTCCGCTGCTTACGGGCGCAGCCGCCTGCGCCACGGCCATTCTGCTCGCGGGGCTGCTCGGGGCCGCCGTGATCGCGTTTCTCGCGCAACGCCTCATGCGCGCAAACCTGGCGCCACCGAAGGTCGCAGGCGACGCGCGTCTCAACGAAGCCCGCATGATGGGGATCATCCGCTCGTCGATGGAAGCGATCGTCACCGTCGACGAGACCCAGCGCGTGGTGATCTTCAATCCAGCCGCCGAACAGGTGTTCGGCCTGTCCGCCATGGAGGCGATCGGCTCGCCGCTCTCGCGTTTCATTCCCGAGCGATTCCGGGCCGCACACGTGCAACATGTCGAACAGTTTGGCGAGACCGGCGTCACCGAGCGCCAGATGGGACGCCCGCAACGGGTGCTCCACGGGTTGCGAACCAATGGCGAGGAGTTTCCCATCGAGGCATCGATTTCGCAGATCCGTGACGACTCGGGCAAGCTTTTCACGGTCATGCTACGCGACATCACTGAACGCGTCCGCGCGGAAGAGGCGCTCAAGCGTTCGCGCGAAGAACTGCGGGAACTGTCGGCCAATTTGCAGAATGTGCGTGAGGCCGAAAAAACACGCATCGCGCGCGAGCTTCACGACGACCTCGGCCAGCAGCTCACCGCGCTCAAGATCGATCTTTCCGCCCTCGAGCACCGGCTCGGTGAGGACGATGCCGCCGACGTCCCAGCGCGCCTCGCAGGCATGCGCAACCTGATCGATTCGACGGTCGGGTCCTTGCGGCGCATCGCGGCTGACCTGCGGCCGGTCATGCTGGACGACCTCGGCCTCGTGCCGGCCATCGAGTGGCTGGCGAACGACTTCACGAACCGCTACGGTATCGCCGTCGAGAGTGATCTGGACGCGGACGCCACGAACTTCTCGAACGACGCCTCCTCTGCACTCTTTCGCATCGTTCAGGAAGCGCTGACCAATGTCGCCCGTCATGCCGACGCGAATCTCGTCGAGATTACGCTGAAGGTGGACGGGCCACTCTGTGTCCTGCGCATTGCCGACGACGGCCTCGGCGCGACCGGCGACCCTGCCGACAGACAGCGCGACGCCTTGCGGGACAAATCGTTTGGCCTCATCGGCATTCGCGAGCGCGCCCGCATGCTGGACGGCACCGTTTCAATCGATACCGCGCCTGGCAAGGGTTTTGCCATGACGATCACGTTCGCACTTCATGCTCTCCTCCCCGAAGAGGCCGCATCATGATCAAAGTGATCATTGCCGACGACCATGCGCTCATGCGTGACGGACTGCGCCGCATTCTCGAAAGCGCGCGCGACATCCAGTTCGAAATCGTCGGCGAAGGCTGTGACAGCTCGACCACCCTCGCGCTCGTACGCGAGCGCCCCGCCCACGTCCTGGTGCTCGACCTCTCGATGCCGGGGCGTAGCGGCGTTGACCTCGTCAAGCAGATCAAGGACGAAAAGCCCGAGTTGCGCATTCTTGTGCTGACCATGCACGCCGAACAGCAATACGCGGTGCGTGCCTTCAAGGCGGGCGCTTCGGGCTATCTCACCAAGGAGTGCGCGAGCACGGAGCTGGTCAACGCCGTGACGAAAATCGCCGGGGGCGGCGTCTATATCAGCATGACGATGGCCGAGCGCTTCGCCCAAAGCCTGAACGAGCCCGCCGACACGCTCCCCCACCAAAGACTGTCAGATCGGGAGTTTGAGGTGTTCCGGCGTATCGCGGCCGGTCAGACCATTACCGAAATCGCGCAGGAACTCTGCGTGAGCGCGAAGACTGTCAGCACCTATAAGGTGCGCATCCTCGAAAAGATGCAGATGCCGCACGAAGCCGCGCTCGTGCGCTACGCGATGCGGCACAAGCTCATCGACGATCCCGACGAAGCCTGACACCTCAGGTGTCGCGGCCGATTGCCGCATGACTGTAGGAATCGCCCTACACGCCTTCCGTTCCGCGTACGTCACTTTCCATCGCCGCCGATATTTTTTTGAGACGGCGTTGCCGATACTGGCTACATGAAAGCCAGTCCCGTTCACCAGCGCCTGCAGGTCTTCCTCGTCGAGGATGCGACTGCAGTACGCAGGAAAATCGCCGAAGCGTTGTCGGCCATTCCCGATGTGACCGTGATTGGCGAAGCCGAGGATGCGGCTAGCGCCCTGACCGGCATCGCGCAAAGCGGTGCAGACGTCGCGGTGGTCGACTTGAGGCTCGCGAGCGGCAGCGGCATCGAATTGCTCACCCTGCTTGGCCGCGAGCAACCCTCGGTTGTGACGGTCGTGCTGACGAACCACTCCGGCGCACCGTTTCGCGCAGCCTGCCAAAGAGCGGGAGCCCACTTTTTCTTCGACAAGACGTCGGAATTCGACGCCGCTTGCAAAGCCATTGAAACGTTAGTGAAACAGCGCGCCGTCCCCTCGCGCTGAACCGGAGACGATCATGTATGCCGAGCCTGCCTGCGATTCCTCACTGTCCACGCCGCCGGCCCCCCACTGGCCCGTCGTGCCGCTGCAGCCGGCCGTGCGCGAAGCCGCGCCGCGCCAGCCGGCTACGCGCTGCTCGACGTGCTCGCTACGTGCGGTCTGCATGCCGCCGGACCTCACGTCCACGGAACTCCAGAGACTCGACGACGTGGTCCTCACCACACGCAACGTGCACCAAGGCGAGACGCTGTTCCGTGCGCACGACACCTTCCAGAGCCTCTACGCCGTACGGACCGGATCGTTCAAGACGGTCGTCATGCATCGCGACGGACGTGAGCAGGTCACGGGCTTCCAGATTCCGGGCGAGCCGCTCGGGCTCGACGGCGTTTGCTCCGGCACGCACAATTGCGACGCCATTGCACTCGAAGACAGCACGGTTTGCATCATGCCGTTCGGCCAGCTCGAAATGTTCTGTCGCGAGAGCCGGCGCATGCAGCGCCATCTTTATCAGCTCATGAGCGGCGAGATCGTCCGCGAATCCAGCCTGATGATGCTGCTCGGCACGATGACCGCCGAACAGCGCCTCGCCGCGTTTCTGCTCGACCTCGCAGCGCGCTTCCAGGCGCGTGGCTACTCCGGCGCGCAATTCAACCTGAAGATGAGCCGGGAGGAAATCGGCTGCTTTCTCGGCATGAAGCTCGAAACCGTGAGCCGGATGTTCTCGCGCTTTCAGCGCGAAGGCCTGGTCGAGCCGAACCGCAAGCAGGTCCGCATCGTCGACCTGGAGGGACTTGCGCGTGTGTGAAGCAACAAGCGACGTCGCAGTCGCCGCCCGGTGTTGGCACAGCAAGCCTCGTCGCTGAAGTGCACCCGGCACCGCTCTCTTTTAAGAGATCCTGGTGCGAGCGCCCGCGGCCGGATTCGCCTGGCGATTGACACATATCAAAGGGAAAAGAGGCCCCGATGACACCATGGATCTGGCCGACGGCCTTCCGCTCCCGGCCGCACTCGAGGAGACATTCGATGTCACGCACTCCCACGCCCGCCACTTGCATTCTGGTGATTCCGTCTTTCCATGACCGGGTTAGCAAGATCCTGATTCACTCCGCGGCGGTCTGCGCTGTCGCGTTGTATGCCGTTGCTGCGCATGCGCAACTCGCCGAACCCACTGAACTCGTGGATCAGCAGCACTGCATGTTCTGCCACACATCCGACGCGCCATTTCTCGCGCCATCGTTTCACCAGATCGCTGAGCGCTACCGCGACAAGCCGAACGCCAGCACCATGCTCGAAGAAAAACTCAGGCACGGCGGCAAGGCGCACTGGGGCGACATGCCCATGCCCCTCCCCGCCGACCGTGGCGGCCCCGTCTCGGCCCAGGACGCGAGTACGCTTGTTCAATGGGTACTGAGCCAATAATTGCAGAAAGGAGCATCTCCATGCGCGTTACCGTCCATCTCGACAGCTTCGACCGGGTCGATCCTTCCGCTTACGCGATCGTCTGGATCGACACCAAAGCGAACAAATGGTCTCGCGAAGGACATGCAGGTGTGAGTCTTTCCGAATGGGGGCGATGCTCCCCGTCGCCAGACGGCATTAGCCTGTTGGCGTGTGAAGACCAGCGCGAGGTCTGCACGCTGGAGGGCCTGAATCTCGGGGCGAGCGAAGGGCCCTTTGAAGGCGAGTGCGGTGCCGTGCACTGGCGTGGGCGCATGCGTGCCGAGCCGCTCGATGCACGCTGGCACGTGCAATGTGTCGATGAGAGCGCGCCCGAACCAGAGGATGGCCTCTTCGCTGATGAAGTCTGATCGGGCTTCCTCTTGAGACGCAGCATTGCTCAGTGGTCGCGGCGCCCAGCACCGTTTCGGCAAAAGGCGCTTGGGGGCGCAGCGGAACCGAGTTGGCGCTCGGCCGCGTCGAACGCCGCGCGCATGGCGGCCACAGGGTCGTCACCCTCGCAATGGCCAAGCGGCGCGAGCTCCCTCGAAGCTGAAACGAGGTCGAGACGAACGTCATAGGCCGGCTCGCGGATTCCTGGCTGCAAGGGGTGCACCCGCTCGATCGCGAGATGACAGCCTGCCAGCACGCCGCTGAACCGCTCGAGGCGCAACAACTGAACGCCGGCTTCCGCCTCGAGGGTAGCCGAACCGGGGAAACCCAGATAAACGATTTGCATCCCGAGTCCCATCACCGTGCCCCTTCAGAAATCCGCGTTGTTGCTGCCCGAAGGCTCGTCGCCGCCATCGACCGTGCCTGACTACACGTCAAACGCGTGACGGATTTTCAGATCGATCCACACCATGCCTTCGCGCAGCCCCTCGAGCACCGCCTCCCGTTCAGTTTCGAACACGCGGTGATGCGCAAAGGCGTGGGAGAAGCATTGTGTCTGCGGACCGTGCGTGACACAAATTTCGCAGCGAAAACCACCTTGCGGGGCCGGCGACGCGAGTGCCTGGACGCGCCAGGCGCCCGAATCGATATGGCCGTTAAGTGACATGATTCCGTTCCCCTGGGGCGTGATGGCGATCGACTGGATCTGGGATTGAATTCAGGATAAGACCGGGTAGCTGAAGCCAATTGACGCACATCAACCTGACTCGCGCCGCTCACAGCGGTGTGCTACCGAACGCCCGCGTAGCGCGCCGCTCACGCGTGCCGCTGCGAGAGTGCACCGACGTTTCACTGCCAACACCTGCCCCATGCGATGCGCGCGTCACGATCGCCTGATCTGTTGCACGGATCGCTGGCGCCGAAACGAGAACCGGGCACAGGGCGTCACGCAGGGCGTGCGACGCAACGCTGCCGGGCAGCGCCTGCGCGCGCGTACGCCGCCCCTGCAACCCGATGACGAGCAGATCAGCGCCCCAGCCACGCGCCTCGCGCAGAATTGTGCTGGCGACGTCGTCGAGTTCGACATGCGTTGCCAGCGCCGCAAGCGATACCCGGGCGCCGCAGGATGCTACGAGCGCTTTTGCACGTGCAAGCGCAGTGGTGCGGTCGTCTTCGAACAGATGGTCGAGTTCTCGCCCTCCCACATGGAGAGTGCGTTCGACGACGTAGATCACGCGTAATTCCACGTCCGCCGGCAGGCACCCAACCGCAAGTTGAAGGGCGGCGTAGGCACTTGCGCTTCCGTCGACGGCAATCAGCGCGCGGGCAAGAGGCGGTTCCTCCAAGGCAAGCAGCTGCGACGGCACATACAGCAACGTACGGCGCGTCGCGTACGCGATTTCCTCTGGCTCAAGCCTGCACGCCCAGTGCTGCCCGGGGTGATGCGCGGCGAGCGCCACCAGATCGGCGTCGCAAGCGTCGGCAGCGCGCGCAACGGCGACAGGCGCGGTTGTATGCAGCACCGAGAGATCAAGCAGTTGCACGTCCGGTTCGCGTCGCTCGAGTGCCAACGCGGTCGCGGAATCGCTCAAGTTGAGTTGTGCCCGGCGGAGCATCGCCGCGTGTGTCCCGGCGCCCTGCGGCAGTCCCAACTGGTGCGCGGGCATCAGGGAGGCGGGGTTGGCGATGAGTTCGACGAGACTGATCGGCGCATCACGATCTGCAAGGCGGCAGGCAAATGCCGCGAGCGCAGCAAGGCCACTTCCGCCTTCGGCGGTCACCATGAGGCGCTGGAAAGGTTTCGATGGGCGTTCCATTTTCGTATCCAGTTCAACTGACCAAAGACCATAGGGGCACAATGCGGCACAATGCGTGGCCGCGCCCCGGATCCACCCTCACGCCAGCATCGAGTTTCTTGAACCCTGCGGTACAAGGTGCAGCGGCAACACCGTTCGCTGCGCCACGTCGGCGGCGACGCTCGCGTAGCGCCACCGGCCGCCTTCATGGCCGCCGCGCGTGCCGAGCACCAGCAGATCCGCGCGCC
Source organism: Paraburkholderia sp. BR10882 (assembly GCF_040948855.1). Taxonomy (NCBI): domain Bacteria; kingdom Pseudomonadati; phylum Pseudomonadota; class Betaproteobacteria; order Burkholderiales; family Burkholderiaceae; genus Paraburkholderia; species Paraburkholderia sp. BR10882. The sequence goes on along the minus strand of NZ_JBFPKP010000030.1, from coordinate 13,160 downwards.
ACTGCAGCGCTGCCTGAATGATCGCGTGCGCCGTTGACTCGCCATCGTGCTGGGCTTCGAGGATGGCCGCGTCGAAGTCTTCGGGATGCTGCGCGGCCGCTGGGTCACATGCGAGGTATCCCACGCGCACTGCCGTGCCCGGTCCTGCCAGCCTCGCCGCTTCACGCACGGCGCAAGCCGATGCTGCGCTTGCATCGCTCGCAACGAAAACACGCCGTGGCGGCACCGAACAGTGTCGCGCGGTGGGCGTTGGAAGCAGAAGCACAGGGCATGCGGTTTCGCCCGCGAGCGCGACAGGATTGGCCGGCGCCCCGATCGTCAAGTCCGCCTTCCAGCCGCGTACCGCGCGAGCCAGCGCCTCGTTGCGCGCCGCGTTGTCCGGCCCGGTGCCGAGGAATTCACAGTCCGCCTCGATTCCGCGTAGCGCCAGCAGTTCGCGAGCGGCTTCGAGGGTCGCGGCCAGGGTGATCCGTGTGGAAAAGTTCTGCGCGGCCCGCTGATCCGGATCTGTCAGCAGAGCCGAAGGTGCGAGGCCCGCAAGCCGTACGTGCGCGCCACGAACTGCCCACCCCGCTACGTAGTCGAGCAGCGAGGCTACGCGCTCCATTCCGGTGAACAAGACATAGAGGCGTGAATAAGGCGCAACGTGCTGCATACTGGCGGCCGCGGCAGTCGGTCGTTTCATTTTTTGCCTCCTCTCGTTCATGCCCTCGCTACGCGTTGCGCCGCGCGCAAGCCGGGCTGCACAAACGCAAAAAAGAAGGCGCGGAGCCAATGCCCCTGCGCCGTAACAGCGCGCGCCGTGCTTTCATGCCCGATCGACGCGCCCTCTCCCCTGTCTCGAAAACCTCAGGCGCTCACTGGATCTGCAGCCGCTTCTGTTCTGCGGCTGCCTTCTTCGGCAGCGTGAGCGAGAGCACGCCGTCCTGATACTGCGCATTGGCGCTGGCTTCGTCGATGTCGCTCGCAAGCGAGAACGTGCGCGCGAACGACCCGCTGTAGCGTTCGCGGCGAATGACGCGCTCGCCATCCTTCTGCTCGGTCTTGCGCTCGACCTTCGCATGAATCGAAACCACGTTCCCTTCGATTTTTACGTCGATGTCCTTCTTGTCCACACCCGGTAGTTCGGCCTTTACCGTGTAGGCCTTCTCGCTCTCCGTGACGTCGAGTTTGATCGCCGCGAGTTCGCTTTCCTCGGCGGCGAGCATCCCGCGCATCGGTCGAAACAGCCCCTGGAAGAGGTCCGAAACAGGCTCCATGGAAAACGGGTCATAACGTGTGAGATTGCTCATTGCATTGCCTCCTTTAGTCCTTTGTGCGCACAACCCTGCGATGAGTCGCGCTGTACCCAATCTAGGCAGCAACTGAGTTTTCTGATTGATCTGCCTCAATGTCTCCGTTTTTTTGAAATCCACGGGCGCCATGTTCATCCGTGCACAGATGCTTGATTCAAATCAATCGTCGTGAGCGCTCCGTTCTTAGACTCGAATCACGTTCTCCGCCCCGAGGGGGGCGGCGCGACCACCCCGTACGCTGGAGATCACGATGAGCTACAAGACGATCATGGTGCATATGGATACGAGCGCGCGCGCGAGCGCTCGACTCTCGCTTGCGCTGAAGCTGGCCCGCAGGTTCGGCGCACATCTGGATGGACTCTTCGCGGCGTTCGAGCCGAACCCGCGCGAGTTCTACGTGATGGCTGGCACGGCCGACTATTACGACACGCACCGCAAGCTGCGCCGCGAACAGCGCGGCGCGATCGAACGGCTCTTTCGCGCCGAACTGGCGCGAGCGCAGGTCGAAGGCGCCTGGGTGACTCCAGAGGGCGACCCGGTCACGGCGGTCATGCAGCGCAGCCGGACCGCCGACCTCGTGATCCTCGGGCAAACCGACCAGGAAGACCCGGAATCCTATATTGCCGAACACTTTCCGGAGACCGTGCTTCTGGGCGCGGGCGGCCCTGTTCTGTTGATGCCATACGCAGGCAGCTTTGAGTCGGTCGGCGAACGCGTGCTCGTGGGCTGGAACGGAAGCCGCGAGGCCGCTCGCGCGGTTCACGACGCCATGCCTTTCATTGCGTCGGCAGCCCACGTGAACATCGTGGCCGCTTCCACGACCTTTACGCCCGCCGAATCGCAGGCGTCATGTACCGACCTTGCGGCCATGCTTGCGCGCCACGGCGCGACGACGGTCGATATCACCCGCTTCGACCGTGACGCAGCCGAATCCGCTGGCGATGCACTGCTCAGTTATGCGGCCGATGGCGGCTACGATCTGCTCGTGATGGGCGCATACGGGCACGCGCGCCTGCAGGAACTCGTATTGGGCGGGGCGACGCGTTCGATCCTTGCCACGATGACGCTGCCGGTGCTCATGTCTCATTGACATACCTCGACTCGACTCTGATCAGCTTCCACTGGAGCCTCACCATGTACTCACGCATTCTGGTCGCTCTCGACGGCAGCAAGACCGCCTCACACGCTCTCGACGCCGCGATCAGGCTGGCGCTCGACACCGGCGCGCAACTGCAGGCGCTCTATGTGGTCGACCTGCCCGTCATTGCGTACGACGTGCCCGGCTACGATCCTTCGATCGTGCGCGACGCGTACACCGAGGAAGGGCGCGTGATTCGTGCCGACGCGGATGCTCGCATGGCGCACCAAGGCGTGAAAGGCTTATCGCGCTCGGTTGAAGTCGAACTCCCTGCGGAAGACGTCGCGCAGTGTATCCAGCAGGCGGCGGCCGACTGGCATGCCGATCTGATCGTCATGGGCACACACGGGCGCCGTGGTGTGCGCCGCCTCATGCTGGGCAGCGTTGCCGAGCGCGTGCTGCGGTGCGCGTGCTGTCCCGTGTTGCTCGTACCTGCCCGTACGGCGGCGTCTGACGAGGAAGAGCAGGCGAAGCTCAGCATACCGGCGTGAATGACCGGATGGATAGCCGCGCGTGATCCACGTTCTTGCCGACGTCGCTCCGGGCATTGTCGTCCGAGTCGTCTCCTTATCTTCTCCTCAAGCGAGAAGCCCCGTGACGGCTGAGGAGGAAAACGACTGGGCCAGTCGTGTTGCTGGCCCAGCCTTCACCGCGCCTGGAGGCACCCACCTTCCTTACATCGGTGTGAACACGACCGGGTAGCCGAGATGATCCTCGACACCTTTGACGCCAGGCACACGATCCGCTGAGACGAGTATCGCCTTGCGCTCCTCTTCCGAGTTTACCGTACCCCAGAAGTGCACGATCCCTTCCTTGACTACGACGTTCTCCGCCGCCATTGCCCAGCGATGTCCATCGAGCGCGTGCATGACGCTGCGATGGATGGCTTCGTCCGAAGCCAGGGCCGCCTGGTCGGGCCGCGCGGCGTTCGCCAGCGCGCGTATCAGGTTCGCACGGCTTACGATACCCACCAGCTTGCCCTGATCGAGTACGGGAACACGCTTGATATGAAGGCGTTCGAGTACGTCGGCGATTTCGCTGAGCGGCGTGGAAGGCGAAACCGAAACGACGTTGCCCGTCATGACGTCATCCACCTTCACCGCGTTTTCCTTCAGGTACTCACCCGCAAGCTTTCGTGTCGAATGGAGGAATTCCCCAAACCAGCTTCGCTGCGGCTTGCCTGTGCCGGTTTCCACGCGATGCAGCAGATCGCTTTCGCTGAGAATACCGACGACCGCTCCGTCATCGTCAACGACCGGAATGCCGCTGATGTGATGTTCGGTGAGCAGCGTTGCCGCCTCGAAAATCGACGCATTGGGGCGCACGGTAACGACGTCCGTCGTCATGATGTCTGATGCTTGCATGAGGTCCTCCGTTAAGGGCCAACGCCCCGATGTGATTCAATTTAACGTTTGCGGGGCTGCGGGCATTGACTTGAATCAAGCGAACGGCCTCACTGCGGACGGGTTTTCACGGCATCGTCCGAATCCCTGTACATGCGGAAGTAGCCGCTGTGGGGCGTGATCGCTTCGGACTGCGTCGCCTCGATCATGCGAGCTGCTGCCCCTTCTATCGCGGCCCGGTGGGCAAGGAACGCGCCGCGCAAATCCGTTTCCCGCAGGGATGCGGCGCCGAAATGGTCCTCGAGCGCCTCCGCTGTGATCGCGCATTCGACGCGCGTGCCGCCGGCCGTGGCAGGAAAGGTCAACGCGAGCCGGCTGGCGTCATACTGCGGCGACCGGTCGGAAAAGATGATGTTCATGCTGATGCACTCCTGCGCATGGGCGCTCGTGAACGAGCTAGATCGTGATGTAACCCTGGAAGGACCACGGCAGTTCCATGTGCAATATCTCTGTCGTGGTTGGCGCGCGCCATGCACGAGCCAAAAAAGCCGGGGGCGCCGTCGACCGAAAACACCGGAACGAAGGAGAACGAGTTGCTGATCGAGACGAGAAATTCTGGGTTGTAGCACGACGGCGCAAAAATCTTTACCGCTTTAAAAAAGACCGCGCCATCCGCGTTGCGTGCCCATTCTGTCGCTTGCGAAGGCGTGGGACTGCGCATCACATAGCACGCCGGCAACTCGATGGTCTGTTCGCCGTGGGAAACCCGACCTGCAGGCCGGTAAACCAGCGTTGCTCCCTGATACGGCAGACAGCGCGGCGATTGTGGTATTGGACCTTCGGGTCCGAGGCGCAGAGGTGGCCATGCCGCGAGCGAAAGGCACAGTTCAGGTGTGCGTTGAGCGAAGTAGTCGGTAAGCCAGTTCATCTCTCTCTCCTTGCATCGGACTGTCGGACATGCCGCCTCAGCCCTCTTCTCCATACCAGTTGCGTATTGCGTCCCAGAGATCCTCAGCTGATTCGCAGAAGCGAAAGAGCGCAAGATCGTCAGGGTCGATCATGCCGGCCTCGGCCATAGCATCGAAGTTGACTACGCCGCGCCACCACGTCTCTCCCACCAGGAGGACGGGGATTGGCGCGATCTTTCCCGTTTGCAGAAGCGTCAGGACTTCGAAGAGTTCGTCACAGGTTCCGTATCCGCCGGGAAAGAAGACGGCTGCCTTCGCCCGCTCCAGAAAATGAAGCTTGCGAATGGCGAAGTAGTGAAAGCGGAAGCACAGTTCCGGCGTTAGATACGCATTCGGAAACTGTTCGTGCGGCAAGGTGATATTCATCCCCACCGTGGGCACGCGGGCATCGAACGCGCCACGGTTGGCCTCCTCCATGATGCCGGGGCCGCCGCCCGTCACGACTGTGAGCCTGGGGAGCTTGTCGGTGCCCGGCGCATGACCGACCAGCGTACCGAACTTGCGCGCGACGTCGTAGTAGATGCTGCGCCGAAGGAGCGCTTGCGCCACGCGCAGTTCGCGTTGCTGTGCGGCGTCTGTATCGGCCACGGCGAGACGGCGCGCCGCGGCGAGCCGCTTGCGCGCTTGCGCCGGGCTCGCGACGCGCGTACTTCCGTAGACGACCACGGTATGCGCGATGCCGAGTTGCTGCAGCCGCTCTTCGGTTTTCCAGTAGTCGAGCTGGAGCCGCACACCGCACATTTCCGGGCGTCGCAGAAACGCCGCGTCCTCGTCGGCCTGAACATAGCTCTGGCTTTCGACGAGCCGGCGCACGCGAGGCGCGAGACGCTCTGCAACGGAGATGCCCCGGTTGCCCATGTGAATCACATCTCGATGATGACTTTCAATGCCTGCGTGTCGGCCGCGTGTGAAAACGTCTCGTAGGCCTTGAGCACGTCCTCGAACGCAAAGCGGTGCGTGATCAGCCGACTGGGATCGATGCGTCCGGCACACACGGTCTTGAGCAGCATGGGCGTGCTCACTGTATCGACGAGACGGGTCGTGATCGCCACGTTGCGGTCCCACAGCTTGTCTAGGAAAAGCGACGCCGGTACGCCATGCACGCCGATGTTCGCGATCACGCCACCCGGCGCCACGAGCTGCTCGCAGAGTTCGAACGTCGCAGGTACGCCGACTGCCTCTATGGCACAGTCCACGCCCACACCATCCGTGAGCTTCATCACCGCATCCACGGCGTCGCCTGCGCGCGGATCGATGCATGACGTCGCCCCGAACTTCTTCGCGCATTCCAGGCGGTTGGGGTCCATATCGATCATGATGATCTGCGCGGGCGAATAAAACTGCGCGGTCAGGAGCGCGGCCAGCCCGATCGGCCCGGAGCCGACAATGGCCACTGTACTGCCGGGTTCGACCTTGCCGTTGAGCACGCCGCATTCGAAACCCGTCGGCAAGATATCGGAGAGCATCACGAGCGCGGCTTCGTCGAGGCCGTCGGGAATCCGGTACAGGCTCGTTTGCGCGTGCGGCGTACGCACGTATTCGGCCTGCGTGCCGTCGATACGATTACCGAGTATCCAGCCGCCCGTCTTGCAATGCGAATACATGCCGCGCCGGCAGTACTCGCACTGCCCGCAGCTCGAGATGCACGAGACGAGCACGTGATCGCCGACTTTCAGCGTCGACACGCCGCTGCCGATTTCATGCACGACGCCCACGCCTTCGTGGCCGAGAATCCGGCCCGGCTCGCAACCCGGCACGTCGCCCTTGAGAATGTGGAGATCGGTGCCGCAAATCGTCGTTTTCGACATCTTGACGATCGCGTCGCCGGGTCCCTGCAAGGCGGGCATCGGCCGCGATTCGACTGCGAATTTGCCCGGGCCGTTGTAGACCAGTGCTTTCATGTTCCCTCCGAGAATGTTCGGAACGACGGCCGGCGTGGCCGTGACGGTATCAACACCTGTCTCATGATGAGCGGCGGTGAGGCCGCAAGATTTGACATCGATCAAGTACCGCCCAGGCTGGCAGATTCAATCGCCAAACGTGCGCGAGTGATCGTCGTAGCTGAACAATCCGGCGTACCGACCCCAGTCGATCGCGCTGCGCAGGGTCGTCTCGGCATCGGCGCGATGCAGGTGGTCCTCCAGTTCCAGTTCGAAACGCGCACGCGGCGCGCGGTGCCCTTCGCGTTCGTCAAGGACCTCGCGGATATGGGCGATGAGCGGCACGAACTGCACCACGTGTTCGCGAAAAAGCTTTTTGCGCTCGCTGTCGTCGGCGTGGGCAAACATGCGTCCAGCCGCAGTGAGCTTGATCGTGCGCTCCTGCAGCTCCGCGAATGCCAGCAGGTGCAGCGCCGCAGCCACGGGAAAGAGCTCATCGGGCTTGAGCATCAGCGCCGCGGCCATCGAGGCCAATTCTGTGTGGCCGTCGTGCGTGGCTGCCGCGAGCGCGTCGAGGAATCCGACAAGACGATGGCTCGAGACCGCCGGCAGTCGCAGTCCAAACGCGCCGCGCACAGTGCCCGAGCCGTTGGCGGACTCCGCGAGGCGAGCGGTCAGGATTCCATACAGCGTGTCGACGATGGCGCGAAAAGCCGGGTCAAGCCGGTTGCGCGGGCGCGACAGCGGCACGTTCAGCGTCGCCTCGATATGGCCCGGATGGCCGCCCAGCACGTGGATGCGGTCGCACATCAGCACCGCTTCCTCGATATTGTGCGTGACCATGAGCACTGCCTTGATCGGTGTTTGCCGCTGGGTCCACAGGTCGAGAAAGTCACTGCGCAGCGTTTCGGCGGTGAGCACGTCGAGCGCCGAAAACGGCTCGTCCATCAGCAGCAGTTTCGGCTCGCTCACCAGCGCCCGCGCAAAACCCACACGCTGGCGCATGCCGCCTGAAAGTTCGCGCGGAAACGCGGATTCGAAGCCGTCGAGCCCGATCATCTCGATAGCGGACATCGCACGCTCGCGCACCACGCCAGGCGCGAGTCCCGATGCGTCGAGCCCCAGCTCGACGTTGGCGAGCACCGTGAGCCACGGGTAGAGCGCGAAGGTCTGGAACACCACGGCGATGCCCTCGGCGGGACCCGCGAGTGTCGCGCCTCGGTACAGCACGCGGCCCGAAGTCGGCCGCGCGAGGCCGGCTGCTACGCGCAAGAGCGTCGACTTGCCCGACCCAGAGCGCCCGAGCAGGCCGAGGATTGCGCCTTCGCGCAGCGTCACGTCGATATCCACAAGCACCGGCAGCGGTTCGCCGGAGGGCCGCGCGAACGCCATGCCCACGTGGTCGAGTTCGAGCACCGGCGCAGCGGAGTCACCATGCAGCGGGTCATCAAGTGCCAGCGCGGAGCGTGCGGCGTCGGGCATTGGGGCAATTTCCATGGCAAAGCGTTCAGGCAAGCCGCGTACGGCGCTCAGCAAAGGCGTAGAGAGGTCGCCAGATCAAACGGTTGGCAGCGACGACCATGATCGACATAACGGCGATGCCGAGGGCGATGCGCGGGTAGTCTCCCCTTGCCGTCATCTGCGCGATATAGGCGCCGAGGCCGCCTGCGCTCAGGCTGGTCGTGCCCCAGCTGACGGTTTCGGCCACGATGCTCGCGTTCCACGCACCGCCGCTCGCCGTGAGCGCGCCCGTCACGTAATACGGGAAGATGCCGGGCAGCAGCACCTGCAGCCACCGCGCACGCCGCCGCAGCCGCAGGCTCCTCGCCGCCTCGCGCAAATCGCTCGGCAAGGCGGTAGCGCCGGCTATCACGTTAAAGAGGATGTACCACTGGGCGCCGAGGATCATCAGCGGGCACAACCAGATCTCCGGGGCGAGCCTGAAGCGCACGATGCAGAACGCGACGACGGGGAACAGCAGATTGGCGGGGAAGGCGGCCAGAAATTGCGCGGCCGGCTGGACCCAGGCCGCGAGCATCGGGCGAAGCCCCACCGCCACGCCCACCGGAACCCAGATCACGGAGGCGAGCGCTATGAGTACCGCGACTCGCAGCAACGTGAGCAAGCCGTTGCGTGCTGCATCGACCACGTCGGCCCATCCGAGAGCCGGCGCAGCGAAGCGCAGCACGGCGATCGCCGCAGCGGTTACGGCCGCAGCGCACAGTACGAACCAGACCGCTTCGCCGGCGCGTCGCGAAAACGGCCCGTTTGCCAGTGCGAAGCCGCGCCAACCTGCTCCGGGCGAGAGCCGCAAATGCGCGGCGCGCGCGAGCGCCGCGCCAGCCGGGCGGCACGCGTGCCGCATCCACGGTGAGCGATGAAAGAGGTCGAGCAGCCAGCTGCGCGGGCAAGCCTGCGCCGCGATATCGCCATAACGAAACCGGTCGGCCCAGGCCACCAGCGGGCGAAACAGCAACTGGTCGTAAAGCATGATCGCGAGGCTCATGGCGAGTATCGCCCAACCCACCGCCGCGAGATCGCGCTTCATGATCGCCTGCGCCACCCACGACCCCACGCCGGGCAGTGCCACCTGCACGTCGCCCACGGAGATGGCCTCCGAAGCCACCACGAAGAACCAGCCGCCCGACATCGACATCATCGCGTTCCATACGAGCCCCGGCATCGCGAACGGCACTTCGAGCCGCCAGAACCGTTGCCACCCGGACAGACGGAAACTGCGGCTCGCCTCGTCCAGATCGGAGGGCACGGTGCGCAGCGCCTGATAGAAGCTGAACGCCATGTTCCACGCCTGGCTCGTGAAAATAGCGAAAATCGAGGCCAGTTCGGCGCCCAGCACGTTGCCCGGAAAGAGCGACATGAAGAACACCACCGTGAACGACAGGTAGCCGAGTATCGGCACCGACTGCAGCACGTCGAGCAGCGGGATGAGGATGCGCTCCGCCCGGCGGCTCCTTGCCGCGAGCGTCGCGTATGTGAACGTAAAGATGAACGAAGCGACGAGTGCGATCAGCATGCGCAGCACGGTGCGCAGCGTATAGCCCGGCAGCGCCGCGGGCGAGAGCGCGATCGAGGCTCCGTGGCCGCCCGCCAGCGGGCCGGTCATCTGGCGCGCGCCTTCGCCCAGCAACACGATCGTGCCGAATACCAGCACCACGGCCGCAACGTCGCGCCAGCCTGGCATGCGCGGGTACCAGCGCATTCCTCTCAATACTTCGGCATGATGCTCCATGGCATTACCTGCCCGCCCGGCTGCGTTTGACCTCGAACCACTTGCCCGCTGACTGGCTGCGCGCGTTCATTTTTCGAGCACGTATTCACCGGGCGCCGGCCCAAGCCCGGCCTCCGGCGTGCGCGCCGGAACCTCGCCCGTCGAGTGCTCGTGCAGCCAGTCGCACCAGCAGGTCCACCACGAACCGTCGATCACGGGTGTGTCGCTCACGTACTCATGGCGGCTGCGGTACGGCGCGTCGGGTTCGCGCGTCGCGCATCGGAAGTAACGCCCTGGGTGACCCGGCTCGGACACGATGCCAGCGTTGTGGCCGCCCGCCGTGAGTACGAACGTGAGCGCGTTGTGCGTGAGCAGATGCAGCTTGTAGACCGAACGCCACGGCGAAACATGATCGCGCTCGGTCCCGACGACGAACATCGGCGCTTCGATGTCCGAGAGTGCGATCGGCTGTCCGTCCACGCAATAGCGTCCCGCCGCGAGATCGTTGTCGAGAAATAGATGCGTGAGATATTCGCTGTGCATGCGGTACGGCATGCGCGTCGTGTCGGCGTTCCACGACATGAGGTCGTTCGGCTTCGTGCGCCGGCCCAGCAGATACTCGCTCATCATGCGGGACCAGATCAGATCGCGCGCGTTGAGCAACTGGAACGCCGCGGACATCTGCGCGCCGTCCAGATAGCCCTGCCGCCACATCAGCGCGTCGAGCGCGGCGAGTTCGCTTGCGTCGATGAACAAGCCAAGCTCGCCCGGCTCGCTGAAATCGGTGAGTGCGGCCAGCAACGTGATGGAGCACAGCAAGTCGCGCCGCCCGTCGCGTGCGAGCGCCGCCGCGCCGATCGCGAGCAGCGTGCCGCCGAGGCAGTACCCGACCGCGTGGATTGCCTCGCCGCACCGGGTGCGAACTGACTCGAGCGCCGCCAGGAACCCGTCGCGCAAGTAGTCGTCGAGGCCGAGATCGCGCGCTTCCGGGCCTGGGTTGCGCCACGAGATGGCGAACACCGTGTAACCCTGTTCGACCAGAAACCGGATCAGCGAGTCGTGCGGTTGCAGGTCGAGGATGTAGTACTTCATGATCCACGACGGCACGATCAGGATCGGCTCGCGCGCAACATCCGGTGTCGTGGGCGCGTATTGCAGCAGTTCGCACAACTCGTTGCGCCAGACGACGCGACCTGGCGTCACCGCGACGTCTCGCCCCGGAGTCCAGGGCTGTGCCACGCGTGCTCGCGCGCCTCGCAGCGTGTCGGCCATGGCGTTCGCGTCATCAAGCCAGTTGCGCATGCCCGCAGCGAGGTTGGCGCCACCGCTGCGCACCGTGGCCTGCAACACCTCTGGATTGGTCGCGATGAAGTTGCCTGGCGAACACGCGTCGAGCCATTGACGCGCCGCGAAGCCGACCAGCTCCTCGTGGTGCCGCTCGACGCCCGGAACCCCGCGCGTCGCTTCGCGCCACCAGCGCTCAATCGCCAGAAACGCATCACGGTACATCCGGAATGGCCAGTTCGACCATGCGGTGGATGCGAAACGAGGGTCGGCAAGTCCAGCGTACACCGTCATCCCGCCCTCCTGCGCTTCGTCACCGGTAGGGCGCAATCGCGATGGAAACGTTGCCGGTAGCCAGCTGTTTGTAGCAAGGTCGAAGCATTTTCCCGGTGAGACTGCGAGGTGCCCCGCCCAGTCGAACGCCGAAAGCATGAGCGCGAGCGGCGAAAGGCCGAATGTCGCCGCGGCCAGACTCGCATGGGCTGCACGGTTCCACTGATCGGCGGGCGAGTCGTCCGGCTGCCTGCACTCCGTGGCATGCGCAGGCACCCGGTGGATTGCCCGGCTCACATGAAATGAGTCGGCGTCGCTAACAGCGGAATCGGTCATGGTGGGGGCGCTCTTCGTTTGTCGGACCGTCCGTGCGCGGTACGGCCCGGCGGCGGCGTCAACCGTACTACTGTGCGTTGGCTAGGGAGGGCGGCGATTGATCTGAATCAACCATGCGAGCGTCGGGCAGGCGGGACGAGGAAAGAACGATGCGGTGGCACGCCACGTCTCGCGCGATCAGCCGGCTCCGATCTGTCGGGCCGCGTTGTCTCCTCGTTGCGAACCGCTGCGGCTCGGCGCGAGCGTATCTCGCAGCCCTTCCAGCTCGCGATGCAGCGACACAATTTCCGCATGCAGGGTCTTGATATCCCGATGCATCTCGCGCCTGAGGCGCCGCTCTTCCTTGCCGATCAGCCACGCGGCAATGCCGGCAAATGCCAGCGAAAGCATGCCGTAGCCGAGCAGCACGACGAACACGGCAAATACACGTGAGGCGGGCGTCGTAGGCGCGATGTCGCCATAGCCTACTGTGGCGCTGCTTTCGAATGCGAGCCACAGTCCTTCGGCGTAGCTGTGCACCCGCGGCTCCAGCGCGTAAAATCCCGCACCACCAAGTAACAGAACGATCCCGCCTGCGAGCGGGAGCAGCGCGAGCCGGTTGAGTTCGAAATACGAACTCAGGGCAACGACGATACGCAGCGCAATCATCGCCATCAACGCGAGTCTGAGCACCCATTCGATCGAAGACCAGGGGTTCGCTCCGCCCATCATGCTGACGAGCGCGCCACAAGCGATCGCCACATCGAACGCATTGCGATCCAGAAACCGTGCTGGTTTGCGGCTCGACCATGCGGTTCGCGCAACGGCGGCCGCGCACGCCACCGCCATGGCGCCGTAGAGTACGCGTGCGGTCAGGAGCATCGAACTCGACGTTGCGAGCAGTTCGACATAGAAAGCCGGAATGGCAATCAGGCAGCCCGCAAGCAAAACCCAACGGGCGTGCGACCACGCGCGCTGTGCAGCGGGGCCGTCATGTGAATCGACGCCCGCGAGCCCTGCCTTGTGCCAGCCGACACTCATTTGCCGTCTCCCTCGTTATGCAAGTCGCGGCGGCGTGGAGGTCGCGTTTGCGGTTCAGGCGAGATTTCATCGCAGGTCACGTCGGGAACTCCGTGCACGGAAATACGCTCAGCGTCTCACCGTTGCCGGACCTGGCTGTGACCTGGATCAAGACGGCTCAGAACCGCTCCTCAACGAAGCGGAACGGGTAGTCCCGCTCCTTGTGCCCCGCGCCTTGTCCCGTTCGGGCAGTTTCACCGTGGCGCGCGGAAGCCGTTTGTAGGGAGTTCTTATGTGGACGCCTCCCGGATTGCAAACAGTGTTGCGATTTTTGGCTTTCAGGTAAAGGCAGCACGCTTATGTCCGGCCCGTTTTCGCAGGTCGGTATGCGCCTGCAGGCCCTAATGGAATTAGC